>JAKQIK010000017.1 GCA_029557395.1 bacterium
CGGTAATAGGTACATAAGCCGATAGGATATATTTTTGGTCTGGTGCTTCGAGAACGGATTTTGCACTAATAGTAACATCGTCATCTAGCTTGATATTTTGGTCATTAATTGCCGTGGTAATCTGGGATTTTTCGGTTTCAGTAACAGAACTGTCAAACTTTAGATGGTTCGGTACAGCTTGCTTTTTGTCGGGCTTAAGGAAAACAAATAATCCTACGCCAACGAGTACAAATAAAACAAAAATACCAAAAATAATAAGGATCTTGGATGGGTTTTTTTTGTTGAGTCTCCTCCCGGATCTCTGCGGTCTTGCAGAATAAACCATATGCAAATTATAACAAAATTTATAGAATTTTGTTTGTGGAATAATAGGCTTTGAGTAGGGGATCTGCTAGGTCGATATCGAACATATCTGTGATTGTTACCAGGCTATACCCTTGCTTGATAAGGTCGGGGATTATTCTTTTGTATGCATCGATACTACTCTGATAGATTTCGTGTGATATTACAATATTGCCATTTGCTACCGCCTGCATGACGCGATCATATATAACATTTGCATCTTTATCTTTCCAGTCATCCGGATCAACGCTCCACTGAACAACCGACATTTTGCCGATTAGCGAGAATCTATCACTACTTAGTGATCCAAAAGGCGGTCTAAGCAGTACAGGTTTTTGTCCGGTGATTCTTGCTATCTCATCATTTGTCCGATTTATCTGATCTTGTAGTTGGGTGTCAGCAATTTTGTTTAGATTGATATGATCCCAAGTATGATTACCGATATCATGACCTTCGGTACTCGTTCGTTTGACCTCGTTCACATGGCTCGATAGGTGTGCTCCGATATAGAAAAAACTTGCCTTGGCATTGTTGCTCTTTAGTATGTCTAGTATTTCATTACTGTATTTACTAGGTCCATCATCAAATGTTAAAGCGATACATTTTTTGTTTTTGCAATCAGTATTTTTTGAATCATTGGCAGTTTTAGTAGAGTTGTTTTTTTCTTTTTCATTTGCTACTGCATTTTGACTAGCTATGGCAAGTTGTCTATTGTTCTTTGCTTTATTTTCATAAGAGATGATGTTGGCAATAATAATACTTGCCAATAATGTACCAAGAAAAAATATAACTACTTTATTCTGTTTCAATCCTGTATTCTCCGTAGTTCTTTTATCATACAGTACTTTTTTGGTTGCCTAAAGGCCCTTAGCTAATAGCGTTTTTGGCTGGGGTAGCTCTCAATAATTGTGCATTTATGGCGACGACAATTGTTGATATTGACATCAATATAGCTCCTACCGCGGGTGATAGTAATATGCCATAGCCGTAGAAAAGTCCGGCTGCTAGTGGAATAGCTAGGACATTATATCCTGTTGCCCAGATTAAGTTCTGGACCATTTTACGATGTGTAATTTTTGACAAGCCTATTACTTTCAAGACATCCCTAGGGTCATTTTTGACCAAAATTATATCAGCAGACTTGATAGCTATATCCGTCCCCGCACCTATAGCAAGGCCAATATCCGCTATAGTTAGAGCAGGTGCGTCATTGATACCATCACCAACAAAAGCTACCTTATTGCCTTTTGATTGAAGTTGTTTGATTCTTTTGGCTTTTTCTTCTGGTTTTGCTTCGGCAAAATATTCATCCAGGCCGAGTTGTTTTGCAACGTGAGTGGCTACATCTTGACTGTCTCCAGTAGCCATTGCAACTTTTATATTCTCTTTTTGTAACAAGCTAACAATTTTTTTGGACTGTGGCCTTATTTTGTCAGCTAGAGCAAGGGCTCCGATGACTTTATTATCTGAATTGATAAGATATACTTCCGTTTTTCCTTCTTTTGATGCTCGTGAGGTATGACGTTTGATACTGGCCGGAACAGTGATCTTGTTTTCTTTGAGATAGCGAAAACTTGTTGCTAGGTATTCGTCTTTGCCGTGCAAAGTACCTTTGACGCCAAGTCCTGGTAGGGTGGTGAAGTTAGTTACTTTATCCAAGTGGATGTGTTTGGAAATTGCTTCATTTACTATACCCATACCAATAATATGTTCGCTATTTTGTTCCAAGCTGGCCGTGAGATGCAGAATGTCATCCTTGGTGTAGCCTTTGGTTGTCCAGATATCGGTTACACCGTGTTTTCCTTCTGTGAGTGTACCGGTTTTGTCGAAAATAACCCAGTTAATTTTGTGGGCCGATTCTAGCGCAAGTCGCCTACGTATTAACAGTCCGTTACGGGCTGATAGGGCGGTAGATATTGATACGACTAGTGGTATTGCTAGACCTAGTGCATGAGGACAGGCAATAATCAATACCGTCACAGAACGTTCGAGGGCAAAGTTTGCGTCTTTGGTAATAAGCCAGTAAATAAATGTAATCACACTAGAGACTATCGCAACAATAGTCAATACAAAAGCCGCTTTGTCAGCCAGAACTTGTGTGCTGGACTTAGAGCTTTGCGCTTCAGCCACTAGTCGCATTATCCCCGCCAGAGTAGTATCGTTTCCAAGTTTAGTGACTTTGACAGTCAGAGAGCCATCTTGATTGATTGTCCCGGCTACTACCTGATCTCCAAGTGATTTTGTGCTTGGCCTACTCTCACCTGTGATAATTGCTTCATTGACCGACGATGTTCCTTCTATAACTAATCCGTCGACGGGTATACTTGTACCTGGACGTATTAAAATATGATCACTCGTATGCAAATCGTCTAAAAAGACTTCTACTGGTTTACCATTAATAAATTTCAGAGCTTTGTCTGGTAGGAGTTGTGAAAGTTCGCCCAGGGCGTTTTCTGCCCTGGCTATAGAGGCCATCTCGAGCCAGTGGCCAAGTAGCATGATTGTAATTAGGGTGGCGAGTTCCCAGAAGAAACCTTCACCCATAAGCCAAAATTGAGTAGCGATACTGTAGCCAAAAGCTGTGATAATAGCCAAGCTAATCAGTGTCATCATACCTGGCGATTTTGTTTTGAGTTCACTCCATGCACCCTTGATAAATACTAGGCCACCGTATAGAAAAATAACCGTACTCAGAATAAAAGGGATATATTGTGAGCCCGGGAATGTTGGGGGCTGGAAACGAAACCAATTTTGAATCATTTCCGAATAGGCAAGTACGGGTAGAGAAAGTACGAGACAAACCCAAAATTTATCACGAAACATAGCTACCGAATGACCAGCGTGTTTATCGTGGTCATCATGTTTGTCGTGAGCTAGATGACTATGTTCATGATGATTGTGCCCTTGAGGATTTCCATCAGACCTAGTAGCTGTTTCGTGATGATGAGAATGATTGTGATGTGAGTTATGGTCCATGTTGGAATTTACTTTGCCCGAATATTATTGAGTTCATATAGTTTCATTAGTTCTTCTAGGGCTGTTTCGTGATCGGCTGGATCATCCGTGGACATCATATGGGCAATATGAGTAGATATATGATTTTCGAGAATAAGCTTGTTGAGAGATGATAGTGATTTTTGGATTGCTAGACTTTGCGTGAGTATATCCATACAGTATTTTTCACTGTCAATCATCTTGTGTAGTCCGTTTATCTGGCCCTCAATTATTTTGATTCTATGGTTGGCACGTTGTTTTATATCTTTCTTCATACAGATAATTTAATACCCCCAGGGGGTATTGTCAATAAGTTTTTTATAGAAATAAATTAGCTAACAACTTGCACTAGGATTTAGTGAATTTGCCAAGGTGTAGCAAGGGGTATACAGTAGAAGTATGAATATAGTAATTAAGCGCACATATGA
>JAKQIK010000006.1 GCA_029557395.1 bacterium
GCAAAGGCTGGTTTTTTCTGGCGGGGCGCGTTTTGGCTTTGTCAAAACGGGCGGCGGGGCTTGTGTCCGTCAGACATTGCGCTCAAAATAGGTTCGGACTTGCGAATAGTAGTCCACCAGACAAAAAAACTGTCAATAGGACAGTTTTTTACTATTTACGACATTTTTGATAAACATATTTAACACCTACAAAAATAATTCTTTTAACTTATGCTTTTTGCTATAATAAGCTCAAGTAATAACATAAGGTAATTTGTTTGGTAAATACAGAGGTCAAAAACTATTCTTATTTGGACATAGCGTGTGATTTTCATGCTATGCATATTGCCTATACAAACAAAAACTTACCTACAACTACCATAAGGGCTCACCGTGAGTAATATTCCTCAAAATACTGTAGATAGCTCTCGCAAAAATACAAACCATAATATTCGTGTAGTATTGCTAATATTAATAATATTGGCCGTCTTATCTGGCGTATTCTTCGCCTTTTTACTTGCTAAAAATAGGCATCAATCCAATCAGTTGCTAACCGTTCAAAATAATATGCAACAGGCACTTGATAACGAAAAACAACTGCAAGACGAACATCTAGAGACTATGGCGCGAGAAATACGTCAGCTCAGACAAGACCAAAAAGATGATATTTCTAAGCAACTTCAGGATCAGTACGACCAGATAGTCCAGCGCCTAGAAACTTTGTCTAAGTCTGATAACGGATCCGTCTCGACTGTAGCAAATGACCTGCTAGCACAACTGTCTAATCAAGCTGGCGACGGGATAGGAATAAGTGGCCCAAACAATACGACCATCACTAACAAAGGAGTCATCACTATTAACAACAAATCTGGTGATGTTTCGTTGCAGGGAGTGCCAAATCAGACTACTGTCACACAAAACGGCAATACAATCGCCGTAGGTACTGCCCAGGATATTTCCCAAACATCAAATCCAACCTTCAACAATCAGACTCTCACTGGCAACCAAACTGTTCAGGGTTCGGTCGCAGCAGGTGGGCTCAATATCGGCTCGACTGGCACACAAAACGGCTATCAGATTTGTGATAGTTCAAACAATTGTGGATATTCTGGCGCTGGATACTCGTTTGTCCAGGGCGGCAACAGCTATGGAGCGCCGGCCAATCTCGGTACCAACGATAATAACCCACTTCATATTCGCACAAATGGCTCAACTCGAATTACGGTAGATGGATCTGGCAATACAAATTTCACGGGTGATGTGTATTCTGGAGGCATAATTAGCGGTGATGGCTCTGGCCTTACCAGTATAAATGCCAATAGCCTAAGTAGTGGCACAGTATCAGATACTAGGCTATCAAGCAATGTAACCGTTCAAGGCAATACGTTCAATGGAGCAAGCCAACTGGTCCAACTAACCGCAGGCGGCCTACTACCTGCCCTAGATGGCTCTAACTTACAAAATGTCGACGCTTCGTCACTAGGTGGTCAATCAGCCAGCTACTACACTAACGCTAGTAATATTTCAAACGGCACACTGGGTGACAACAGATTGTCCTCTAATATTGCCCTAAAAAACTCTACAAATACCTTCACTGGTACCAACAATTTTGCCGGCATTACAGCAACCGGCATTTTGCAAAATGGCTATCAAGTCTGCGATGCTAGTAATAATTGTAATTATGCTACTAGCAGTGGATCTGGTAGCTATGTCTGGAATGGCACTAGCCTTCAGGTTGCAAACTTTAACATCCAGAGTGCTAGTTCTAGCTCGGTTGGGGCTATAATTCAGGGGGCGAGTGGTCAAACTGCCAATCTACAGGAATGGCGCAACAGTAGTAACGAGCTAACGTCGTACTTTAGTGCCGATGGTCAGAGTTTGGTCGTAGGTAAGCTAGCTACTTCAGGAGCTACTGGTACTTTGACTCTTAGGGGATCGTACAACGGTGGAAGTACGGCATTAACTATTATGAGTGGAGGTTCAGATGCGTATATCGTGCAGTCTGGGAGCAATAATTCACTAGAGATTGGTACCGCTGGCTTTCATGGAGTCATTTTTCGTGCAAATAATGTTCGAGTTGGTCAATTTAACGGCTCAGGATTGCGCGTTGGCGGTGCTGCCGGCAGTATAAATGCTCAATTGCATGTATATAATCAAAGCGCAGGTCGTATCGGAGCGATTATTCAGGGAGCTTCCGGCCAAACTGCGGATTTGCAACAGTGGCAAAACAGTAGTGGCAGTACTATAGCCTCAATTCAGGCAAATGGTTCTTATTATTCTCCAAGCGCACCAATTAAATTAGGCTTTAATCAGTTTTTACAGGGTGAATATTCTGGTGGTGGCAGTTTTGTGAACCTTATTGGTAGGGGTGGCGGAAATGATATTTTTGTCGGGGACACAACACGTGACATTGTTGTGCAAGGGATGAATTACGTTCAGATAGGTCCCGGGTCTAATGGGATTATGTTATATTCCACAGAAGTACGTAGACGCGGCTCTTTCGGCCAACTAGGTACTGGTAGCGTCCCCTGGAATGCTTTGTACCTACAAAGCTCTACGTCAACCGCAACACCGCTTTTTGTAAAAGGTGCTAGTGCCCAAACTGCGGACTTGCAACAGTGGCAAGATGCTAGCGGTGCAACGCTATCTTCTATGGATAATTTAGGTCGATTAAAAATAGGTACAACAGCTAGTAATAATGCCCTCGTTACGCTACGAAGCTCCAGCACTCCTACTGGCACACCACTTGAGGGAATGGGCGTAATTCGTATCAATAGATTATCAGATGATGGTGGAGTTCTCTCAAACTCCAGCGGGGCTATCGAATACGGTAATAGTAGCGTAAGGACATACAGAAGTAACAATACCTTTATAGTAAATGCTTATGACGGTACGGAAGTAAACAATACTGCAGGTACTTTAAGCGCTACAGTATTAAAAGTTAAAGGTATCGCAGGTCAAACAGGAGATCTATTGCAGTTACAGAATTCATCTGGGGTTGCTTTGGCGAAGTTTGATGCTGGTGGTAATTTGACTGTTAAAAACGCTAATATAGAAGGGGCGTATATTACCTTTAGTAATAATATGCGAGGATATAATATAGCGGTTTCGGCTTCGGCTACATCGCAAACGGTCAGTTTTGGAACAGCACACTCAGACGCTAATTATGCAGTGTTCTGTACGCCAGACTGGAACACTACTTGCTATGTTACCAACAAGACGGTCAATGGATTTACACTGAATTACGGCACACCTGCACCAGCCAGTCAGCTTGTTGATTGGTTTGTAGCCAGATAAAACCATGGCATAAAACACTAATATTTCGTATAATAAAGATAAGCTAAATGAACGAGGGGAATTAATGGATCAAATCAGGAGACAACCTCCTAAAAAAACTAGTACTACGACCGAGCCTACAGAGGCTGATAGACCTGTAGCATTACCACCAAAGAAAAAATCAAAACGTGGCAAATGGATACTTATTAGTGTTTTTATAGTTCTTTTCGTAATAATTATTGCAGGTATCGGTACTGTTTACATCATTAAGCATAACAATAAAGATATCAGCCTTGTCGGTGTGAAGTCCGACAAATACCAAGCACTATTTTTGACAAACGGCCAGGTGTATTTTGGCAAACTAGCTCAGTCTGACCAAGAAACAATCAAAATCTCAGACATATACTACCTACAGATTCAGCAACCAGTTCAACCCAAAGAAGAAAAACAACAAGGTGAAACCCAGCTCATCAAGCTAGGCGAAGAATTGCACGGCCCAGAAGATGAAATGTACATAGACCGCGATCAAGTTTTATTCTGGGAAAATCTCAAAGATAATAGCCAAGTATCTGAAGCTATCAAGGCTTACAAAAAGCAGTAAAAAAAATTACACTTTAGGTTCTAGGAAGATGATCGTAGATGTGAGAAAGTGAGTATTCACTTCTGAGCAAAGGCTTAATATCATCTATACCAACACCGACTTTGACACCCGGATTCATAGTACCATGTGGGTCAAAGATAGATTTTACCTGCTCAAACAGTTGATAGACATCTTCACCATATTCTTGTGCCAAAAACGGAGCTCTGATTCTACCGTCGCCATTTTGAGCACTAATTGATCCGCCTAGTGCAATGACGATTTCATAATATTCTTTCATAATTTTGAATATTTTTTGCCTATCACCAACTTGCCCGACATTTAATATAGGCATCACATGCACACTGCCCGTACCCAGAGACCCCCATGCTGCAACATCTAATTTGTGCTTGTTAAATAGTTCATAGATCATGTTGATAAAATCACCAACCTTTTCTACCGGCACAATTCCGTCTTCGATAATAGGCAATGCCCTCGCCTCACCCTTGCTATGACCGACTACAGCTGATGCTGCATATCTTATTTTCCAATAATCAACCTGTTTTTCTATATCTTCTTCTACCTTGAATGTACCAGAATTACTTTCGATAATCTTTTTGGTTTTTTTAATCATCTTCTTGCGAACCCTTGCGTTCGTATCATCAAACTCGATTAGTAACAAAATCTTGCTAAATGGTTTTTCTAGCACACCTTTGAGGTGATTGGGATTGATTGTATCTACAAAATTTAGCAAATGTTCATCAACCATCTCTATAGCACTTGGTATTGAAGGCAGATTTCTTAGTTTTATAACAGCTTCAGTCGCAGATTCGATAGAATCAAACTCAGCTACTACCAAGGTCGGGTTTGGAATATGTATGTCAGTATCAATCACTGCCTCGGTTACAATTGCCAACGTACCCTGAGAACCAACTATTAGTGGTGTCAGATCAAATGAGCCGTCTTTGCGTTTTACATCGGCCAAAGCATAGCCAGATGAATTATTGACTACATCTTTCTGTGATTTTTCGATAATATCTTTGTTTTGTTCTATCAAATCATCAAGAGCACGGTAAATATCGCCCTCCATACTACTGAGGCCAAGTTTTTTGTTTAGTTCACGCTTACTGATACGGCGAGTTTCAATAACTTCACCGTTGGCCAACACTACACGTAGAGCGCGAACAAACTGTCTTGTAGAGCCATATTTTAGACTTTTTTCACCACTTGCGTTATTAGCAATTGCCCCGCCAATGGTACTGTATTCTATAGAAGCTGGATATGCTGGCAAAAATCTACCATGGGTGTGTAGTGTCTGCTGTAACTTACCATAATTCAATCCAGGCTGGACCGCCGCACTGCCGTTTTTTGGATCGAGCTCAAGAATCTTGTTCATGTGGGCTGGAAATACCATCAAAATACCCGCACCTAGGGCCGCACCAGTCTGATCAGTACCCGAACCTCTAGCTGTAATCGGTATAATTTTGCCACGTTCAGCCAATTGCCATGTGAATCTAGTCGCCTTACGTACATCGTTTTCATTCCTAGGATAGATAACGATAGCCGGTGGTAATGAAAATATACTCGTATCAGTTGCGAAATGACGCCTAGCGTCCGCACCAGTCAAGACCTCGCCGACAAGGTGTTCTTGTAGATAGTGTGCTACCTTACTCATTGCT
>JAKQIK010000040.1 GCA_029557395.1 bacterium
GATAAGTACAAGCGACTATTTATAGTCGTAGCCATTGGTGTAGTCGGTAGCATATTACTGCTTACCACAAAAGCATCCCCCTTTACCGCATCTTTTGAGACCGAAACTAATGCTCCAAGCGATATGATCGTAAGTGCTTCAACTGCATCCGGGGGCCGAAACATTAAATTTAAAGATAACAAACCTCAGGATACTTCTACTTTTACCCTTGTATCTGTTCCCGATACACAGGCAGAGGTCCAAAGCCAGGGAGCATACCCCAGGTTTACCAATAGAATCCAGTGGCTAATAAGCAATAAAGATAAGCTCAATATCAAATATGTATTACAGGTAGGGGATTTGCAAGATTGGGATGACGCTACGCACAGCCATTACGAGAGAGCTAGTAGCGGTCTCAAACTACTTGAACAAGCTAAAGTACCCTACGCACTTTCCGTCGGAAACCATGATACATCAGCAGTCTGCGCAGGAGGTAGCGCCTGCCCAGGAATAAGTGTACCTACCGCATTTAGAGAAATACCTACATGGGACAAATATTATCCGCCATCAAGGTTTCCTGGTATTAAAACTTTATGTGATGAATTTAATACTTATAGTAGCCGTCTAATGGCAGCGGGGCCATCTGGTACCGGGCTTCAAACACCATCTTATGTGCGTGATCAATGTAACAAAAGAAATTCAACGAGTAGCGCTTATCGCACCTTCACAGCTGGAGGGGTAAAATGGCTAATGATTAATTATGAGATGTGGCCCCGGCAGGTAGTACAAGAGTGGATGAAAAGTGTCATCGAACGACACCCCGACCATAATGTAATACTATTTTCCCATATGCACTTAAATGGCAATAGTAGTAATCTAACGACCGATTTTGGTGGCTATGGCTCACCACAAGGATCACCAAAAGCAGTATATGATAATGTTATTAGTCAGTACTCTAATGTTAAGTTCACGTTCAATGGGCATACTGGCGGATCAGGATGTGCTACCTTTACTGGGAAAAAAGGTAACAAAATATATAGCTACCTAAACAATCGTCTTAGTAGCAGTCCAACACCTAATCACGTCAGGCTAATCAAAATAAATGTCAGCGATAAATCATTCACGAGTGAAGAATATGTTCCACAAAATGGCACCTATTTAAATCAAAGCCAGAATGCTAGCAGTACTTGTAGTGGTACAAATATTGATTGGGTTAAGTAGTAACCCTTTTCTTATTCTGAGCACCTTCACTTCTCAAGAAATATGCCGCCAACGCTGTTGCAATAGGAACTGCAAGAATTAATGAGGCACTACCTACAAGTGACCGTACAATTTCTTCCATCATAAACTCAGAGTTTAAGATCATTAATAGTGGATATGGCATAGCAATAGCTAGATAAACTATAAATAAAAAAGAAGCCCCGACGTATACTAAAACGAGCGTGTTTATCAGTGAGGCTATATGTTCTCTACCCACGCGTATCCCTCTTTTGTACAACTCAGCAAAACTTAATTTTGAGTTTGCTAATTTTAGTTCATAGATGGTGACAGTTTGTCCTACCGTTATATCATCCAGGATACCGACCAAACTTATTAGTAGCCCGCAAAACATCAAACCATGTATATTTAACTCTGGTTTTAGTTGGGTTATTACCATTATATTTTCATCAGAAATACCGCTTAGCCTAGTAAAATATACTGCCACCAAAGATAGTAAGACTGCTAATGCTAAGGTGATATAACAGCTAAGAAGAGCAAGTGCGGTCCGTTTATTTAGCCCATGGGATATAAATATCCCTGGTAAAGATATTAACATGATAGCCAGAGCTGTAATAAGATACGGAGCATTACCATCCACTATATTTGGTATCAGAAATTGCCCAATGACCAAAATACTAAATATCAAACCCAAAAGCGCACCAAAACCGCGCCATCCGGCAAAAATAACAGCAATCAATATAACAAAAAAGAGCACCCAAACACCTGCTGATATGCGGTAGTAGTCCACTACGGCATAGTATGATATATTATCTGACCCAATGTTGTGGCTAACAAAAACTATTGAGCCTACATCATAATTCGGAGGAGTCATATCAAGTGAGCTGATAGTTGAACTAATATTTGTGGTTACTATTTGACCTTTCTGGGAACCACTGAGAAGTTCCACTTTCCTTACCCCAGATTCAGTCTGAGATTCTACAACCCGACCCTTCCAATAACCTACACCGTCTCGCTCAGAAGAGGTTGGCATAAATATCCAAAATGCTATGAATAATAAAATCAATCCCAATGTTGAAAATAGCCAAGTTTTTTTCATATACTATAAATTGTATCAATTTTTCTAACTAAATTCTTGACCAAAATTCATTATAAAGTCTGCAAACTATTTTAAGGTTATTAATATGTATTAACACAAAACATAAACAGTTATACTTCGTAGGAGCCGATTAAGTAAGCCTTTGGTGGTTTTCTGAAATATTTACATAGAGACACTAGTTTCCATAAGAAATTCTTATCATAAAAAAGCTTTATCATTTTTATTCTGCATGATAATATCAACACAAAGCTTATGAAAAAGACTAAATCAAAGTCGAAGAGGTATATCAGGCTTGCAGATAAGTACAAGCGACTATTTATAGTCGTAGCCATTGGTGTAGTCGGTAGCATATTACTGCTTACCACAAAAGCATCCCCCTTTACCGCATCTTTTGAGACCGAAACTAATGCTCCGAGCGATATGATCGTAAGCGCTTCAACCGCTTCCGGAGGCCGTAACATTAAATTTAAAGATAACAAACCTCAGGATACTTCTAAATTTACCTTTGCCGTAGTACCTGATACACAAAACGAAATTGGTTTTCCTGGTAACTACTCCAGATTCACAAATAGATGGAACTGGTTTGTTAACCATAGGCAGGCTTTAAATCTCAAATATATTTTTCAAGTCGGTGACGTCAACAACTGGCCTGGCAAAATTTGCGAGACATCTACGAAAGATCCGAACTGTTCTGGAATGACCAACCCCGAACAATCAAGTGAAGGATTAAAAATACTAGAAAATGCAGGAATACCGTATGCTATTACTCCGGGTAATCACGATACTGCTGCAGTCAGAGCCGACGGCAAGGCATGTCAAGATACCAGTGGAGGATATAGAGCCACATGCCCCGGAACCACAGCCAGTACTCAAGTACGAAATATTAGCGCCTGGGAGAAAGCATATCCAAAGTCGAGGTACCCAGGTATCAAAACACTTTGTGACGAGTTTAATACTTACCGTGATAGACTCATGACTAAAGGGGCTCCAGCTGGAATGTCGTCCAGTAGTCTGGATCACCCCCAGTGGATGAGTAACTACTGTACTACACATAACTCAACAGACAATGCATACAGGACATTTACAGCTGGCGGGTTGAATTGGCTAGCAATAAATTATGAGTTTTATCCTAGGCAAGTTGTTCAAGAATGGATGAAGATTGTGATAGAGAATCACTCGCATCACAACGTCATTTTGTTTTCGCATATGTTCCTAAGTAATAATTCTAAGAGCCTAAGTAGTTCTTCGACAGGATATACTGCACCCCAAGGGGTTCCAAAAACTGTCTTTGATAACGTAATTAGTAAATACCCGAACGTCAAGTTTACTTTTTCAGGACATACCACTGGTAATAATGGGTGTGCCAAACTCACGGGTGTAAACGGTAATACTATATATTCTTATCTAAATGATAGACAGGACGGCTATGGAAATGTATCTAGATTACTAGAAATTACCCCCGATATAGGCAATGGTAAAGGCCAGGTAAACAGCAAAATGTATACTCATATGTATGAAAAAGATAATTACCCAGCTCAATTAGACATGAGTGATTTCAAAAATTGCTCTGCTTCCGACATTACATGGACTAGATAGCTTTTCTTATACCGCTTATGCTATAATGTCATTAGGATTGAGTTAGAAAATTAGCAAAAATACAGAGGTAGGGTTTTTTATAATGAAACTACAGGTCAAGAAGAAGTATCAAAAACTGCTAAAATATTTAAAGTCATCGAATAAAAAGCAGCTTTCCTCTATCGTATCGGTATGTCTGTTTGGTGTTGTTGGTCTATTATTGCTAATAGCTACGAAGGCGTCCCCGTTCACTGTTAGCTTAGAGGCTGAATACGGGGTAAAAAATGGCGTATCGGTAAAATCAGGATCAGGTACCTCTGGGGGTAGTGCAATTGCTTTTGGTGGTAACACAGGGCCAGTTTCTTGTGGTAAAAAAGTGCAAAATTATACGTACCAGGTGCCGTTCGGTAATGCCGTCTGGAACCAGCCTGTTTGTAACCTAGCTAGATATTCTAAATCTGCTGATTATGCCAATAGATTTATTGAGTGGGGTCATAAAAATGATGGTAGTCCGTCTGCCGATTACCTTAACGGCTATCTAATAGCTACTCCGGGGTTCCCAGGCACACCTACCATAACAGACCCAGAAGGGCTGGCTGGACTCTTTTCTAGAGAAGTTTACTATACCAGCAAGGCTACTATGCAAAAAAAAGTATCTTCTATAGTCTACCCATCTAACCTAGATGGCGTCCAGTGGAATGATAATGAGTCTCTACCTAAACCCGGTCATTTGAGTCGCCACCCTGAGACAACTATTCCATGGAATCCGTCCTGGAAGACAGGTATGGGAGGAGATAATGAAATATTTATCATAGATGATCGTCCAGGAAAGAATAACCAGATATATACGATTTGGGGCTATAATGTAGGAGGCTGTGTTGGAGAGTCTATATTGTACCCAGATCGTGTATGCGGAATGAGTATAAATATTTCCAGAGATAATTGGGGAAATCCTATTAATATCATGAGTCACGAAGGTTATGTTAATGAACGGGGTGTAGGATTATCGTATTATTCCACCCTAACAACACCAGATGAAGTCCAAGCTGGAGAAATTAGACATGCCCTTGGTATATCAATACCTAACACTTCATATGGACAGATATGTACAAAACAACAGCTAGGAACTGATGCGGAGGGAAAAACCTGTGGAACAGCCGTTGCACCAGCAAGTAAATTCGAATGGGGTGGTACGACGAATCTAATCAAAGATGAACCATATAAATCTATATACACTATCGATAAAACCATACCTGAAGGAATGCGCTTTGCGATAGATATTACAGATGCACAAATCGAATCATGGATAAACTCTAGAAATACACTAAAAAATAACCCCCGCCGTGCAGAGACGGCCAGAGTTTTTGCCAAAGCTCTCAGAGATTATGGCATGATAGTTGTTGACACCAATGGTGCAAGGCCTGATATACAAATGGTTGGAGGTGTAAATCCCGACAATAGAACAAAATGGACCAATCTTGCAATGGGGCCAGAAAATGGTACAGATTTACTGGAAGGCTTAATAAATAAAAATAATCTATATGTAGTAACACCTCCTACGTTAACCTGTGCCGACAATACTACTTCACAAAACTACTGTAAATGGACAAAAGCTCAGTATTAGCTTATTGCTATTTAGAAATAATACTTAATTTGGTAGGTTTGGGTTACCAGGACATGAAGCAGGAGATGCAAAACATACCGTATCCGAACCCCAAGAATTTCCAGAAATCAATGGCGTAGACCCAATATTGTTAAAACTATATAGATTGCCTTCAATACTAGATTTTGGCCAGCCAGACTGAGTGGTATAAACATTATCTGTTATTTTAATCGATTCTATTTTATGACTTGTATCACCATAAAATCGTAGTGGCATGTAGCTTGAACCAGAGATTTGATTATGTTTTATTATGTAATTCTTATTTGTAGCTCCATATTCAGACTCATTTGCATAAACTGTGATAGCCCCCGTACCATTAAGCTCTATGCAGCCTGGCCCAGGGCCCTGAGACCAGCCTGAAGTACACATTTCATAACGATTACCTATTATTGTATTGTCTTCTATATTGACAGTCCCATTATTGCCAATAAAGTATATGATATTTGCGTGACCCTCTCGATAATTATTCCCAGTAGCATAAGGTTTGTCGTGCCAATCATACATATAGTTTCGATATATATTGATAGTGCCGCCATCCAAGTCACCATTAGAATTTATCAAATGTGAAGCACCTCTAATCTGCGAGTACTGGATACTAAACTGAGCATTTCTTGCATGAATACCGTACTCGTGATAGCCTTTTGAATCAATGATACAATGATCAAATAGAATATTTTTTGGTCTGATACCAGCTCCAGGATTACCAACAAAGAAGAACCATTTATTATTTTCTACATTCCCAGTAAAAACTATCTTACAATTTTTAAAAGTAATATTGCTACCCGTAATTTTAAAAACATCTTCTTGGCCGTTGCCAATATTAATCTGCACTCCGTCGAATACTTTACCACTATCAGCAACACCAAACTCACGAGGCGCTAAGCTTGTAAAAACCGTGCCTGGAGCAGGCCCGGTATTAGATAAGGTTGCAGGCCATGACCATTCACTATCCACTTTGTCACCAAATTGTATGACATTATCACCTGTCCCAGAAGCATTATTACTATGTAGTGTCTTGATATTATTAGCTTTTACACCACCTTCGGGCTCTACTGAAGCTGTTGGCGTCGATGCCCCAGAAAGAGCAATAGTCATAACACCAATTACCCCAACAATGGTAATAACAGACAGGGCCTTGATATGTTTCCTGGCTATTTTATTTGAGAATCGTTTACCCATATTAAATTCAGCCACAATATTGCTTTCTATCATATTTTACCACAAACAAAAGTATTTTTATTTAAAAGTTAAAAAGCTCAAAAAATTATCACCTACTAATCCTAGAGATTTATGTATTTTTTGATACATAACATCTACCCCATCCATATTTCGACTATACATAGATTCCCCACTGCTGGACATCAACATAATATATTATCGGGTATAAAAACTCTTATGTTTTATGTTGCTATATCGAAAAACATGCGTATAATCATAGTTAATAAAATATTTGGGGCAATAAAGTTATAAAGACAATGAATTTTCAAATGAAGAGAATTAAGAAAACTACTAAAGCAATACTAAATAACAAAAAGCTCAAAAGATATATAAACCCGAAATTTATTATTATTGGGGCAATTAGTGTAGTAGGTGTAATAACCCTGCTCATGTCGAGTGCTGCTACTCCTAGTCTTGGGTTAGAGCCAGAGAGTGGTCAGTTGGCTGGATGTGCCAAAATAGAATCTAGCTCCCAGGCAGCTAACCAAAAAGCCGTAAAGTTTGGATGTGACACCCCTCCATCAACAAATAGTGTTTATGGGGCACAGCTACCAATACAATGGGATATCAAGACTCTTTCTGGTTCGGTTAAGTACGTGGCACCAAATGGCAACGATGGTGGTAGTGGCAATATTGATAGTCCATATTCTTCGCTTAATAAAGCGCTGAGTTCTGTCAGCTCGGGCGGAACCATTGTGATGCGCGGTGGTGTGTACAGAGGTCATGCCAATGTAGGCGTATCAAAGACTGTACGAATTATTGCCTATCCAGGCGAAATACCAGAATTACGGGGTTCTACTGCCTTACCTAGTGCAAGCTCTGGCGGTGGTTGGAATAGCGAAGGAAATTACAAATGGCGTAGTTATACACCGAGACCCGTAAAAGATGGCAGTGGTATACCGTTTTCGTCAGGTATGCAAAACTTAGCGGGCGATGGAGTCGGGCGCTATCCCGACCAAGTTTGGATAGGTGATACCTCGTCAAAACAAGTAATAAATAAAAGTGAACTTTCTGACGGTAAGTTCTGGGCAGATCGGTCAAACAACCGCCTGTATTTGACGGCAAATGATGCTAACAAGTCAAATATTGAATCATCACGATCATCGTCCGGTTCTTCAGATGTAGACAGAGCTATACGTATTACTAGCCCTAATGTTCGTATTGAGGGGATCAAGATAACACGTTATTCAAACAATGCCAACGACTATGGCGTATTATTAGCGGATATTGGATCTAGTAATTTTGTGGCAAAAAACGTCTATATTACTGACTCAGCCTATATATCAGTGACCGTTAATCAGGTTGATAATGTTACAGCCGAAAACGTTACAGTTACCAGATCAAACTGGATGGGATTCAGCCCTGTTCAAACAGATAATTTTACTCTAAAAAATTCCAAAGTAAGCGACATGAACTATGCTAGTGAATTTACTGCAGACCCACAAAGTGGAGCCATAAAGGCTTCAAAAACTAGACATACCCGAGTTATCGGTAGCCTGATTGCTAACAATAAAAGCCATGGGTTGTGGTATGACGACAGTAATACCGATGCCGAGATAATTAACTCAGCCATAATAGATAATACAGCCAGTGGAGTATTCTGGGAAATATCCGATGGCATATTAGTTGCAAACAGCTATTTCCGCTCTAAAGGTAGCCGAGAACCTTTCTCTGCTGCCGGCTCATCAGGCATCAAACTAATCAACAATACCATGGTTGGGGGAGCTAATCCAATTGCCGTATATACCGACGGCCGTTCTGCGCCAAATTGCCCTATCACGACCTATCCTTTCTCTGCCTGCCTCGGTGGCAAAGGTGGAGTATGGTCAAGCAATCGCCTGAGCGAACCAAATCCAAATCCTCCTCCGGAGTTCTTACCCAGAGGTGATGGAGTAGGTCAAACCAGATTCGGTAGGCGCAAATCACTTGATTGGATGCCTCGTATCGACTTGATGATAAATAACATTGCTGCCTATCCTACTACTAGTCGTATTTGTGGTGGAATTACACCGTTATGCATCACTACGAGTCACGGATCTGGCGCTAGTGCACCTATTCAGACAGTCCTTCATAAAGCCAATAGTCCTTGGTCGGGGCTTCCACAAACTCTAGTCAATGGTAATGTCTATGCCACGAATAATAGCAACCAAGCTCTGATTTATATCCATGGAACAAAATATACCGATCTCAC
>JAKQIK010000001.1 GCA_029557395.1 bacterium
TGCACAGATTATTACCGAAGAGCTTGGCCTAGAAGTAGAGCTTGTAAAAAGCCAGAAAAATACAGAAGTAATAAATGTAAAGCCAACTACTAGCGATCCAGATGCAGTTCATCGCCCACCTGTAGTAGCTGTCATGGGGCATGTTGACCATGGGAAGACAAGTCTTTTGGATGCGATCAAGGACTCTGAGGTAGTAAAAGCCGAGGCAGGCGGTATTACGCAACACATATCGGCATATTATATCAAGCACAAAGATAGGGCTATTACATTTCTTGATACCCCTGGTCATGAGGCTTTTGCGGCGCTGAGAGAGCATGGTGCACAGCTGACGGATTTGGTGATTATTGTAGTAGCAGCCGATGACGGTATAAAACCTCAGACGCTAGAAGCTATTAGGTTCGCGAGAAAAGCTGGCGTAAAGATTATTGTAGCCATGACCAAGATGGATAAGCAAGATATAAATCCCGATAGAGTTAAGCAACAACTTGCTGAAAATGAGCTATTACCAGAGGACTGGGGCGGTGAAACGGTGGTCATGGGCGTCTCTGCTAAGACTGGCCAAGGTGTCAAGGAGCTACTCGATATGGTCACCCTAATCGGTGATGTAGAAGAGCTAAAGGCCCTAGATAATGGTCCAGCAACAGGCCTAATAATAGAATCTCATATGGAACAAGGTAGGGGCGCTGTTGCGAGAGCTTTGGTCACAGAAGGTCGACTCAAGCCTGGTGATATTATTGTTGCTGGTAGCGCTTATGGTAAGATTAGAAATCTAGAGGGTACAGATGGGCGAGTTATCAAGGAAGCCACCCCTTCGATGCCAGTGGTTATCTCCGGGCTAAAGAGTTTACCTGAATTTGCCGACTCTTTTGTAGTTGTAAAGACAGAGAAAGAGGCTCGACAAAAAGCATCCTCTGTATCAAACGACAGGTTGTCTGACGGTGGCCACGTAAGTATTAGTGGTAGCGAACTCATTAGGTTAATAAACAGGAGCAATCAACTACAAGAGCTAAATGTAATTGTGAAAGCCGATGTCCAAGGTTCCTTGACTTCGGTGATAGATAGCCTAAAAACGCTGAATAATGATGAAGTCGCAGTCAAGGTGATCAGTAGTGGTGTTGGCCCAGTCAACGAAAACGATATTAGGCTTGCTTCTGCTAGTGATGCAATTATCTACGGATTTCATATCCAGCTACCATCTGGAGTCAAGCAATTAGCATCTAGGGATAAGGTATCGATAAGGTTATTCCAAGTGATATATGAATTAATCGATGATACTAAAATTGAGCTTAGTAATATGTTGGCACCAGAGGTTATCGAGACTGATTTAGGCACTCTGATTGTTAGAGGAATATTTAAGACTACTAAATCAGAGATTATTTGTGGTGGTGAGGTGACCAAAGGTAAACTACAGGTACCGGCATTGGCAAGGGTTGTTCGTAATAAAGAACAAATAGCTGAAGTAGAAGTTACAAATCTCAAGAGAGGCCCCCAAGATGCCAAGGAAATACTAGAAGGCGAGATGTGTGGACTTAGCTTAGTGACAAAAACCAGACTGGATATTGAAGAGGGCGACAGAGTAGAGTTATTTACTAGAGAGCTAAAGCAAAGGTCATTGCGTTAATTAATTAGGCGCTATGTTATGATATTAATATGTTTAAATTAGATAACAATTTTTTAAGTAGCTTAGGACTTGGTTCGCTACCCGTTGACGAGAAAAATAAATTACTCCAGGCAATATACGAGCGTCTTGAGATGAATGTTGGTATGCGTTTGGCTGAAAGGATGACGGATAGCCAACTCGATGAATTTGAAGGTTTTATTGATAATAACGACGAAGCTGGTGCTCTAAGATGGTTAGAGACTAATTTTCCTGATTATAAACAGGTAGTTGCAGAAGAGTTAGAAAAATTAAAAAAAGAAATTTCTCAGGCCGCACCGCAAATATTGGCAGCGGCTCAAGAACCAGGTTTTAGTGACTCACCGACTAAAGAGTCGCCACAATCGATTAATTCCGGCCAAGAACAACCTCAGCAGTCGAGTAATGCTAACCCAGGCAATCAATACACTGGTCTCCAGAATACGGAACAGTCAACAGATTTTAATTCTGGACAACCAATTACCCCCCAGCAGGAAGTTCCTGTTCAAGATTGGCCTACAGAGCAACCACCGGCTGGTCCAGGTATATAACCTTTCAATTTTGTATATAGTTAGCTATGAGCTTGACTTAGTCGTTGGCCGTAACCGGCTATAAAAGATTTAGCAGTCATTTCACTTTTACCAGCAGGTTTAAGTTTATCAATGCAAAGATAACCATCCTTGCATTGAATCATTATCAAGCCTGCTTGTGTATCTATTACTATTTTTCCTGGTCTGCCAGAGGTAGAGGGCGCTACATGTGCTGATGTAATAATAACATCAATATTGGCCAAAGTAGTTTTTGATTTTGGCCATTGAGCGAAGGCCCTTATTTCTCGTTCTAGTTGTTCGGCAGACTTTGAAAAATCTAACAAACCATCTTGTTTTATAATTTTTCTGGAGTATGTTGCTCTG
>JAKQIK010000004.1 GCA_029557395.1 bacterium
TAGATTCAACGTGTTTGCTTATACGGTGTTATTTATTCTCCCTGTGGCTGGGGGTATTTTTTGGTATACGCAGAATAGATCTCAGCCAGAGATTCTTTCTATACCGGTGCAGATAGCAGGATTTAGGGGAAGTAATACTAACGATGTTAGTAGTAGAGACACTATGCCCGAGGCAGTAGAGGCTATGATTGTATCTATAGAGCGTAGCGGTATATCTGCGCCTAATCACCTTACTGGCGGTATCGATCCTACAATAATAACCAGTGGGTCTACCATGTCATTTGATCGAAAAAGTTGGAAGTCGCGAGGTATTGATAGCGGAACAATACAGGCATACGTATCTACGGGTGGTAAGGTGTACAATGGGATGGTGATATTACGCCTAGCTAATGGCGTCTGGAGAGTTAGTAGCTTTTCTGTAGATCCAAGTTAAACCAAATAGCTTTTGCTTGCATTTGATAATAATACAAGTATATTCTCTTGTATGGAGAGGCGTACAGTATACAAAAAGACCACTAGATATGTGGTCTTTTTCTTGTCTATACTCGGTGGGTTGGGATTGGCTCGTTTGGGTGGTGAACCTAGTGGCTGGTGGTCCATCGTACTAGGGATATTGGCTATAGCAAGTTTTCGCCGGGCGCGGCTGATATCTGTGTATTTATTGGTATTATTTGGACTAGCATTTGGCTGGTGGCGTGGTGGTGTGTATATGAACGAAGTAAATTACCTAAAGACTCTACACAAACAGAAGGTGACGCTAGTAGGCAGGGCATTAAATGATAGTGTTTATGATGACAAGGGTTCGGTGTCGTTTGATATTGATTCATTGAAGCTGATGACTCCAGCCGGACCAAGGGGGATTGTCGGTAAGGTTGGTGTATCCGGATATGGTGAGAGGATGGTGTATCGTGGTGATATGGTATCTGTTGAGGGTAGTTTTTATCCCGGGCGAGGTTCGTATGTGGCCTGGATGAGCTATGCAAATATGCAAATATTAGCAAAATCACAGTCAATAATATATTCGTTAACCAGGCATTTTGCGGCTGGTTTGCAATCGGCTTTGCCAGAGCCTCAGGCGTCTTTTGCCCTGGGGATATTAATCGGTCAACGAGATACTTTGCCAAAAAACACTAGTGAAATCCTCGCTATGATTGGTCTAACACACATTATCGCAGTTTCTGGCTATAATCTAACAATATTAGTAAGATCGACCAGACGAATATTTGCTAAGTGGTCAAAATTTCAGTCTATGTTTGCTGCCTGTTCTTTGATATTAGTATTTTTACTCATCACAGGTGCTCAGCCTTCGATAGTACGGGCTTCAATCATAAGCATCTTATCGCTTGGAGCTTGGTATTTTGGTCGTAATATAAAACCACTAGTGATTATTTTTTTAACTGCAGCAATAACCGCTATGTGGAACCCGCTTTATTTATGGTCAGATATTGGGTGGTATTTATCCTTTTTAGCATTTTTTGGTGTCTTGATATTATCACCAATCCTCAAGGCCAAAATCTATGGGGATAGACAGCCAAAAATTATGGGCGAGCTAATAATAGAGAGTTTCTCGGCGCAAATTATGACATTACCTATTATCTTGTTTATTTTTGGTGAGTCTAGTTACGTGGTGTTACTGGCAAATTTACTAGTTGTGCCATTAATTCCAATGGCTATGTTGTTATCGTTCGTTGCTGGTTTGTTTGGTGCTACTCTTCCCGCTATTGCTGGTTGGTTCGCATGGCCGGCACGGGTCATTTTGACATATATACTAGATGTGGCTACTCTGGTAGCCAGGATTCCGAATATGCAATTTTCTATGAGTCTGGGCTGGGTTGGTATGATGCTGATGTACTTATTGATAGGATTGTTGGCAGTGGTATGGTGGCAAAAACTCCCAAAAAGTGCTAATATAACAGAGAAGAACTACTTTGAATAGCATAAAGCGACTATTGTAGTGGTGTAATTTATCACAGTTGCGCACAAGAAGGGATATTATTATGGCAGGACACAATAAATGGAGTAAAATAAAGCGCGGTAAAGCGGTCGAAGATGCAAAGAGAGGGGCTGTATTTACAAAGATTGGTAACCAAATTGCAATAGCGGCCCGCGCTGGTACAGATCCATCGACTAATTCGGCACTTGCTATGGCTATAGAAAAGGCCAAGGCTGCTAATATGCCTGGTAGTAACATCGATAAGGCAATCGCTCGTGTCGCTGATAAATCGGCTGCTCAACTTCAAGAAGTGTTATATGAGGGCTATGGTCCAGGGGGAACAGCTATACTAGTAGAATGTGCGACAGATAACACAAACCGTACTTATCCAGAAGTTCGTAACGCCTTTAATAAGCATGGAGGCAGTATCGCCGATAAGGGTTCGGTAGCTTTTCAGTTTACTCGAAAAGGTGTGATTATTGCCAAGGCTAATGGTGATGAGTTTATGTTGATGGCGTTAGATGCGGGCGCTGAAGATGTTCAAGAAGATGGTGGTGAATCTATAGTTTATACTGCCCAAAAAGATCTCGCAAAAGTCAGGGATTCCCTAAGGGAGTCTGGTATTGAGCTTGAGCAAGCTGAATTATCTTATGAACCAAATAACGTAATAGAAATTACTGATGATGTTACGATAGGCAAGATAGAGAGATTGATGGATGCCCTAGACGATCTTGATGATGTTAGCAATACATATACTAACTTTGAAATTAAGGCCTAAGCTTGAGAATTATTGGTATTGATCCGGGAACCGGTATACTTGGTTTTGGTATTATTGATTTTAGTAAGGGTAAATATCAGCTCATTGACGGTGGTGTGATACGGACACCGGTCAAAGAGGATGACGCAGTTCGTTTGCAAACTATATACGATGAGTTAACAGATATTATTACTGATACAAAACCAGATGAAATGGCGGTAGAGAAACTATTTTTTGCTCAAAATGTGACGACTGCTATCACGGTTGCGCAGGCTAGGGGAGTAGTTCTATTAACAGGTATGCAGGCAAGTCTCAAGATATCTGAGTATACTCCACTTCAAATCAAACAAGCTTTGACAGGCTACGGTAGGGCGGATAAGAAACAGATTCAGGAAATGGTCAAGGTAATTCTGGGCCTCAAAGAAGTACCAAAGCCAGATGACTGCGCCGATGCCATAGCTTGTGCTATCACTCACGCCATGTCTATGAGATAATAGATTTAATGATTGCGACAATATCTGGGGTTATAAGCGAAAAAATTGATGATCTGCTGGTCATAGATGTTGCCGGCGTGGGCTATGGATTGACTGTGAACGTCGATGATTATTCACGATTTGAGCTTGGTGGCAAAGCTAAGTTTTATATCTATGAACATATTCGTGAGCAGTCACATGATTTGTTTGGGTTCTCTAGTTTAAGTACCAAGAAACTGTTTGAGCAATTACTCAGCGTCAAAAATGTCGGGCCAAAAGTGGCCGTGGCGGTGCTGAATATCGGTAGTGAAGATTATGTTCGGTCTGCCATAGCCAGTGGTGAAGTCAAGATACTGCAAGGTGCAAAAGGTGTTGGAAAACGGGCTGCTGAGCAGATAGTGGTCGAGCTCAGAGATAAAGTTGGTATTGTAGTAGGCGATGGCGCTGAAGCCGTGGTTGGTCGGGCTGGGTTAGGCATGCAGGACGAAGCGGTTCAAGCGTTAATAGCACTTGGTTATTCTGATATTGATGCTGAAAAAGCTTTGAAGGGCATAGATGATAGCATATCTACAGAAGAGAGAATTAAACTAGCATTAAAAAGATGAATACTTTAGAGGAAATAAAAAAGATATATTAGTATGGCAGTTGAAAGAATTATAAATACAAGTATAGATGATGACGACCCGCAAGAAGTTGAATTAGAGGTTACTCTACGACCTAAGGATTTTGCCAATTATATTGGTCAGGAGCGACTCAAGCAAAATTTAAAACTATCCATAGAAGCAGCAAAAAAGCGTGGCGAACCGTTGGATCATATTTTGCTATACGGACCTCCTGGGCTTGGTAAAACAACCATGGCTAGTGTTATTGCCAATGAGATGGGGGCGCAGATACGTATTACATCTGGCCCTGCTATTGATAGAGCTGGTGATCTGGCTAGCTTATTAACCAATCTCCAGGACGGGGATATATTATTTATAGATGAGATACACAGGCTCAATCGTAGCGTCGAAGAAGTATTATATAGTGCCATGGAAGATTACAAGATTGACATAATGTTAGGCAAGGGGCCAAGTGCTAGAAGTTTGAGGCTTGATGTACCCAAATTTACACTTATCGGAGCGACGACTCGCACTGGAGCATTAGCTGCTCCACTACGTGATAGGTTTGGGCTGGTTCATAGACTTGAATTTTACACGCCAGAAGAAATAGCAGAAATTATTGTTAGAGCAGCTGGAATATTGAACAGCAAAATACATCCAGAATCTGCACAATTATTATCAACAAGAGCTAGATTAACACCTAGGATTGCGAATAGACTACTCAAGAGAGTTCGGGATTATGCTGATGTTAATGGTGATGGTATCATTGATACTCAGATTACAACTTCTGCATTAGAATTATTGGAAATTGATGAACTTGGACTAGATCCGGCTGATAGACATCTGTTAATGCGTATGATAGAAAATTATGGGAATAATCCAGTCGGCCTTAATACAATATCAGCGCTAACTGGTGACGAGACAGCTACAATCGAAGATTTCCATGAGCCATATTTAATGCAGATTGGCTTGATAGAGAGAACTCCTCGCGGTAGGCGAGTGACTCACAAAGCCTACAAGCATCTGAAGGTTGATGAAAGTAGCAAAGATCAGTCGGTGTTATTTTAGGATAACTGGCATTCAATCTGTATAATATAAGTAATTATGAATCAAGAAACAGAGCAGGAAAGAGTTCACCGGCTACAAGCTGAATCAAAGCTATCTAACGAAGGAAAAAAATATTTTAAGTTTATTGAATTTGACGAAAATGAGCAATTAATAACAGAAATAAAAAAACATCCTTTAGGGTTGTTTATTATTTTTGCTACTGGGGCAATGATTGCGGTTGCCATGATATTCATTGGTGTTTTTGGGAGTTTTGCGGATCTTGGATCTATGACAGGTGTCAGTGAAGTCAATCAAATTGGACCTATATTATCTGTTTTGAGCCTGTTATTAATTATAGGCGTAGTTGTTGCTACCTATATTGCATCTTTTTTGTATATCAGCAATGTGATTTTTGTGACAAACGAAAAAATAGCTCAAGTCTTATATGTGAGTTTATTCAACAAAAAAATATCGCAATTATCTATCGGTGATGTCCAAGACGTCACAGTTACCCAAAAAGGTATATTAGCTCACATGTTTAACTACGGTACTTTAGTTATTGAGACGGCAGGGGAGCAAGAAAACTACAGGTTTACATATGTGCCAGACCCTTATCAGGTGTCCAAGCTCATTGTTGGCTCCCATGAAAAGAATTTAGTTAAGTACGGTAACTAAATTTTTAGTATCAAAGAGTCATTTAACCATTTAGTTAAATGACTGCAAACTTATTCTTATAGTTCAAGAATTTTGTGGTGCTATTATTCCATGAACGGATTTTGGCGGGCTTCATCAATAATCGCGCGGAATTTAATATTTCTATCTTCTAGTTCGCTAATCTTTTCGGTTATTGTTTTGTCCAGCTTTGGCCTTTTGACCCCATTATAGCCATCGTCTATTTGTTTTTGACTTGGCTCAACTGCTACGAGCTGGCTACTGGTGGTGATGATGAGGCCATAGACTACACCTATTAAAATAATGAAAATAATAAATCCATATTTTTTGATTTTAATATATACTGGTTTTAAATCTTTGCTAATCTTTTCCATCTATTCTGGCCTAACATATGTATTTAGGGTTAATTGAAACTGGTATCGACCATATTGTTTGCTGTCTGGTGTGATATCTATATTTGTAACCTGTGCTGTACGACGACTGCTTTCGAGGAGTTTTAGGTATTTTATCAATTGTTCATATGTAATTGGGTATGTACTGTGGCTATTGATATTAATCTCCATGACATAGGTGCCCTTTAAGTCAGTTAGCTCGGTTAATTGTGATTTTGAGCTATCTGTGTTCTGGGTTTTGCTACCCTTTTTCTTAACCTGACCAAGGGCTGATTGCGGAAACTCGATCGATCCAAGAGTAATTCCAGATTGTGAAGCCATAGTAGAGATTTCGGCGATAGTACTAGCTTGGTCTTTGTCGGCAGGTATGATTGACTTTGATATTTCCTCTAAATCAGAATATTTGGCAATATCTCGCTTTGCTTGAGCCAATCCTTGTTGTTGTTTGTTCAAAATACTATCGGCTAATTTTAATTCCACTAATTTTTGGCCTTCGTTTTTTAATATTTTTATCGACCAGTATGCTCCTAGTCCAAACAAGGCAACAGACGAAAACATAACTATAACTAAGACGTATGCTAATCTCTTGCTATTCATTGCCGGCTCCTTGGTTGAGTAGTAGGAAGGGGTTATCCTTTACTAGAACGGCTCTAATTGTGGCTTGGCAAGGATAAGGACCATTATTAGAAATACCATCACATACTATGTCATTTGCATCAGCGTTTTCGAATAAAAGATTTTCGGATGCTTGGATATTTGCCAAGGCTTGGGCAGCAACAATATAATTTGTAGCTCCAATAGTCAGATCGATACCGCCGGCTGATTCTCTGGATAGGCTGAGCCCGTTCAAGGACGCTCCTTCTGGCATTAACGATCCGATATGGGGTAGTAATTTTGAGAAAATGACTTCTTTTGATAGCACATCTACCACGAGGGACAACCGGCCACTTATCTCGGATACTCGTTCCAAGGTTTTTTGTTCGTTTTGATCAGACAGAGATTTTTGCCCTGATTTTATAGAGTTTTCATGAGCTTTGATGTCTTGCTTAATATAGAAAAGACTTCCTCCAAAAATAACCAAAAGCCCTGCAATTGCTACTAACATGATAATGACCCACTTGAGTATCATGCTATTGCGTCTTGCATAGGCCATGCTCTTTTTTTGTGAGCTAGGGATTAGATTTATCATAGCCATATCTCGCTTGGTTTTACTATTGCTGCACCTGCAACTGTAATATAAAGGGACTTCTCAGCTTCTACTGGAAGTTCTAGGCCCGAAGCATCAAACTTGCCCCAGAAGTCACAAAGCCTCGTAGGTATTCGTAGATTATCTGTAAGGTAATCTACTAGCCCGGGCATATTAGAGCCACCGCCCATGGTGATTATCTGACCAATAGTTTCTTTGTGGTTAGTCTTTTCTTCATAGTATCTAACTACTCTTCTGATTTCTTTTGTGAGTGAATCAAGAAGAGGGGTCAAGGCGCTCCTAATATCGGACTGATACTTGCTGACGCCGAGCCCATACTTGGTTTTTATATTATCAGCCTCTGTCTTACTTATTTTTAATTTGTCTGCGATGCTCTTGGATATATTATCTCCACCACCTGGAATTGTACCGTTGATGACAAGATTTTTATCGAATACCGTCAAATCAACTGATAGTGAACCGAGGTCGATAAGGATGGTTGGTATGTCATTGCTGTTTTCTACTCTAGAAACTATTCTGCTAGCTGCTGAAATCGTAGTTTCTAGTGCACATAGCTCTAGACCAATTAGTTCGAAAAAGTTGATATAAGAATCGACTATTTTTTTTGGGGCACCGACGAGTAGAATATCAATCTCTTGGTCATTTTTACCAGTGATAGAATAATCAATATAGAGATCCTCTAGCGGAATAGGTATATATTGTGCTGCCTCTAAGTTGACTGCCTCATTGAGGTCAGCTTTGCTCAAGTTTGCAGGTTGATTAATAACCCTTGAATAAACCTTTGCGGCTGGTATTGTGGCCACTACTCGCTTTGTATTGATTTGGCCTTGAAGTTGGCGGGTGAACAACTGATTAGCAGCCCCTGCTAATGCTTTATAGTCTTTGATTACGCCGTCTTCAATGATGTCGCTGTCGAATTCATTGACTCCATATCCGACGATTTTTGATTTGGTATCAGTTACATTGGTCTGGAGGTCTACCTGCATGGCTTTCATTGTACTAAAACCAATATCTAGACCGAATAATGGCTTATCTCTATACAAAAGTGATTGCGAACTAATTTTGGTCACAATAAGTTATACTGATACCTTTCTTTCAGAGTCATTATAACAAAATGTTAATGGTTATTATAGCTATTCGTAGTCGTACTGATAGCTCCTGATAGTCCAGGTGGTAGTACCAGAGGATAAGCTAGTGCCGAATGTGATGTTACCTGCACCGCTCATATCAACAGCTTGACCAATCGCCGATCCAACAAGACCGCTTCCATCTACTTTGACAGTGCCCCAATATGCTTGGAAGATTGAGCCAGGGTATTGCCCTCCACCGTTTACTGTTACGCTTTTAATATCTATTGATTTTCGTAGATTGGTACCAGTGCAGGATGGGTCGCAGTTGTTGTAGCTTTTGTAGCTAATAATTCTTATGGCTGTACCATCACTATTCGCCAAAATTTTACCGCCACCACCAGCATTGATACTGCCGTTAACAATCACAGTAGGTATATTGCTTCCCAGCGAATCAGCTACTCTGATAGTAGCACCACCACCAATAGTGAGGTCACCGGTTATGTAAACATCACCTGTTATCGTTAGGTCGCAAGAACTAGTTAGGCTGACATTGCCATTTAGCTGAAGATTGGCAGGCCATGTCCTTTTGAATCCATCGCCAGCTCGCCATGTACTGCAGTTGTAATTGATATTAGACATTGAACCTGTTGTGGTTACTCTACTAATATGGCCTGCCTTGTCGTATGTGGGCATACTGGTGGGCGGGGCGACGCACCCAGGTACAAGTCCATCTCCGCCAGATGACCCTGCTCTAATTTGAGGGGGGTTATTATTCCATTGAGACTCCGGGAATTTAGATTGAGTTTGCCCGGTAGCGCACGTCGTACCAATGATAGTAGTCGAACCCCAATCAGGCATTGTTATTGGCTGTCCCGTCGGACAAAGTGAAGGGTATGTCGGGCCTGGATTGGACCCTGTGGGGCAACTGTAGTTTGCAACACTAAGGTTTACGGGATCGGCATCACTACCGATAGAAGAAGCCCCACTCATGCTGATTTTGCCATTGACATAGACGTCGGAGTTATTGATGCGCGCACTACCGCCTAAAGTTAGGCCTCCTGGACCAGCGTAAACAGACGGAGATGAGCTAGCAGTTCCCACTAAGCTGACCTTAACCTTGCGTTCGCTTTCTAGCGAGCCGTTTGACCTATAGACTTTTCCGGTTGAGATGAGTATTTTCTCATTTCCTACCCCATTTTCTATCGTGGACGTAAAGGTTCCTCTGCCCTGCTCGTTGTTATTAAAGAATTCTACTTCTGAACTAAAGCCTCCGAAGCTTTCTGAGCTGTTGAGTTCATACAGGCTCCGTTCGATACCAGCTTCGGCAGTCAAAAAAGCATTAGAAACATAAACATTTTCATAAGTTCTACGCAGCTGTAACATTGCCATATTAGCCAAAGATAGACCAACAAACGTCAAGAGTACCCCAGTTAACAGGGCGGTAATAAAGACTGCACCTTTCTGACTTTGATGTGTTGTTTTGATCTTTGTAATAATATTATTCATTTCTAAACACCGTTCTTGTTGTGTACTCTGCTGTTATATCTTTACCGAATTTTTTTGTCGATAGTACTAATTTTACTTCGACTGATCTAGCCTGTTCCGGGGGTACTTCATTATTCATGCCATCAAAATACTTTAGGCTAAAAGACTGTATGTTTTTTGCTAACTCGACATCAGCAGGACACTCATTGGTTGCTTGATCTGCGGGACATGAAGTTTTATGTCGATTTGATTCAACTTCGGCGGCTATTGTGCGTTTGTATAATCTACCATTTTCAACGAAGTAAACGATATTGTCTTTTTCTGTAACATATCTAGTAGAATCTATAAAAAGTAAATTTCTATTACTATCTTCAGCAGAACGAGAGAGTATTAATGTGTTCTGGTTCGACTCCCAGCCTCTGCCAAAGGTTGTTTCTGCGTCAGGCGAATTAGAATCAGTAATAGTATTCGCTGTTTCGACATTACCTGATAGCCTGATATCTTTCGTAATAACATCGAGAGAGAGCTGGGCTCCTCTAAGTAAGTCAGATTTCGTTTGACGCATAGCATTGCCAGCCATTGAATTGACGAAGAAAGTCATAATACCTAGAAAGAGTAGTGACGTAATTGATGCCGCGACGATCAGCTCGGTAATTGTAAAACCAAATTGGCTCGATAGTTTTTTCATTGGCCGATACCTACTATACCAATAAAGGAACTTTGCCTAACTGTGTTATTGTTTTTGCCGTCTTTGTAGGTTATGGTGATGTCAACTTTTTTGAGGCCTGGTTCTGGTTCACTGACATGCACGATACCACTTCTGGGTTCAGGTAGGTCGGCTGGTAATTGATTCGTAAAGTCTATATCGCTATCTGTTTCTAATGTACCATATTGAGAATTGCGTAGGGATTCTATTTGTGCTTCACCAGCCCTAGTAGCTACCTCTAGACGATAGCTTTTTTGCTGAGAAGCCTCTACAGAGATATATAGATTAATGATGCTAATTGTAACCAGCCCAAAGAATCCTATTGTTACCAGTAGCTCAATGAGAGTAAAGCCTGACTCTTCTTTTTTCAACATGCTTATGTCTAGAATAACAAAAACCAGTTGCGAAAAGCAACTGGTTTGAGCCTCTGAATACTCTTATCAGTAGAGTTATTGATTAGTGCTATTAAGCGTGAATACGCCGTTAGTAGCATCTTTATCGTTCTGATTTTCTAGGTTAGCACTTAGTGTATATGATTGACTAT
>JAKQIK010000031.1 GCA_029557395.1 bacterium
TGTCCTAGCTACTGATGGGCCACTGCTTATCCAGGCTGGCGCTGGCAGTGGCAAGACCAATACGCTAGTACACAAGATTGCATATTTGATAGCTACAAACCGTGCCACGCCTTATAACATATTGGCCGTAACGTTCACAAACAAGGCCGCTAGGGAGATGCGTAGCAGGATTGCTATGTTACTGTCCCAGGATGCTGACAACAGGTCATTTATGCCGTATATGGGCACGTTTCATAGTATTTGCGTACGCCTCCTTAGACAAGACGGTGAGTCAGTTGGTGTTCCTAGAAATTTTGTAATATTTGACGAGTCGGATAAATTAAGTGCGATCAAGCAATCGATGCGTCGGCTACATATAGATGAAAAAACATATCAGCCACGAACGGTATCAAATGTAATTAGTGGTCTCAAGAATGATATGGTTGATCACGCAGAATTTAGTCGATTGGCTAATTCTCCACTTGAATCTGTGGTTGTTAGGGTCATACCAGTTTACCAACGGATATTAAGAGAAGCTGGCGCTATGGATTTTGACGATCTTATTGCCAAGACGGTCAAGATGTTGACTGAACATGATACTATTCGAAAAAAGTGGCAAAAACAATTTAACTACATATTGATCGATGAGTACCAGGATACCAACCAGGCTCAGTATAGGTTAGTAAAATTATTGGTTAATGACAAAAAAAATATTGCAGTTGTTGGTGATGATTGGCAGTCTGTTTATAGTTGGAGGGGTGCAGACTTTAGGAATATTCTTAATTTTGAAAGAGACTACAAAGACACTACAATCATTAAGCTTGAGCAGAACTACAGAAGTACAAAATCTATTCTAGATGCTGCTCATTCAGTTATTTCAAAAAATGAACAACGTTCTGAGAAGAAATTATGGACTGATAAAGGCAAAGGCTTGCCGGTTCAGATTTTGCAGGCTCAAAATCAAAGTGCCGAAGCCGATATGATAATTCGGCAGATAGAATCTATGGTAAAGGCTGGGCGTCGCAAATACAATGACTATGCTGTCCTCTACAGAACAAACGCCCAGAGTCGAGCGATAGAAGAGATGTTTGTACGTTATGGACTACCTTACAAAATTGTTGGTGGCGTCAAATTTTATGACCGTAAAGAAGTCAAAGATATCATCGCTTACCTAAGATTCATTTTTCAGCCAGATGATTCAATTAGTTTCGAGCGTATTATTAACGTTCCCTCGCGCGGGATTGGTGCAAAATCACTAGAGGTTTTTCGTACTTGGGTGAGCGTATCGGGTGGAATCCTGAAGGCTCTGGAGTCTGTCGATGATTGCCCCGGGATGACACAAAAAGCCAAGTCGGGTTTCCGTGAAATGGCAGGTATAGTCCTGTCATACCAATCAATTATGGAAGATACTGCCGTCTCTGGGCTAGTTGATAGCTTAATCAGAAGACTTGATTATTTGAATTATTTAGACGATGGTTCTTTGCAGGGGGAGTCAAGGCAGGAAAATGTCCGAGAACTTATATCTGTAGCAAAGGCTTATCAAGACGTAGGCATTGAAGGATTTTTAGAAGAGGTCAGTTTGGTCAGTGATAATGAATCCTCTGATAAATCTGAAGCAAACTCGGTAACATTAATGACATTACACGCAGCCAAAGGGTTAGAATTTTCGGTTGTGTTCATGGTAGGGCTCGAGGAATCAATTATGCCTCATAGCCGAGCACTTTATGATCAGCGTGAGATGGAGGAAGAGCGAAGACTAATGTATGTTGGTATGACTCGGGCTCGCGAGGAACTTTATTTGTTATACGCTTCATCCAGGGCGTTATATGGTGGTGTGCAATATAATCCACCTTCACGCTTTTTGACAGAAGTTGGCTCTGATTCATCACCTCAGCCAGAATATCAAGCTACTGATAGCTTTGTTTCGCAAACAACCCGTACAGATGAACCAAGATATGTTATAGAGCTTCAAGAAGGAGATAGAGTTAGCCATCAGGCTTTTGGTGAAGGTATCGTTGTTGATGTTGACGGTGAAAACGTAGCTGTCCATTTTAAATCTAAAGGCGTCAAAAAGCTAAACACTGCCTTTGCCCCACTGGAGAAACTATCGTGAAGTTAATTGGTAAGGTTGTTTTTTGGCTGGCTTGGCCATTTTGGTGTATCTACTTTCGTATTTCTCATACTAGATCCCGGATATTATTAATAGTCGATGGTAAGATTTTACTGGTGCAGGGTTGGCTCAGTTCGGGCGAATGGAGTTTGCCTGGTGGAGGTACAAAAAAAACAGAAAAGCCAGAGGATTCAGCTGTTCGTGAACTTTATGAAGAGACGGGTATCAATGTGGCTAGCAGTAGTCTTGAGCCGTTGGGCAGTTTTATACGTAAGCATCCAGGCTTTAGTTATCAGTCATTTATTTTTTTTGTAGAATTAGACAAACAGCCATCTATCAAAAAAAATCAGCTCGAGTTAGCTGATACTGGTTGGTTTACTCTCGAGCAAGTTTACCAGTTGAAGACTGGTAAAGACGTAGAGTTTGCAATCCAAAAATATCTTGCCAAATCTGGTATAATGGTTACTACCACATAATAAACTATGCGATATAAGATAAAACGATATAGACTCATGACTCGTAGGCTACTGCGTAGCCTCGAGCACAAATACAAAAATCACCGCTACGCTTTTCCTTTGTTAGTTGGGTTGGCATTTGCTTTTGTTGGTTTAATCTTGGCCACGACTCTTAGGGGTGGTAATATTATCGCTCAGGATCAATTTGATGATTCTAATATTGTTTTGCTACACGTTGATAATCAGACTAAGACGTTACCTACTAGAGAAAAGACGGTCAAGGCATTGCTAGATAATGCTGGTGTGAAGATTAATTCCGGTGATGTTGTAGAGCCAGCGTTAGATACCAAAATAGATAGTGATGATTTTAGAGTTAATGTTTATAGGGCTGCCCCGGTTGTCATTCATGATAGTGATAAGCGTATTGTTACTACTAGTGCGGCACAAACGTCTCGGAGTATTGCTGATCAGGCTGGCATAGAAGTTTATCCAGAAGACGAAATAACAACTGTGCCAAGCAATGATTTTATGCGCGATGGAATAGGTAGCAAGGTAGTGATAAATCGATCTACACCAGCTACGCTCAATATTTATGGGACGTCACTACCTGTCAGGACCCACGCTAAAACTGTCGGTGAATTGCTGTCTGAAAAAAATGTTATTTTAGCTGACGGCGATCAAGTTACGCCGTCCAAGGACACAACTCTTCAAGAAGGCGTGCAGGTATTTGTAACTCGATATGGAGTCCAGGTTGTAACGGCAGAGGAATCTATTGCCATGCCGGTAGAGACCGTAGAAGATTCATCATTATCATTTGGGACATCGGCAGTTCGCCAGGTTGGAGCCGAGGGTAAAAAGTCGGTAACATACGAAATACAAACCGAAAATGGTGTCGAAGTCGGGCGTAAGCTTATTCAGGAAGTGGTGGTTCAAGAGCCAATCAAGCAAATAGTCGCTCGTGGAAAGGCATTTAATATTGCGACAGACAAAGCTTCTGTTATGCGAGCCGCAGGTATAGCCGAGAGTGATTTTCCATACGTAGACTATATTGTTGGCAAAGAATCACACTGGGGTGTGACAGCTAGAAATTCATCCAGTGGTGCTTATGGACTCTGCCAGGCAATGCCCGGCAGTAAAATGGCTAGTGTTGCTGGCGACTGGGAATCAAATCCTGTAACTCAATTAAAGTGGTGTAGCGGTTATGCTACTGGTAGATACGGTAGCTGGCAGGGCGCATATAATGCATGGGTGAGCAAAGGCTGGTGGTAACTAACCGGTGAGTTTGCCTACAAAAAAACATCTTGGTCAACATTGGCTATTCGACGAGGTGTCGCTAGAGGCAATGTGTACCTCTGCGGATGTTGGACTGGGTGACTTAGTGCTAGAGATTGGACCTGGACTAGGTACGCTGACTGAGCAGTTGCTTAAGGCCGGAGCTAGGGTTTTGGCGTTAGAATACGATGAAACTCTGATACCAGCATTGCGACAAAAGTTTTCCGAATGCGATAGCTCAAAGTTCATGCTAGAACAAGCAGATGTATTACAGTACGATTTTGATGGCTTGAGTCCTGGCTACAAGGTTGTGGCAAATATACCATATTATTTGACTAGCAATTTACTGCGTCGAATGTGTGAAGCAAAGAGTCATTTTTCTCAGTCTGCCTTATTAGTTCAAAAAGAAGTAGCCGAGCGAGTTTGCGCTCGGCCAGGCGATATGAGCCTATTAAGTGTTAGTGTTCAATATTATTGCGAGGTTAGTCTAGGTATGTTGGTACCGGCTGATTTATTTACACCACCCCCAAAGGTTGACTCGCAGATATTAATATTATCGTATAGAGACAAACCTCTTTTTGATAATATCGACACGACCAAATTCTTTAGATTGGTCAAGGCAGGATTTTCTGAACGCCGCAAAAAACTTCGTAGTAGTTTGAGCGGTGGCCTTGGCGTATCGAAGCTTGAGGTAATTGATATGCTAACAAAAGCCGAAATTAACCCTGATTTACGTGCTCAAGCTCTCGGCCTGTCGGACTGGTATAAATTGTACACAGTCTGGGTTTAGGTATATAATCAGCTTAGAATTTATTTTGAGGGGTAAGGCTAAGCTATGAAAAAATGGCAAGTAATAATCATATTAGCAATCTCACAGTTTGTGATGATTCTAGATAGTACAGTGATGAATGTATCTATCTCGACGGTCGCCCATGATCTAGGTACGACAATATCAGGCATGCAAGCGGCTATCACTGTCTATGCCTTAACCATGGCTGCCTTTATGTTGACCGGTGGGAAACTGGGTGATAAATGGGGGCGCCGAAAAGCTTTTGTGGTAGGTTCAATTATTTATGGTTTGGGTTCGTTGATTACGGCTTTGAGCCCTAGCTTGCCTGTGCTTTTTGTAGGCTGGTCAATTATCGAAGGCCTCGGAGCAGTATTAGTAATACCGGCTATCGCTGCCTTGACGGCAATAAACTACAAAGACAAAGACAGGGTAGTGGCTTTTTCTATCTTAGGTGCTACGACAGGTATTGCGGCTGCAGCTGGGCCACTGATTGGTGGATTTATGACTACATATTTGTCATGGCGGTTTGTTTTTATGGCCGAAACATTGATAATGATTGTTGCAATTTTGGTATCCAAGCGCATTACTGATACAAAAGTATCCGGAAAAACACATATCGATATCAAAAGTGTAATTTTGTCTGCCGGTGGAATGGCGTTATTTGTACTGGGTATTTTACAGAGTAAGACGTGGGGTTGGATAAAACCACTGGCAATACCAGAAATTGGAAATTATCAGATTGCACCTTTTGGAATATCACTTGTTAGCTATCTGATTATTGCTGGTATAGTACTACTTTGGGTATTTGCGAGGAGGCAGAAGAAGCTCGAGCAACTTGGCAAAGAGCCATTACTCAAGATATCCTTGTTATCGATTACGCCACTCAGGAGCGCACTTAGTGTGTTAATGAGTCAATATTTTGCTATTGCGGCTCTGTTTTTTGTAGTACCGGTTTATTTGCAGACAGTGCTTGGCTATGATGCTCTCAAGACAGGTGTGAAGTTAATTCCATTATCGATAGGCCTTGTAATATTTTCTGCAGCCGGTTCAAAAGCAACTGCAAAGTATAATGTGAGGCAGATCGTAAGAGTTGGTCAGTTAGCTATTTCCATTGGCCTTTTCTTTGTCTTTGCCTCGGTTCAGCCAGATCTCAAAGGGACATTTTTCTGGATAGGTATGTTTATTACTGGCGCTGGTTTTGGCCTGCTAGCATCACAGCTGGGTAATGTATCAATGTCTTCGGTCGACAAGAGTGATACAGCAGTAGTTGGCGGATTACAAGGTACGTTTCAGAATCTAGGCTCTTCTATGGGTACTGCAATAGCAGGATCTGTTTTTGTTTTTATGCTGACTTCAGGGTTTGTTTCATCTATTCAGGCTACAACTCTGCCAAGTAGTGTCAAGGGTACAGTAACTGCCCAGGCTAGCACAGGAGTGGCAATAATGTCAGAGTCTCAGGCCGAGCAACTTGTCTTAGAAAATGGTGGTACTCAATCCGAAGCTGATACAATATCATCTGCTTACGAAGAGGCCCAATTACAAGCTCTAAAGCAGGCGCTATTTGTCGTTTTTGTGATGTCTATTTTTGCTCTCATGCTTTCTAGAGATATTTCTTCTGTTACACAAAAAAAGCCATAAGACCGCTACCTCATCGTTTGTAACCACTCACTAACCGTGGCGCTAGA
>JAKQIK010000036.1 GCA_029557395.1 bacterium
ACAGCTAACCCATACTTAATGAGGGGACTCTTTTTAGGTAGGTGTTTTGGTTTGATGAGAAACCCCATAGATAGCTGTGGTACCCTAAACTTCTTGATTGCCTTAATCTATTTTACTTATGTTTATTCTAGCACAAAAGTAATACGTACCGAAGCCAAATACCCAACACAGCTATACTAAACTAATAGAATTATTGCTCCACCTCAAACCCACCTTCTTCATGGATATGATCAGCAGACTTATCTGGTAAAAATATATAGGCAATAACCGAAGCTGCCACAACAATTATCGAACCCACAACAAGAGAAATCTGATAGCCTTGTATCCAGGCCTGCTTTGAAGCAATTGCAAGTGGAATACCTGCCTGTCCAGCTCGCTCGGCTATTGCCAGCGAACCCCCCAAAGATTGCTCGATAATAGCCCTCACCGCCTCCGGCGCCCTAGACGCAATTGGTGCAATATTATGGCTATACTGTGATGCCAATATACTACCTAGTATTGCAATACCCAGAGATGCACCGAGCTCACGCGTAGTATCATTCATAGCCGACCCCATCCCCGCCCTGTTACGTGGTACGGCCGACATTAAAAGGTCGGTTGTTGGCGACATCGCAATACTCATCCCTACGGCAACCACCATCATAGATATTAGTAACAAATAATACGACGAGCCTACCCCTATTCTAGATAACAACAGTGTACCAAGTGCAACCAAAAACATACCCCCAGCAACAGGTATTTTTTTGCCAAATTTCTCGACCAAAAACGGGGCCATCGGAGCCGCAATCATCATAGCAAATGCCATCGGCAACATCCTGACAGCTGACTCTAATGGTGAATATCCATAAATAAACTGTAGTAATTGACTCATGTTAAAAAAGATACCCATCATGGCAAAGAAAACTAATGTCAGCACCAGAGCACTAACGCCAAAAGCCGGTATCTTAAACAACTTGACATCTAACATCGGGTTTTTGACCCTAAGTTCCCACCACACAAATATACTCATAACAACTAGGCCGAACGCTACTATAGCGATTGTCTCTACCGATAGCCACCCATGGTGAGGTGCTTCAATAATTCCATAGACTAGTGATACCAAGCCCACCACAGACAGACCAGAACCGACCAAATCAAGGCTGGTATGTTCGGGGTCTGCAGTTCTTGGCACCAGAAATACCCCCAACAAAAGAGCCAATGCGATGAGTGGTACATTGATCAAAAAAACAGCATGCCAACTAAAATGCTCGAGTACAAAACCAGTAATTAATGGCCCAAAAGCTACACCAGCCCCACTCATACCGGCCCAAATACCGACTGCCCTAGCACGTTCTTTGGTCGGGAAAACGTTAGTTAGAATAGACAAAGTAGCCGGCATGATCAGTGCACCAGCAAGCCCCATTACAGCCCTGGCACCAACGAGAGCCGTAGCACTATCAGCAAGTGTACCGGCATAAATCGATGCGCACGCAAACAAAACTAATCCTAGCTGTAATATACCCTTGCGGCCAAATCTATCACCAAGTGCACCTGCCGTAAACAAAAATCCAGCAAATACCAACGAATAAGAATCTACCATCCACTGCAGTTGTGTATTAGTCGCCGTCAAATCTTTTGCAAGTATTGGCAAGGCAACATTAAGAGCCGTATTACCTACCATAACCACAAGCAACGAAAGACAAAGCACTCCTAGCGTATACCAGCGCTTTTTATATACATCCTCTGGTATGTAGTCTCTTTTTTTAATAATCTTTAATTTTGAACGCAAAAAATCCAAATGTTTTACCTATTTCTTTCTTTAATTTTCTCTAATACTACTATACTATATAATGTATAGTATTGAGTCAATATTATTAATGATAAAATAACCAAAATCATGTCAAATAGTACAAATCATCAAAAAATAGCAAAAAAATTATCGGATAACCCCGATGCTTTTAGTGATATCAGTAACGCCCTAAAGATACTTGGCGACAAATGGTCAGTTTTAATCCTTATTTGTCTTGTAGATCAGCCCACCCGCTTCACGGATATCGAAGAATTATTACCAAAACTTAACCCTAGAACACTTACAACCAAGTTAAAAAAATTAGAAAAAGAAGGTCTTGTTTCTAGGCAAGTCTTCAAGCAGTTTCCACCCAGGGTAGAATATAGTATCACCAGCAAAGCACTAGAGCTCAGACCCGTCATAAAAGAGCTAAAAGCATGGGCCAAAAAGCACTGTACAAAAGACTAGAAAACAGATATAAAATATGTTATATTAGCCCTTGAGTTTGATTACAAATCCTCACAGTACAATATGGCGGCGTAGCTCAGTTGGTTAGAGCACAGGACTCATAAGCCTGGGGTCACTGGTTCAAGTCCAGTCGCCGCTACCAGACAAGCACCTCCTCTTAGGTGTTTTTTGTTTGCCAGACCTGCCCAAGATTTAATAGAATATGCTTATGGCCAAAGAAAACCGAGGTGGTACAATCAAGGATATCGTTATCTTTATCTGTATTATTATTTTTAGCATTATTCTGGGTATATCTATCGTCTATATTTTCAAAGATAAAATCCTAGAACTAATGTTTTCCTGAGCCTGCCATAATCCACTAATTGACGTCAAAAAAACCAAACTGTTAACACAACCTGTGATTATTTGTCTGAAAATAATCGCTTTTTGGTATAAAAGTCTTTATAATACTGGCATTACGTTTTATAATCCTCTACAGTACGAGGTAATGTAGACAGGTGACACTTATCAGTTATACCAGAGGGAAATAATTTATTATGGGACTGTTCGACAAAATCAAGGATAACGCTAGGAATATCAGTATCAAGGCTCTTGAAGACGCCGATAGCTACGAAAAAGACAATCAATTTGAGTACCAAAAATCAGAACAGGATACCGTAGCAAGCCCAGTGACCCCTGAAGGTATTATTATATCGCCTACTATTGCGAGTAATACCACAGATGATGACACCTCAGATATAGATGAGTCCGTTATAGATACAGATTCAGTAGAGATGGATACGTCAGATAACGTAGCAATAGATGCTGAAAAAGCCGAGAAAAAAGAACCAAGAAAGTCAAAAGTAACAGAGATATCCAAAGCCGAGCACGAAAAAGCCGAAAAAGAAAAAAGGCAAACCAAAGCCAAACAAGAAGCCAAGGAACGTTTGGCAAAATCTTACGTGCCTTCATACAAATCCAAATCAACTTCAACAGACAAAGCCGACAAGGAAAAAGCCAAGGAACCTAACGATACAAATACAAAAACCACCAAACCCATCGTCAGAAAAAAATCTATCGGTATTATTGATGTAGCTCCCAATAAATTCCAAACACCGACCAAAAGCGCCGTCTACACCAGAGAAAGAGTAGCAATGAATATCATTGCATCACAAAGGAAGCTCAACGGCACAGTACCTCTGTATACTGCGTCTCATATGAGTTTCAAGACTAGAGTTTTCATCGACCGTATAGAATACAGTGGAAGCTTTGGCAAAACAGCAGTTCCAATCAATAAAGTTGCTTGGGTCAAGCTGAGGTTCGGTGGCACTGGTGTCATCATAGAAACTACCGAAGGCAAACGCATCGTCATGGTAGTGAAACCATCGGATCGGTTATCTTTCGCTGATGCTATCCTGAGAATTCAGTCGCTACAGCCAAAGAAAGCAAAATTCAAAGACAACAAGACCGTACGCATAGATCAGTTAGAAAAAATTAGCGAAGGTGTCGATGAGATAGAAAAGCTCGCAAAACTTTATGACAAAGGCATCCTAACCCAAGAAGAATTTGAGACCAAGAAAAAACAAATCCTAGGTCTGTAACAAAACAATCATAACTAAGCTACCTGGCTAGAATATAGCAATCTAACCAGATAACTTATTTGATGTAATCGCCTAGCTTTTTATAGGCTCGCCAAATTTTTGTCGATAGCAATCAGCCTCGAATCGTTTGTGGGCAAAAATTCATAGTTCATACTACTAATATTTTTACAGGTTCACTAACCTGTCCTTCCTTTTTGTTTATTTTGATTTTTTATTGTTTTTATTTGTCAGTCGTAAATACATTTTAGCAAGCTTTAGCGTTTTTGTCAATACTTTTCATGAATATTTTCATGAGTATAGTAAAATATTATATTATTTGTTGCGAAAACAACTGCATTATGTTTTACTTATGACTAGCAGGTATAACATCTGTTCTTAGATTAAGTCGATTTAGAAAGTTCGCCTCACGGGTTTGTTCGATAAGGTATGAGTTCTGACATAAAGTAAGACGGAAAAAATAGTAAAGGTCGAAACATTACTCTGCAATCACAAACTAATCCGTAAGGAAAAATAATGTACAAACTATTTGTAGGTGGACTACCTTTTTCAACTACCGATGATGAGCTAAATGAGCTATTTGCTGCTCATGGCACAGTTGCATCAGCCGTAGTTGTCAAGGACCGCGATACTGGTCGTAGCAAAGGCTTTGGTTTTGTCGAATTCGAAAACGACAATGAAGGCAAAGCAGCAGAACAGGCCCTAAACGGTTCTGATCTTGGTGGTAGGTCTATCACTGTCAACGAAGCTCGACCACGCGAAGAGCGTCCACGTCGCCAGTTCTAAGAACTTTACGACCAACCTAAGACACCTCTCGTATGAGAGGTGTTTTTTGTGCTAAACTAACATAAGCATCTACAAACATTTAAGTCAGGTGGGAAATCAGTGACAAAAACCAAACTAAAACATATATATAATTTAGACATAAACGACGTTTTACTGCGGCTAGGCTCACACCACAAAGGTATAAAATCCGCAGAATCTAACAAAAGACTGGCTCTACATGGGTTTAATGTGCTTTCGGTCAAAAAAACACCTCTGTGGGTAAAAATCCTTGAACCTTTTACTAGCTACTTTGTGATTGTGATTGTGATTGCAGCTATTTTGAGCCTTTTTAAACAAGAATGGTTTGAAGCAATTATCATCAGCGTCATCGTGGTGGTCAATGCTTTGATATACTACTTTCAACAATTTTCAGCCAGCCGAGCACTAAAATCATTAATGTCACAAGATAGGCAAAAAGTCTCTGTCCTCAGACCTGGTACAAAAGATGAATCAATCTACATCGAAAAATTAGTAATCGGAGATGTGGTTCGTATCTGCGAAGGTATGAAAATTCCTGCAGACGGACGTATTATTGATTCAAATCATATCCAAATCGACGAATCAGTCCTGACGGGCGAATCTTTGCCAGTGCACAAACACGCGTCATCAATCGACGGTACCAAACAAATCTATGACCAAGAAAATATGCTCTTTAAGGGCACCTATGTGCACGCAGGAAGTGGGCTAATGGTTGTGTCAGCTACAGGTAATAAAACTCAGCTCGGTATCATCAACACCATGGCATCCGAAGCCGACAAAGGCAAGACTCCAATCGAACAAAAAATCGATGACCTGACTAAGAAACTTCTGATTGGTATAAGCATCGTCACGGTAATTGTTTTTGGACTGGCTCTGTATAGGGGTCTCGAGCTTGCCGAAGCATTAAAGTTTACTATCGCTTTGGCTGTTTCGGCAGTACCAGAGGGCCTACCTGTCGCAATGACGCTAGTGTTACTTATAAGCGCCCGTCGTATGGCCAAGCAAAAAGCCCTAGTTCGTAAAATTTCGGCCATGGAAACTATGGGGGCAATAACTTTGATAGCCACCGACAAGACTGGTACTATCACAAAAAATCAATTGTCCATATCTGATTCATATTCTACAAGTCACGACAGGAAAATATTTCATCAGGCCATGCTGGCTAGTATCAACGGTGCAGAGGGTGCTCCTGATGACCCACTCGATCAGATTATTTATGCTTCGCTCAAGCATGACCATGTGCCAAAAACTTGGAAAAAAGTCCACGAGTTTCCATTTAACCAACAACTTCGCCTGAGTGGAAATGTCTGGAAATATCCAGGTGGATACTATTTGTTTATCAAGGGTGCGCCCGAACAGATATTCTTTCACTGCAACGACGACAAGCCATCAACAAAGACGGAAGCCAAGAAATATCTAGAAAAATTTACTACTCATGGATACAGAACTATTGGTTTTGCTCATAAAAAATTAGCTACACCGCCTGAAAAATTAAACCATGATGTCTTAACTGGCATGAGTCTAGATGGATTTGTCGGCTTGAGTGATCAGTTGAGGCCAAAAGTCAAACAAGCCATAGCCGAAGCCCATGATGCAGGCATCAAAGTAGTGATGCTGACTGGTGACCACATACAAACTGCCGGTTATATTGCCTCACAAGTAGGAATTGCCCGAAAAAGCTCAGAAATATCAGATAGCTCAATATTGGACAAAAAAAACCCAACCAAAATATGGAAGTCGCTTGAGGACATAAAAGTATTCGGACGAGTACTGCCTAAGCACAAGTTTGCTTTTCTCAAGGCCGTAAAAGGACACGAGATAACAGCCATGACTGGTGATGGGGTGAATGACATACCAGCCTTAGTAGAGGCAGACGCAGGCCTCGCTATGGGTTCTGGTACTGATGCCGCCAAAGACGCGAGCGATATCATACTGACAAATAGCAACTTCCATACCATCGTTAATGCAGTCAAGGCTGGACGTACCGTCCTTGCAAATATTAGAAAAATGGTTGTTTACTTACTGGCAACCAGTGGCGGGGAAGTCTTAACCATGCTCATAGCCCTGCTCGTTGGCATACCGCTACCGATAACAGCCGTGATGGTTCTCTGGGTAAACCTCGTAACCGACGGGATATCCGTGATTCCTCTGGGTCTCAGCCCTGCAGAGGCTCACCACATGAAACAAGCACCTCGACACCCAAGCGCACCACTGCTCGATAGAGTATTGGTAGTACGTGCGGTCATACTAGCTTTTGCACTGGCAATCTGTACGCTCATCATATTTAGACTCAATCTATACAAAGGTCAGCAATATGCCCAAACAGCTGCTTTTCTAGGCATTATCGTCGTACAGTGGGCAAATGCCCTCAATATGAATTTCGAGTTTAAGTCGTGGGTTTACAATTTTATTAGACCAAATTACAAATTACTTATTGCAATTAGTGCATCGATAATAATTAACGTTCTTGTTTTTACGACTGACTTACGTAGTTTCTTTGGCTTATCCAAGTTAGATTTGTATGATGCACTCATAGCCATCATCCTACCCTCGGCGGTCGCCTTAATCTTGTGTGATATGCACAAGATTATCTCTGATAGATTACACATTCGACAAATAAAACTAACCAAAAAAGCTCTTGGTTCAAACTAATAATATATCTTTGATTGTCGTAGGTTAAACACTCAAACCGATAATATGCCCAATAAAGTAAGTGATTGCCATAGCTGCACCACCACCTAAAAGCACCCTAGTCGCTGCAATAAATCTGTTACCTCCACCGATAGTAGCACCAATGGCACCTGAGATAGCCAACGCAACTAGGGAGGAGACTGTTATAGCTACTCCCCCAAGGTTATGTGTAGCCAAAAGTGATGCAATAATTGGCACGGATGCACCAACCGAAAAAGACAACGCAGAGGCTACCGCAGCCTGTAGTGGCCGAGCAAGTTCTTCATGATCAATACCCAGCTCATCGCGCGCATGAGCACCTAGAGCATCGTTTTCATGCAGTGCTACAGCTACCTGGCGGGCAAGTTTCTTGTCTAGGCCACGGGACTCGTATATTTCTGCTAGTTCTGTTAACTCTGCCTCTGGGTTTTCTTTGATAGATTTTTTCTCAATATTCAAATCATGTATTTCTGAATCTCTTTGAGAATACACAGATACATACTCACCAGCCGCCATAGACAGCGCACCGGCTACCAGGCCAGCAATACCGGCTGTCAAAATTGTCCTACTATCTTCAGTCGCCGCCAGTACGCCAAGCATCAAGCTAGAAGTAGATACAATACCGTCGTTTACACCAAGTACAGCCGCCCTTAGCCACGCAGCCCGATGTGATTTGTGACTCTCCAGGTGAGGGCTATTATTGTCAGATTTAGTCAAATTTTACTCCGTATTTTACATAATGAACTACCTCATTCTATATCAGAAAGTATCACTTAGTCGATAAGTTAATTTAATAAGGATAACGCACAATTACTATACTAGCAAACCAAGTCCACAAAGCCTTATGTGGCGGTGCGACAATGATAACGATACCTTTACCAATAATTGCTGTGTTGTATGCCATGTAAAATATGATTATATGATCAAACTTCAATATTATGTGCTCCAGACCATTCTGATTAAGATGTAACTGGTCTGCTAAATCGGGTTAATGAGAGCTCTTCGCCATTTATGTTTTTTATAATAACGTTACCTAGTTCGGCAAAATGTCTTCTATAAAATGCTTTGAGTCGTTCATTGTCTGCCAGACAATCTAATCTGACCTCGCTTAGGTCTCTTTGTTCTGCCATTTCGTGTACTGCGGGGAAGATAACCTTCGTTGCGACATCTAGATTTCTAGCATCACGCCCAACCGCCATTTTACCAATGTATAATGCCCGTATATCATCCTGCCATATCTGCGGATTGGGTTCAGTGCTTAGCCTTATGGCCGCCACTGGCTCCTCGGCATAATCAGGATCAATACCAATAACCAAGCCTCTGATGCAGTACATCTCTTTCTTCATGTAGAAATTTTCTAGGATATATTTAGGCATAGGGAACGGCCAATCAATATGTCCAACAGTTCTAGCATAAACTGTCGCCTGATTATAGATTTCTTGCAAGTCGGGCAATTCATTGTATTGGGCTTTGCTTAGTATCTCTTTTGTCATGATAAGTTAATCCCGTCATCTTGGCCAAAGTTAAGCGAGTCGCCGTTTAGTAGCGCAAAGCCTTTGTAAATTGCCCTTACCTCATCATCTTCAGTATCTTTCTCACTGACAAAGGTTTTTGGAAGTTCTGATTCAGCAAACCAACCACATGAGCTATGGTCTTCTGGGTTCATCTTTGGCTCTATTTCAGGGTCAATCAGCTGTGCAAAATAGATTACTTCAATCGAGTGAGAACCCTTAACCTCATTCTGATAGGTGAATACAGCGAACGGATCACCTAAGCGTACCTGTACGCCAAACTCTTCCTGAATCTCACGCACTAAGCCATCTGTAACTTCCTCTCCAAAATCTATATGTCCGCCCGGTAGTTCATAGACACCCGGCAGAAACTCTTTAGTATCAGTACGCTTGGCCATAAAAACCTTATATACGCCATCTACTTTTTGGTGAATAAACGCACATGCGGTGATAACTTGTTGGCCTGGTGTTGGTGTGGCGCTATCATGAAAGGTTTTCATAGCTTCTGTATTATATCCATCTCTCCACCAAAGCTGTCCATGGCTTCTTGAAACAGTTTGCGGCTCACTTTTCGGTTCTCAAACGCAGGCAGCCCTGGATCGTGGAACCATATATTCTCATCATCTACATCTATTACCACCATTGAATGACCCTCGTAACCCTCTTTGTTATTTAATACCCGACTGTTTACCATTGGTTTAACCAATGAGTGTACCCAGTGTTCTTTACGAATGTCGTCAATAGTTGGTTTTTTAGCCACAATCTCAACTTTATCGAGGTATTCTTTGGTTTGTGACCGAGCAAGTTCAACATCTGAGTTTTGTTCTTGCCAATCTGCCACTTCATTACCATATTCACGTCGAATATAGTCAGCACCTTCATCCATGAACGCTTTAAAGTCAAACGTCGTGTAGTGTTTAACGGTGTATCCGTGATTTGTAAACCAAATTGACCATTGGAAACTCCAGCTACCTTTCTCTGGCTGTTTACCGGTAATGTCTTCGAGTTTTTCAATGGAATAATCTTTGTCTGGCTCAAAATACTTGAGAATCATCTTAAGCGATGTCTCGACACAATGAACCCCTTCAGGATGGCCAGGCGTAGGGAACGCAGTATAGAACGGAATTATAGTTTTCATAGCTCAAAAACCTCAAATTCACCTTCTTTCAGGGCAAGTATCGGTAGACTGGTATCACCATAGGTAGCTAGCTCATCGTAGGCTTTTTGCCAATCAATCGGACCACGAGGATCATCATCGCCAAAGTTTGATTTAAAATGCGGAATAAACTTGATAGGCAGAATTCCAAAACCCTCATGAACCTCACGCCAGTCACAAGTCCAAAAAGCAACGGAGAGCATGTCCGAGCTTGCGGAGTTGGTAGCGACAACTTTTCCTTCAAATATATCTGGTACATCAAACTGCTCCATCCAGTAGTGTAGTAAATGTTCATCGCCGCCATGAAAGTAAATAACATCTGCCTGTTTGCATTGATTGGCAAACTTATCGGGTATAGCTAACTCAAAGGTCGGTACAGCACCCTCTGGCATATCTTCGCTTATGGTATTGGAGTAACCTTGGAACTTAACCTCCCAATATTCACGAGCTTGGGCAAAATTACAGAGCAGAAACTTTGGTGAACTACCTAAATCTTTGATAATCTCTCGATGGAATTGTTTCTTAAGCTCTGGCGCATTCTTGATGCCACCAGAATTTAGTACATATTTAATCATTCTGTAGCACCTTTGTAATTTGCTCAAGGAGCAATTCTCTGTACTCACCGGTAAAATCGTGGTTTGCTTCTTGCTCTATGATTCCAATAGATTCCATCAGACCTGAGAAGTCTATATTTGCAAGCACCTCGTCTTTTGTTGCAGTGATAATAGTTAGATCTGTTAGATTTCCAAGCGTGTTATACAACTCGATAGGCCTAATACCCTCACAGCTTTTCCAATAATCATCTTTGATAATTGTTGTAGAGCCGTCACGTCTAGGCATATGGATAGTACCGTCCTCGTCTGTGACAGTATTTGGTCTGAGCGAATTAATATCTTGCTTTTCCAAACCCAAAAACTGTGCTGGTGGAGCGAGAAAGATAATTCTACGAATCTTCGAGGGCTTTGCAAGACTCGCTACCACACAACCCTGAGAGTGAGCAATGATATCAATAACAGCTTCCGGATCTTCCTGACGCACTGCCTCAATTTGTTGGCTGAGAATGTTAGCCTGCTGATCAAGCGGTCTGGCAATCAGTGTATTAGAACTCTCGTCAAACTCGTTGTAATCAAACATAACGTGCTCGAAGTCAGGAAAA
>JAKQIK010000038.1 GCA_029557395.1 bacterium
CCCGCCGCCCGTTTTGACAAAGCCAAAACGCGCCCCGCCAGAAAAAACCAGCCTTTGCATTTTTTGGATTTTCCCCGCCAAATTTCTTTTTTAATTTGGAAAAGGTTGGTTTTTCTGTCGGTTCGCCTGCCATAAATGGCAGAGGCGGCGTGGCTCGGAGCGGCGAAGCCGCTATGTGTCGCAAGCGACACATTAAACAGATGAAAATCTGTTATAATATGAGTATGAAAAAACTCTCAACAGACAATGCACCAAAGGCAGAACATATACTATCGCAAGGTATTGTTTCGGGTAATACGGTTTATGTTGCTGGGCAGATACACCAAAGACCTGATGGCTCAATAGTTGAGGGTTCAGTCAAAGAAAAAGTAGAGCAAATAATGAAAAATATCTCCGCTATTTTGCAGGAAGCAAACGCGAGTATAGACGACATCGTGAAAGTAGTCATCTATGTGACTGATATGGCACAAATGCCAGAACTAAACGAAGTTTACCCGACATACTTTACAGAGCCGTTTCCTGTGCGTGAGGCGGTTGGCGTACAAGCATTACCGCTCGGCGCGACTATTGAGATTAGCGTGGTAGCGATTAAATGAAAATACAAATAGTAAACGAGCAAGACGAACTTATCGGCGTAAAAGAACGCTCGGAAGTTGACTATACAACTGACATTTATCGCGTGTCTGGTCTTTGGTTGACTAATTCACTAGGGCAAGCGTTGCTTGCCAAGCGAGCAGCCACAAAAGACAAAGACCCTAGCAAATGGGGTCCTGCTGTCGCAGGAACTATTGAAGAGGGCGAAACTTATAAGGGCAATATCTACAAAGAGGCAGAAGAAGAAATCGGGCTGACTGGCGTAGAGTTTACCAAAACTAAAAAGATATACACCGACAAGCCACGAAAAGCCTTTACTCAATGGTTTTCTGGTGTTGTTGATCGTGATATTGCAGATTTTACACGACAAGTTGAGGAAGTAGACGAGCTGGCGTGGGTTGATACCGAACAAATGAAACAAGATATACAAAACAACCCCGACAAATACATACCTGCTATGCCGATTATTGTTAGTGAGTTGGAGTTATGACCGAAGCCCAAACACCAACTGACCGCATAGCCTACACTGGCAACCTTGCGCCACTCATTGAGCGTGTAGCCGAAGCATACGGCGTAGGTACGCCAACAGGTCATAGTGTCGTTGAGGTTGGTTATGAGGACTGTAATGTCATAATTGAGACTGAACAAGACAGATTTTTAGCGAAAATGTTTGCGAAAACCCGCAAACCAGAGGAAATAACCCGCTATACGGACATTATGCGGAAAGTCGTAGAGGCTGGCGTACATCACCCAGAACTGATGACCGCAAATGGCGACATCGTCTATACAGATAGCGGAGTTAGCCTTGTGCTAATGCGTTTTATTGAGGGGAAAACATTTTTTGAGTTAGACCGCGCACCCGACGACAATGAACGCCGCGCGATATTAGAGCAAGCCGCCAAAATAAATGCCATTGACTATGAGCCTCCATATTTGTTTGACAGTTGGGCTATTCCAAACATCAGTGAAATGTTTGACAAGGTTAAACAATACATTGAGCCTGACGATTTAGCATTGGTTGAGCAAGTCATAGCAGAGTACAGGGCAATTCCGGTAGACGAATTGCCTCATAGTTTTGTGCACGGCGATTTTACAAAAACAAACATACTCAAAAGCGATAACGGCGAAATATATGTTTTGGATTTTTCGGTTGCTAACCGCTACCCTCGTTTACAAGAATTGGCTGTTATCGCCGCAAACCTTTTACACGATGACAAGATTTCGTTAGACGAAAGATGTCAGGTAGTTGCCGATGAATACAGCCAATTCTCTGAACTAACCGAAGCCGAACGCCAACATTTGCCCGCCTACGCCCTAGCGGGCGTGGCTATGGAGCTTATGGGCGCACACCAAGAAAAGTTTATCAACGGCAATGACACGGACGAAACAGATTATTGGCTCAATTTGGGACGTGCTGGACTTCGTCAAGCATTAAGCAAATAGTGCGCCGAGCACACCCGACAGAAAAACCAACCTTTTCCAAATTAAAAAAGAAATTTGGCGGGGAAAATCCAAAAAATGCAAAGGCTGGTTTTTTCTGGCGGGGCGCGTTTTGGCTTTGTCAAAACGGGCGGCGGGGCTTGTGTCCGTCAGACATTGCGCTCAAAATAGGTTCGGACTTGCGAATAGTAGTCCACCATAAAGCGATTTTTCGGGAAATTGTCGCCCTTTCGGGCGATTTTTTCTTTGGTCGCGCGCAGCGCGAACCAAATGTTTTCTTGGGGGGAAATGGGAAATTGCCACGCCTACGGCGTGGTCTTTTGTTTTTTGGTCGGCAAAGCCGACAACTGCGTTTTATGCTATTATTGAAGTGGACACAACTTAACTAACGAGAGAACTTTTTGTTTGGCTTGAATAGCCGTCTCGTACAATTTTTGAGTTTTCTCGGAAGTTGTGTCCAGCGAGGCGGCTATTTGAGTTCAAGGGGGTACAACTATGCAACAACCAGCACAAAACTTCGTGTATTTTCTGTATGTCAGAAAATCTACTGATGTAGAGGACAAACAAGTTTTGTCCATTGAGGCGCAGATCGTGGAACTCAAAGAGTTCGCACGGCGGTTGGAACTGCAAGTCGCCGACATTTTTATAGAAAAGCAGACAGCGAAAAAGCCTGGTCGCCCTGTGTTTAATGAAATGCTACACCGCATATCTGCTGGCGAGGCTAACGGCGTTATTGCGTGGCTACCCGACAGGCTTTCTCGCAACAGCATAGATAGCGGACAGATAATCTATATGCTGGACGAAAATGTATTAGGCGACTTGAAGTTCCCGCATTTTTGGTTTGAGAACACACCGCAGGGCAAATATATGCTTGCCAATGAGTTTAACTCCTCAAAACAGTATGTAGATAATCTGTCGGTCAATACCAAGCGTGGTTTACGACAAAAAGTCCGCGAGGGTCATTATCCAAGCATTGTGCCGTTTGGCTACCTCAATGATGTGCGAACAAAAACAGTTGTCGCAAACAGGAAAACCGCGCCAATAGTCCGACAATGTTTTGAGATGTACGCCAAAGGTAACAAAACCTGTGGCGATATCGCGGACTTTTTGTTTGCCAGCGGTGTGGCGACCAAAGGTCGCCGCAAGACCAAGAATGACCCGAAGTCTGCAGGCGGTAAACGCTGGCACGAAACGCGAGTCAAAAATATGCTTTCCAATATCTTTTACTACGGGCATTTTCTGTACGCTGGCGAAGTCTATGAGGGCAAACATACACCAATAGTGGACAAAGCATTATTTGACCGCGTTCAAGCGGTTTTGACAGGGCGCGGACGTGTCCAGAAAAAGGTCACCACTCCGCAAGCCCTAACAATGCTGGTGCGTTGCGCCAACTGTAATTGCTACGTTACTGGCTCGCACAAGGTCAAGCGGCAGAAAAACGGCAATGTCCACGAGTACACCTATTACCGTTGTACGCACAAAAGCAAGGTTGTGGCTTGTTCTGAACCAGAACTGCGCGAATATGCCCTTGCCAGCCAACTTGTGCCAATAGCCAAGTCTTTTGCTATATCTGAGCGTATGGGCGCGTTTATGCTCACAAAATTGGATGAAGACACGCAAGTTGTCCAGGCCGACAGCACTAAACTAATTACAACGCACCGCGCGCGACTGGACGAACTGGCTGGCAAGAGCAAGCGACTTTTTGATGTCTATATGGACGGCGATATTGAGCAAGACGAATACCGCGAAAGACGCGCCGAAATTATGTCCGAGAAGAAGTCGCTAGAAAGCAAAGTGGAGCGAATTGCCGCCCGCGCTGACTTTTGGATTGAACCTGTTGCTAAAAAACAAAAAAGTCGTTGCAAGCAACGACCAATTTCCCATTTCCCCCCAAGAAAACATTTGGTTCGCGCTGCGCGCGACCAAAGAAAAAATCGCCCGAAAGGGCGACAATTTCCCGAAAAATCGCTTTATGGTGCGGATGAGAGGACTTGAACCTCCACGTCCGTTAGGACACTACGACCTCAACGTAGCCTGGCTACCAATTACAGCACATCCGCGTACTCTGTATTATATCAAATAAAAACACCTAGGCGTTAACCCGGTGTCTAATCTGGTGGGTGATGAGGGACTCGAACCCCCGACCCCCTCGGTGTAAACGAGATGCTCTAGCCAACTGAGCTAATCACCCATCAAGACCACAATATATTAGCATATGTAAAGTGTTTATTCAACAAAAAACAATAAAAATTCTATCAACAAAACAGAGTAATGATGATAGAATATTAAGTATAAAATAGAGGGAGAAATCATGGGAGCATTGTTTGTATTCGTACTATTAATCGTATTATTTGTCGTGGTACCAGGTATCCGTATCGTCAATCAGTATGAGCGCGGTATTGTGCTCACACTCGGTAAATATACCAGTACGCGAAACCCAGGTTTAAATATCATTATTCCTTTTATTCAAACGATACGTAAGGTAGATGTTAGGTCTACACCTATAGATGTACCAAAGCAAGAAGTCATCACCAAGGATAACGTAACTATTGGTGTAGATGCAGTGGTATATTTTAGGGTGGTGGTAGCTGAGAAGGCAATACTTGAGACTAGTAACTATACGTATGCGACTAGCCAGTTTGCACAGGCTGCGCTAAGAGATGTTGTTGGTAATGTCGAGCTTGATGAGTTACTCAGCAAGAGAGAAATAGTTAGTCAGCAGATAAAACAGATTGTTGATACCGAGACCGAGAGCTGGGGTATAGATGTTGAGAATGTCAAAATACAGAATATTGAATTGCCTCAAGATATGAAACGAGCCATGGCCAAACAGGCTGAAGCCGAACGTGAGCGAAGAGCAAATGTAATTAATGCCGATGGCGAAAAGCTTGCAGCTCAAACACTGGCCGATGCTGCCAAGATTTTGGCTACTACACCCGGTGCTATCAACCTTAGGACGCTCAATACATTAGAAAGGATATCTACCGAACCATCTCAGAAAACTACAATACTATTCCCTGTAGAACTAGTTGACGCGCTTAGGGGCATCAGTGGTCATAGATGATAAATCTGGTGGCTCCTCCCAGACTCGAACTGGGGACAGAGCCCTCAGCCAAAAAAAATAGCTCTTCAGGTCTGCCTGAAAAGCCTTGTCTTGATACCGGAATCGATGTGTTAGCTTATTGATAAATCTGGTGGCTCCTCCCAGACTCGAACTGGGGATACAAGGTTCTTCAGGCTTCTGCTCTACCAACTGAGCTAAAGAGCCACACAAAAGTAACTAGGACATCATACATTATTAGGGGTTACTTTTCAATCTTTTACTCCTTTATACGTGGTCTACCTGGAACTATTCAGGTAATCAAAAAACTTCACAGACTGTTCATTGGTCATTTGTTTTGCCTGGAGATCTTGGTCATAAACAGTTGGCGTTAATTTTGTTTGAATTAATTTACCATTGTGAAAATAATGCGTTAGGATAATGCCACGTTCGGTACCTGGCCACTGTGTTTGCTCAAAATACATATTGCCAAGACCATAGTAGATTGGTTTATTGTTGTATATTTCATAAATTTGTGGTTGATGTGCTTGGGTTCCGATGACCATATCTGCACCCAAATCTGCCACCTTACGAAAAACATCTTGCTGGCCACTTATAGGTGAATTACATTCTGGGAACTCTACATATCCGTCTGGATAGGCAAAGCACTCGTTGAATTGTATATCGACTATGACGAACTGTGATTGTTGCTTAGCAGATTCTATGTCTGTTTTGACCTTATCAAAATCAAAACTATTTGCTCCTGCGCGCTCACTTGTAGCAATTGATATTCCGCTGGGTGAGTCGGCATAGTTATAGCCTAGAAAAGTTATTTTTGAACCTTTTTGGTCAGCGATATATGGTTTTTTGGCTTCTTCAGCATTTAGGCCCCCGCCAAAGGTTTTGATATTGAGCTGGTGATATTTATTGATAGTTTCTGTATTGTATTGACTACCGGTATCATTGTTGTGATTACCGGTTAGCTCAACCAGGTCGACCCCACTATCTTGAAGTGTCTTGATAAACTCCGGTGGAGAGCAAAATACTGTATTATGGTACTGGCATCCAGCCTGAAAGGATACCTCATTGGATACGTGGGTGAGATCAGCGTCAGCCAAAAAAGGGCCGATTTTTTGACTAAAATAGGTGGGATCTCTAACATTATTTAGTTTTCGCATCATGAGCCTAGTCAGGGCGGTAACACCAGTCATATTAACCTTAAATAACTGGTCTTTGTTGGGCAAGATATTGACATTGATATTATCAAGGGCAGATTTTCCTGCACCTGAAATTTCTATAACTCGAAAAACTCCACCCTTAGACAAATCATCTAGGTAGTAGGAGCCGTTAAAACCAAGAAGTTTTTGGCTAGGAGATATCCTGCTAGCTGGTATAAGTACAATATCAGTGGACCCGGGTTCGACATCAGATGATTTTTGCATTGGCTGAGCCGAAAGAGTTGTGGCAACACTTTGCAAGACAGCTGGTTCAATATCATTAGAAAAACTTATCGCTCCTCCAGTAATATCTGATGTACCAATGGATTGTCTAGACGAGTATAGGCCAGTAATAGGTACATAAGCCGATA
>JAKQIK010000046.1 GCA_029557395.1 bacterium
TATAAACCCCGCTCCACCGGTAATCAAAATTTTTTTCTGAGTGAATTCTATTTTTGATGCCATAGCTTAAGCTAGTGTAACATACCCTGAAATAATCATGGGCTTGTAGATTTTGATGATTGAGTGATAACAAGGACTTGATACTCAAGGTTACGACTAATGTGATAGAGTAACAGTATGCCAAAAACAATTCTTATCACTGGTGGGGCAGGGTTTATTGGTTCCCATGTAGTAGATCAATTAATTAAATCAGGTGAAAGAGTTATTGTACTTGATAATTTTAATGATTATTATTCACCTCAGATTAAACGACATAATATTGCCCACCACCAACAGCAGGCTCGTTTCAAATTGGTTGAAGGAGATATCTTGAACGAATCACTTTTAAATCAATTGTTTAAAGAATCATCTATTGATACCGTGATTCATTTGGCAGCTAGAGCAGGAGTGAGGCCTTCACTAGAACAACCACAACTGTATTTTCAAGTCAATGTACTGGGTACTCTTAATCTTTTGGAAGTAATGAAGCGATATCAAGTTGGCAATCTGGTATTTGCCAGTTCTTCAAGCGTGTACGGCAATCATGCAAGTGGTCCTTTCACGGAAGATCTTACTACCGACACGCCAGTATCCCCCTATGGGGCATCGAAAAAAGCAGGTGAGGTATTGTGCAGTAGTTATGCACATTTGTATCAAATAAGCGTGAAGTGTTTGAGGTTTTTCACGGCTTATGGTCCACGTAACCGTCCAGACATGGCCTGTTTTAAATTTACTCGGGCGATTGCCTCAGGTATGCCAATTACTCAATATGGCGATGGGACTACCGGCAGAGATTATACGTATATAAAGGATATTGTGGCAGGAATTGTGGCTGCAAGCCAATTACAGACGCCTTTTGAAATTATTAATTTGGGTAATTCGTCGCCGATATCGCTACGGAAACTTATTACTACTATTGAAAAGGTGGTGAATAAGAAAGCAGTGCTGTATAAAGAACCTATACAGCCTGGAGATGTAGAACTTACTTTTGCAGATATTACTAAAGCTAGGAAGCTTTTGCAGTTTAAGCCGACCACTTCTATAGATACAGGCCTGGCTTACTTGTACCATTGGTACCAGTATAATCATCAGCTATTTGATTAATTTTGACTTTTTATTGCAGATTCTGAGGGTGGTTTATACGTTCTTCGATAGACTAGTAGTAATATTACTCCTGTATAGCCTAGTAGAATCAATCTACTTAGTAGTCTAGCCCAGGCAGCGCCAAGTAAACCAAAGCCGGGAAGGAGTATTATATTAAAGCTGATCAAACTCACCAATTGAATAATACCAGCACTCGAAAAATACCATTCTGCTCGAGGGAAACTGAAAAAAGGAGCTATCAGGGTTACAGTAATGATGAGTGTAAACGATGCCGCAAGCAGGAGCTGCAGTGCTCTCGCTCCCATTCCATATTCAGCTCCTATAGTGAGCTTAATGAGCATATGAGAGAACGGCCAGAGGATAAACAATCCTGCCAGACTAAAAATAGTAACGTAAACTACTTTTTTTAAATAGGCATCAAGATGTTTTTTTTCCTTATAGCGAGCTACTCGAGGATTAAGGACGGTAGCAAGAGAAAAAGCAAACATAGCAATCAGCAATGCAATTCGGGAAACACCGCCATAAAGACCAGCTTCATATTCCTGTAAATATCCTTGCACCATAAGAATATCGATATTTTCAATTACTCCCGCTGCTATAAAGGCTATTGCGCTGTGCTTGGTCATCCGACCGATTTTTTGCCAATCGGCAACATAGTTCTTACTTAAGTTAAGTTTTCTACCCGGACCTATGAGTGCTTTACCTATTAGAACAGGGGTAATCGGAGATAACATGTAAATAAGAAAATAGTTGGCAGCAGAGCTGATTGTGCTAATCCAGAGCAACAAGATACCTGCTAATTTCATGCCTCCCTGAAGTACATTGGCAATTACTGCCTGAGGAAAGCGTAGAAGTGCTTGCAACATAGCTGATATCTGCTCAAAGCCTGCGGTGGCAAGGCTTAACCAGACAGCGAGGTATAGTATGTGTTGGTTACTAAAGCCCAAGAGTTGCGATAATAGAGGTACTGACAACGTACCCAGAACAACAATTATGCTGGTAACAATGAGTTTGAGTTGGATAATGGCAGAGAATAATTGATTTTGATCCTTTCTGTCAGTCATGTTGGGAATAAATTTTTGTTGAGCATAGGTAAGACCGAGGTCATTGATTTTTGAGAGCAAAATCACTAGAGCAAACCCTACCATAAATTCACCAAAAAGCAGCGGACCTAAGTTTCTTGAGATAATGATGAGAGCTATGGCTGACATGCCCTGAGCAACGACATTACCGCCCATGACAAGAAGCGATTGATTGAGACCTTGGGAAGAAAAAAGTCTTTTGATCATTTATGGCGAGATGTTTTGTAGATACTTACCCCACTATATAGAGTTGCTATTAATAGTAATATCAACAGGCTGTAGTAAAAGGCAAAAAAAACGGATTGCTGGTAGTGCTTTTGTAGCAGATCATTTTTTATTACTTTTATTACCTCTGACATGGGTTGGTTTTGGTCTAGTCGAAAGGCTAAGTCCGACCTGGTTACCTTGCCATCTACATACAAATCACCTTGCCTATAGTCAGAATTGACAGCAAGACCAAGATCAACAGATATAGGGTCAGCAGTTATTTCAAAGATAAATTCCTTACCGAAAGCATTGGATATTCCTGGAAAACCAAATGGGTAATA
>JAKQIK010000054.1 GCA_029557395.1 bacterium
AAAGGCAAATAAAGCGGCAGCGATTAACCCTACTTGCTGATTATCAAATTTGCTTCCCAACTGATATAAAAGAACAATAACCCCAAGAGAAAATATAATCGAAACTAAACGGTACCACTGATGTAATTCTAAAATAGGCAAAGACTTATATATGACAGCCACAAGACCACTAATCAAGGGAAACTCCACCATTCGATACCCCTCAGGATTATCCAACCGAGATTGAATATTAGAAAGATCATGATACTTTGGCACCAACAAATTAAGCCCATGTTTTACAAACTCACGTGCGACCGATACTGTATCAGCTTGACGAAATGAATGCCAATCTGCTAGTGGGGTAGTAAATTGATACAATCTAACTATCAACCCCAAAATCAAAATCAAAAGCAAACTTAATGAATACCGATAAGTGCGAATCATGATTATTTCTGACGTTTTGCGGTAGCACCAGACTTTTTCTTTGATGTTGTCAAGACTACTTTTTCCTGAGCAAGTATATTCAGACTCGTCTCCGGTTTACCCACTATAAACGGTAAAATCAGAGCAATACCGGCAAGAGCCCAGAATGCTTCGGCTACTTTAGAAGCAATAAAAATATCAATATAGATAGCATTAAGAAGCAATCCCACAGTCGCAGCACTAAAACCTACTGCATAAGCAGTAAATAAAGGATCTTGGAGCAACTTAGCTTTCCTTAGAGAAATTATCCCTACCGCAAAAATGGTCCCAAAAAAGAAGCTAAATCCTAAAAGTCCTGTTTCTCCCAGGTTTCTTAAATAGTCATTATCGGTTGATTCCGCCTCAGTGAATTGACCTACTGATTCTTTAGTAAGAGTTGAATATCCTGAACCTAGAAGTGGATTCGTTTTAAAACCAGCCAAAGCCCGAGGCCACAAGGCATCCATGCGAATCGCAGCAGATAAGCCATATTTATAAGCATTTTCCGAATAAGTTCGTGGTACGTAATGTTTTTCCAAAATTCCACTAGAGGATGCGATAACTACCACATCAGGAATATCTTCATACACATCTCCCGGAAGTCCCTGAGGTTTTTCTGCAACTGGAGTCTGATCAGTAGGAGTCAAGACATTAGATTCATCCAAAACAGCTGGTCTATCTACCTTGGCATCAAAAAGCATGGCGTAGTACTGGTTTCTTAATTTATCCAATCCTAACACTTGCCGATATCTTTCAGACAAATCTCCAAAAGACAACATTACCACCATGCTAAAAGTCATGACGAGTATCCAGCGGGGCAGCGCCCATGTAACTGACTTGATGAAGACAAGAAAAAACATCAACGTAGTTACTGAACCAAGATAAGCAATAAACGATGTACGGGAAGCAGTTAAAATAAGTAGCCAAAATCCTGCCACAAATGCTAGAAGCGACAATAATTTGATCCATCTATTTTTTACCAATAAAACTATAGCGAGCAAAATAGTAATCACTGCCATTGTCCAGGCTGCCGCATCATAATGTCCACCAAAAGTACTAGGTACTCGGGCATGTTCAGTCAGATAGAGCTTGATCCCCTTAGAAAACTCTCGATTCATGGTGGAGTATACAGGCCAGTACAAATATTTCTGACCAAACCCATACACTGATACTAATAAAGTAACAGGAATCAGTGACAAGATAATTACCTTGGCTTGGGCCTTAGTTTTTATAGCCGAGTAAAATATAAAAAATAGAGAATAATACTCAATCCGTCGTAACCAATGCAAAAAAACCTTACCTATATGAATATCACTCATTGGCACTGTCTTAGTGATAAAAATAGCTGATAAAGTTGAGAGTAGACCAATCAACAAATATATTCCGATCAATTTGGTTAAAAACGGGTGTAGCGTCGCCTTCCTTCTCACTAACT
>JAKQIK010000058.1 GCA_029557395.1 bacterium
TATCCCATGTCCATTCAAATGGCGCTTCGCTGTCGGTAGCTTGCCATTTACCATCAACTCTGAAGGATACTTCTTGGATGTTAGCTGTCCCTTGGTCTACTTTTACAACTGTGTTGCCAGTCAATCGTGCGGAAACTGCTGCTGTTGTTATTACGCTCGGATCGGCCGCTACCAGCTCTCTTAGTATAGCGAAATTTATGATTAATATAGACAACGCCCATACATACCGCCAGGTCATCGAAACCACTAGCGAGCCACCACAGGTACTCAAGGACCTAGAAGATGTCAGCCTACAAAATGCCGAAGCGAACCTTTATCCTGCAGGAGTTTCCATGTTTATACTTATTGGTGCATTTTCTTATAAAATGTCCAGACAAGAAAAGCGCGATAAGCTCAAAAAACAAAAAAAGCTCGAAGAGCAAGCGGATCAATCCGAAGAACAATAGCAGTTTTTATTTTTTGAGGCTGAGTATGCCGTCTTTCATGACATACACTACATCGCAGTATTTGATCAAGCGCTCGTCGTGAGTCACCATAATCACCGCTTTTTTATGATCTTTTGCTTGTCTAGCTATAATTTCTACCACCTCAAAGGCTTTTTTGGTGTCCAAGCTAGCAGTCGGCTCGTCTGCCAATATAATATTAGGATCTCCATAAATAGCTTTTGCTATAGCGACCCGCTGCCTCTCGCCACCAGAAAGCTCGCTAGGGTACTTGCTCCTCAGAGATTCTATGCCCAGCTCCTGAAAAATCTTGTCTCTGCTGACCTTATTAACAGACTGACCCACAGCTCTACTTCTCAGCTCGAGCTGCTGATCTACGCTCAGGAATGGAACTAGATTGGACGACTGTAGAATAAATCCAATTCTATTAAGTCTAATATCCGACAGTTGTTTGCTGTTCATGTTAGTTATGTCGGTCTTTTCTATCAAGACAACCCCACTAGTAGGAAGCTGCAGACCACCGGCTATAGTCAGGAATGTACTTTTGCCAGACCCTGATGGGCCAATGATCGCCACTAGCTGACCGGCCATGATAGATAAGTTGGTTTTTTTGAGTGCATGCACCACTTCGCCGCCTTGTTTGAAGTCACGAACTACGTCTATCATCTGTAACAAAGCTTTTTCCTTAGCCATTATCCTATAGCCCCCACCGGGTCAATTTTGGTCACGACCCTGACGGAGGCAATACCTCCAATAGCTGCGCATATCAAGAACAGTGAGCTAATAATCAAGAAAAACACCGGCTGGATCATAAAGGGCAACTTATCACCAAAGCCCAGACCAGACAATACGGTCAGCCCCAGGCCAATGAGCATGCCCGTAGTGGCCAACAAAATTACCTGCGACTGTACCGAACGGGATATATATCGATTGGGTATACCCTCGGCCTTTAATATGCCGAATATATTTTTCTTTTGAGTAGTGAGTATGTATATGAAGATTGCAAGTATAAAAGACGATATAAATATCAGAAAACCAATCATAGTTCCAAAAGTCGCTACCTGTGCACCATACCCGGGCAGAGTAAATATATAGTCGTCTATCGTCTGAAAACTTAGCGATTCTGGCAGTCTACTTACATTGCTGTCCTTTATGACAGCTGCGCTCAAGCTTTGACTATCTTTCATACTAGTCATTCCCGACAGATCAGCCGTGAGACTACAAGAGATTATCGAATCAACTAGGGATGCTTGTTGTATAAACAAACAGCACTAATTTCATAGTGTTTAAGCTTGGCACCACTCTACAACGAAATCCGAACCTATTTCCAGCAAAATGCGTGAGTCAAGCCCCGCCGCCTAGCGGGCAAGCCTGCCCGCTGCGCCCCGCCCAGAAAACCCTTTGCATATTTTTTGAGATTTCCCCCGCCGAGATTTTTTTTGGAAAAGGAAAAGGGCGTTTCTGGTCGGGTCGCTGTCGCTTTGCGACACAATATCTATCTAAACAATCAGCTTTTTAACTTGACGCTCAAATTCAGCAAATTGCTCATCAAATGGTAGCTGTCCATCAAGATTCACCACAAGTTCATCGTCATCAAACGGGTCAGTGTTGGACTGAATTCGGTCAAGCAACTCACGGGCACCCTGTTCATCAAGAGGTCGTGAATCACTAGCGTGTTCGCGTTCTTGTATGCGTTTTAGAGCAATATCATACGGAACTTCTAAATGGACGGTTATCGACACTGCACCGTATTCGCTCGCTAGTTTCTGTGTATGTTGCCGATGTTCGCGCTTATTATTGTTGGATTCATATATTAAATCGTGTCCAGCAGAAACAACTTGTTCAGCCGAGTAGTCCATAGAATTGAAAACATATGACAATACTGTTGGTCGGCCTAGTATTTCCTTTATTCGTTCGTGTTCATCAGCGGAACCAAAAATAGCACGACGCATAGAATCACTGTTAAGACGAACAGCGCCAAGTCGCTCAGTGGCTTGACGAGAAAAGTAGGTTTTACCGCTACCTGGGCTACTTGTGAACGTAACTATTATTTGTTGCTTGAAATAATTCATCTTACAAGCTCCTCTAAGATCTCTGGCCAATCTTTATACCGAATAATGCCGTCTGGTAATTCATTAGTTTGATTCCAAGCATAATCGCCAAATAGAATTGCTTGAACACCTGCCTTGGCCGCTGCTTCACAGTGCTTTAACTGGTCGTCAATGACAATGTCTGCTCCGACCTGTGTGAATAAATCACCCTTGTGTTGTAAATGTCCGTCTTTTGAGTTTTTGGGATCGTCCCAAAAGTCGGCAAATACAATTATGTCAAAAGGGTAACTAAAGTATTGTTTGAGCCAATTTCGTGTCAATTCTTCAACTTTCTTTGGGCGAGATGTTACAAGCACTAATTTGTAGCGTTTGCCAAGCTCGTTAATAACCTGTGCGGCACCATCAACTGGCAAATAGTCTTTTTGATATTTGTTTTCTCTGAGCACCTCACCTCGCCGTTCGGCTTCCTTGTGGTCTACGCCCCACATTTTTGACCAGTCCTCACCAAAGTCATTAATGGTCATATGGCTACCAAACAATTGATTGCTTATAGCTACAAGACCTTCAGCAGAGGCAGCCAATACATTATCTATGTCTATCGCTATGGTTTTCATAGAAGTTATTATAGCAGTTTCTCTCTGTTTTTACACTTCGCTTGCGAAGCGTGTCGGCTACGCCGACCAAGGCCATGCCGCCTGTCTGCCAAAGGCAGACGCGACCCGACCAGAAACATCTTTTTCCTACTGGCAGGAGATACAGCACGATTATAGAACTTTAATAGGGGTGGGGTCGGGCAAAAATGATGTAATTACGTCATCAGAAAGTGGTACTAAGGAGGAGAAAAATGCTTAGGTTGTGGCGATTCTCAAGATCGTCAGCCACAGAGCTACTAACCTCAGCGTTATACTCGGAAACAACATTCTACCGCTCATTTCAACGTGACCTTAAACTTGCAACTCATGAGGTTATTATTGAAAGTCCATTCATTGCATGCAAAGGTGTAAGGGTACGCATCAACACACATAATCCTAGACATCATGAACGAGAACTACAGATTCAAGCATGGCAATCTATAAAACAACTCAGAAGAGTAGGGGTCAAAGTTAAATTTTATGATGACATGCGTCATCGCAAGCTGGCCGTTATTGATCGAGTAATACTGTGGGAAGGTAGTCTGAATATACCTTCGCAAAGCTATAGCAAAGAAGTGATGCGATGAACAGAGTCTAGGGAATTAGCCGATCAGATGATTAGATTCACTCGTATTACAACTTGGAGATAACCTACTTGACATACCCCCTAGGGGTACTATACTTAAGTTATGATATCTGACTTAAAACAACGCGCAATGCACCGAGCTAAGATTCTTGAGGGTCAAATGCGTGGTGTTCAAAAGATGATTGAGAACGAAGACTATTGCATGGACATACTGACCCAGAGCCTTGCCATTCAAAAATCAATCAGCTCGTTAAATAAACTTGTGCTAGAGAACCATATAAGAACACACATTAAAGAAAGTTTGGATTCCAGTTCGGAAGCTGAACAAGAAAAAGCAATAGCAGAGTTGCTCTCACTCTATGAGCTAACAAATGTAAGAGGTAAATAGCCTTGAAACTTATAACAGCTATTAAAAACACATCCGCCTTGCTAGCAGTTATTATACTTACCTCCATTAGTTTTTCTGGGCATGCATCCGCGATGACGTCAATGTCACACGAAATGAACGGCATGCAGCATGAATCGAGCGACGTAGTTAACTGTGCTACTCTCTGTCGCACTGCAATTGTAGGCAAAAAAGAATACCTTGTTGACGTTGATCAGGATAATGAAGATGACGCCAAGCTAATAATCCCATTCCATCTACACGGCCAGTCGCTACAGACTGATAACAAAACTACATCCCAGCAACTTTATAGTGCAGAGGTAAAACCTCGCCCAAAGATACCAATCTATATTTTGTACAGTGTTTTCCGAGTGTAGGATATGCCTGTTTGACTATCCGGCATTAACATTAAATTGGAGAAACTATGAAAAAGAATAAGAACAACATACTCACTCTCGCTATCGTCGCAATTGTAGCGGTAGCAGGTATAAGCATTTTTGCTATCACAAATAACAACGATGGAATGATGAATGACAATATGATGAGTAACAATAACTCGTCTCAACAGGATGCAAATAGCCTTGTAGATAAAAACTCAAGCGATTACAAAATGTACAGCGAACTCACGGGCGACGACTACGACCGAATGTTTATAGCCAATATGATCGAACATCATAAAGGTGCGGTAGATATGGCAAAGTTAGCTCAAACCAATGCCAAGCATCAAGAGCTAAAGGATATGGCCAATGACATCATCACCGCTCAGACCAAAGAAATCACAGACATGGAAACATGGCAGAAGGACTGGGGCTATCCGAGCAGTAGTGGTGAAATGATGATGGACCACTCAGCTATGGGCATGATGGCCGATATGGGTCAGATGACAGAAGAGCTAAAGGGTCTCACGGGAGATGCATTTGACAAAGCCTTTCTATCTTCAATGATTGAACATCATCAGTCGGCTATTAACATGGCTTTCCCTGGACAGACCAATGCCAAGCACGATGAAATAAAACAGCTGACCAAGGCAATCGTAGATGCTCAAAGTAGCGAGATATCCCAAATGAAACAGTGGCAGAAGGACTGGGGCTACTAAAAGACTATGGATCACTCACACCACGCACACAATCATATTGAACATGAGGAACACGATAAACACGCTGGGCATTCAGTAACTATGTTCAAAGATAAGTTTTGGCTATCGCTGTTGCTGACAATACCTGTACTGGTGTATTCCGAAATGATACAGCACTGGCTGAACTTCACACCACCTAGTTTTTCTGGCTCTCAGTATGTACCGTTCATATTCAGTACCGGCATCTTTTTCTATGGCGGTTTAGTGTTCATAAAAAGTGCGTGGGGCGAACTAAAAGCCAAATTGCCAGGTATGATGACACTCATCAGCCTGGCAATCATTACGGCATATACCTATAGTGTAGCAACACAGTTTTTCATAGAAGGCGATGGCTTCTTCTGGGAGCTAGCAACATTAGTAACAATCATGTTACTTGGGCATTGGCTAGAAATGGCATCTGTTGCTAGGGCTGAGAATGCCCTAGACGCTATATCTAAGCTACTACCCGACGAAGCCGAGAAGCTAGTCGAAGGCAAACCAGTTACAGTATTAGTTAGCAAATTAAGCGTCGGGGATCTCATATTAGTCAGACCCGGTACAAGAATTCCTGTTGATGGAATAATAACAGACGGTACAACATCAATAGATGAGGCTGCTATCACTGGAGAATCAAAGCCTGTAACTAAAGCCCAGGACGATGAGGTAATTGCCGGAACAGTCAATCAAGATGGTTCAATTACTGTACGAGTTACTAAGATTGGAGGCGACACCGCTTTGGCTGGAATTATGCGCCTAGTTGCAGAGGCACAAAGCTCAAAGTCAAATGTTCAGGTTCTTGCAGATAAAGCAGCCTTTTACCTAACTTTTATAGCAATAATTACAGCCATAGCTACGTTTATTTATTGGCTAATCACGAAGGATGCGGGCTTTGCTCTTGAGCGTAGCGTTACGGTCTTGATAATCGCCTGTCCTCACGCTCTTGGACTAGCCATACCTTTAGTAGTATCAATATCAACTGCTTTGTCGGCTAAAAACGGTTTGCTAGTTCGTAAGCGACTTGCGCTAGAGTCGGCACGTAAGCTTGACTGGGTACTTTTTGATAAAACAGGCACACTAACAAAAGGTGAGCATGGTGTGACAGATATATGGGCTACAAAAGGACATACTAAAGAAGATATCCTGCACCTAACCGCGAGTCTCGAACAAAATAGTGAGCATATTGTCGGTAAAGGTTTAGTAAGAAAAGCAGAAGAAGACCGTGTTCACCTTGATAAGGTAACCAACTTTAAAGCCTTGCCAGGCTTAGGCGTGCAGGGGACATTACATGGCAACGAAGTGTATATAGCTGCCAGTTACCGGTATATAGAAGAAAACAAGCTTAGTGTTCCTGCGGATATCGCCAAAGCAGTAAAAAAAGCTGCGAGAGAGGGCAAGACGGAAGTGTATTTGATTACCAACGAACAGGTTATCGGTGCGTTAGGCTTAGCTGACATAGTTCGCGATGAATCAAAGCAGACCATCGCTACGCTTAAGGAAATGGGCATAAAGACGGCCATGATAACGGGCGACTCTGAAGAAGTAGCGTCCTATGTATCAAAACAACTTGGATTAGATCAATATTTTGCTGAAGTGCGTCCTGAAGATAAATCTGCGAAAGTAAAAGCACTTCAGAAGAATAGTAATAAGGTCGCGATGGTTGGAGATGGCATAAATGATGCACCAGCACTCACACAAGCCGACATAGGTATCGCTATTGGGGCGGGCACTGATGTAGCCATTAAGTCGGCAGATATTATCCTGGTCAACAGTAATCCTCAAGATGTAGTTAAAGTAATAAAGCTATCCAAAGCTACGTACCGTAAAATGTTCCAAAATCTTGGCTGGGCTACTGGCTATAACATTTTCGCAATTCCGCTAGCTGCGGGTGTACTATTTGGGGCCGGGATTGTACTGTCACCAGCAGTGGGCGCAGTACTCATGTCTGCTTCTACTGTAATAGTTGCGCTAAACGCCCAGTTACTGCGAAAAACTGTACTCTAAAATCTCATTCCGCTACAACGTATGGTCTAACTGCTTCAGCAATACTAATTAATTCTACGAAAAAGTTCGATTGTACAAGTGGAGGACAAACAGGAATCGAACTTTTTTACAGATTAATTGCAGGAAAATTTTCAAAAATAATATTTGAGCAATACGAAATAGAACTTTTTCTATCTGTTATTTTTTTGAACTGTTCTGCTTGGCAGGGGTGACAGGACTCGAACCTGCGACACCTGGTTTTGGAGACCAGTGCTCTAGCCAACTGAGCTACACCCCTTTATATTTAATATGTAAATTACCTTATACACCGTACATTATAACCAAAAGATATCAAAAATACAGTATGCAGTAGCGAAAATATATATATAATATGAAACATGAAAATAACACAAAATCAATCAGGCCAATTGATAGCAAAAGAAGACAATTTCCTAGCATACCTGTTAGGTGCGGGGCTTATTGTTGTCGGTTGTTTAATATTAAGTTTAGCAAGTATAGTTTTTATGCTTATAGGTCTTATTATCATAGTATTAAAGAAAAAAGTTACAATCGTATTAGATAAAAGTTTGCAGACAGTAGAGTATAAAGCTGGAAATTTATTCAGTAAAGAAACAAAAACTATAAATTTTAGCGACATTCAAAAGTTACAGTTAATATCTCAAGAAATGCATCATAGCGGAGAACACAGTCACAACAAAACTTATTTAGTAGGAGATCTTCGACTAGTTCTAAAGGATCAACAAGTTATCAGACTTACTACCTCTAGCAAGAGTGTAGCAATGTTCAAAAATGCAAGTGATACGTCTATTCCAAATAGTGAATTAGGAAAACAAATTGCTGATTATATCGGCGTAATATTAGAGACAGATGGACCAGGAGCAGTACAAGACTCTCGGCCACCTCAATAATTAAGAGCATGTATTTTTCTACAATAATATACAGATGCTTGGAACAAATAATAAACTACCGACGATATTTGACAGTATATTTTATATTTCAGTAGATTTGTTATAAAATATCTTCTATATGAGCGGAAAAGCCAATGAACGAATCGGCACAATCAAGCCTGTACTGATCCTATGCTATGGGTTTCCGGGCTCTGGCAAGACCTATTTTTCACGACAATTTACCGAAGCAGTACAAGTTGCACACCTAGAACAAGATCGTATTAGGCACGAACTCTTTCAACATCCAAAATATTCTAAGCAAGAGAATTCTGCTCTCAATCGTATTATCGCCTATATGGCGAACGAGTTTCTCACCGCAGGAATAAGCGTAGTGATAGATATGAATGCCATGCGCCTATCACAGCGAAAGGCTTTGCGAGAGATGGCAAGACAAAACAAAGCCTCTACGCTTGTGATTTGGTTTCAGGTCGATCCAGACACAGCCTACATGCGTAATCATTCTAGGGATAGGCGGAAAAACGATGACCACTATGCTGTTGGCTATGATGCAGATGCTTTTAGACAAATAGCCGAGTATATGCAAAACCCAGAACCAACTGAGGACTTTGTTGTTGTCAGCGGTAAGCATAGTTTTCCCGGACAATTAAGCACAATAGTAAAAAAATTATCCGATATGGGCATCATAAAGAGCTCGGCCGCGGCTCACAAAATGATAAAACCCGAACTAGTAAACCTTGTGCCCACACCATTAGACCATAAACCCCAAGGGCGCAGGAATATTGTTCTTAGATAATGGCAAGCAAGGAAGTCTACCTGCCAGAAATAGGTACAATATCCCTTACTAAAAGACGTTCAAGTAAAAATATCAAACTTAGTTATTCGAGCGATGGTATTATTAAGGTTAGTCTTCCGATTTTTGTACCGTATCAAGCTGGAATTAATTTTGTTATCAAGAATCAAGCATGGCTCGAGGATCATCGTCCAGACGAACAAATGGTACTTGAACAAGGTGACCGAATTGGAAAAGCCCACAGGCTTAATTTTGCCTATAGCGATAAAGCTAGTAGGCCAAGCGTACGAGTAACAAATACCCAAATCAATGTCTCGGTGCCTTTAGGCCATAGCTTTTCTGATTTAGATGTACAAACTGTTGCGATTAGAGGAGCACACAAAGCCCTTTCTAAAGAAGCTAGCCAGTTATTACCACAACGATTAGATCAACTTGCCAAAGCCAATGGATTTGAATATCAATCCGTCAAGGCCAAAAGATTAACAACTCGGTGGGGGAGTTGTAGTAACGCAAAAGAAATAATTTTAAATATTTACTTAATGCAACTTCCTTGGGATTTGATAGACTATGTAATTATTCACGAACTCGTTCACACTGAACACATGAATCATTCAATTAGTTTTTGGCAAAGATTTGAGCAAATACTATTCAATGCCAAAGCTCTAAGAAAACGGCTCAAACAATATCAAACAAAGATTACTCCAATCAAAATCTAATGACATCGTAAACATAAAAGTAAAAATCAATGTATAATAACGTTTATGGATAATAATAACCAACAGGCACAAAATAGGAGCCCAATCAATCTTGAAGAAGCTCAACTAAATACTCTAATCAATAGTATTACTGACGGCGTCATAGCTACAGATAAAAACGGAAATATAATAATGTATAATGGCGCGGCCCTGAATGTACTAGACCAAAATACCGAACTCAAGGGTGTGCCTATTGGCACCTGCCTACGCCTATTAGACAAAGCTAACCAGCCTATTGATTTGACTAGGCTAGTGGTCGAGACAAAAACCCAAACAATATCACGTGACTATAAACTTGGCTATGCTGATGGTAGTATCATCAATATCTATCTTAGTATCGCACCAGTCAAGCCAAAATTTGGCAGTAATGAAAAAGATGGCTTTGTTATTCTCGTACGTGATATTACCAGAGAAAAATCACTCGAAGAAGAGCGCGATGAGTTCATTAGTGTTGTTAGTCACGAATTACGCACCCCAGTCACAATTGCCGAGGGTAACTTATCAAATATTATTCTAGCATTAGAGCGTAGCGGTGATATCCATTCTGTTAACAACGCGGTCCACCAGGCACATGATCAAATTCTATTCCTAGCCAGCCTGATAAATGACCTATCGACATTATCTAGAGCCGAAAATGGGACAATCCAAAACCTAAATTATGTATCAATCAATGTCGCCCAGCTAATCCATACTATTGCTCAAAATTATGTTCAGGAAGTTCAAAAAAAAGGCTTATCAATGCAGACAGAAGTTGATCCTAGTCTTGAAGTTATCCATAATAGTTCGTTATACGTACGAGAGATTTTACAAAATTTTATTACTAATGCCATAAAATACACAGAACATGGAGTTGTCACCGTAGGTGCACGGCCAGCACAGGGTGGCGTTGAGTTTCGTGTTAGTGACACTGGTATTGGTATTAGTGAACACGACCAAAAAGAAGTATTTGATAAATTTTTCCGTTCCGAAGATTATCGAACCAAGAAAAGCTCAGGAACGGGCCTTGGTCTTTATGTAACCCAGAAGCTTGCTCACCTAATAGGTGCAGAGATATCCTTAGAGAGCACCCTGAACAAAGGTTCAACATTTAAGATTTTTATCCCTGATATGTCCAACGCTAAGCAGGAATCCATAGAACCAGCAGACAACACCAAGTAGCCCATTCAGGCTGAAGGTAATTTTGGATAATGGTTTATTGCAGGTAAACAAATATTCCGATCTTTCCACTCCACCCGGCCAAATTCATAGCGCCACATCGACACAAAGGTAGCATAAATTTCAAAAAAAACTGCTACTGGCAGTAATGCGACTGCCATAATGGGATTTTTTACCCCCCAAGCTAAGACAATTAGTAGATGGATACTCAGCAACATTAATATATTAAATAACGCAATAATGATTAAAAGGTATTGACCAGAAACAATAGTAATCGGCAAGACTAAAAATGGCATTAATATCATAATCAATTCCGCAAAAGTAACAGCTAGTACATTTTCTGGACGATTTTTTAGCCGAGGATAGCGCGTTCTGATAGACGTTTGCCATTGGTCCGGTAATGTTTTTGCGCTAAAAAGCGTCAATTTACCATTCGACCGCATAAAACTATACTCATCTGACTTAGCGAGTTCACGGGCAAAGTAAACTTCTGGCATGACACTCCCCCTAACAGATTTCATCTCCCCTAGCTCGGCGAAAGACTGCTTAGATATTGCCCAGTAGGTGCTGAGTACTGGAGGCCGATTGAACTTCCTTCTAGGCATCGATAACTCCCACCAATAGCGCATTGGCTGAAGTAACCTAGCATTGGCAACAGACTGTAGCCCACGCGGTAGCACAGATATCATCATCTTCTTCCTAGCAATCATACTTACAATCGTTGATCGAATTGCATACTTTTCAAGCCGTACATCAACACCACAAAATATAAGTATTTCACCACTGGCTGCCTCGGATAAGTCTTGATAGGCTTGATTTTTTGCTAACCAACCTTTTTTTGGTTCTTGGCCCGGTATAAAACGAACTCCATCGTGGGCAAAGCCTTTGATTATTTCCGATGTTTTATCCTGCGAACAATCGTCAAGCACCAAGACTTCGAGCTTTTGATATTCCGATTTGATAATTGAACTTAGACACGCCGATAATTGTTCTGTCTCGTTTCTCGCGGGTATGCACACGCTAACAGATGGCAGCTCCATGTCTGAAAAATATTTATCGCTCGGGCGAAGTGTAGATTTGGCCAAATTATACCTTGTTGAGTATATCAACCAGGAAATACAAAAAGCAGATATAGCCGAAACAACTAACCAAAAATTTTCTTGAATAATAGGGTAGTACAATGCCAGATAGAATAAAACGAATGTAAGCATTTGATACAAAATTAAATACATAGAAGTCCTTTTTGTTGACCGTAACAATCTTTGTGGATTCTGTCGGCCGTAGACGACTCTAAATGCGTTAAACACTCGGAATAGAGTCACTAATACTATTCCTACTGAAAAAATCGAAAAACTGTTCATAAGCAAGACCGGAACATAAAAACAACATATAACCACCACTAATACATACAGGGCTTTCCTTATGCTCATGGATGAAATAACGCTAGCAAAAATTTCAATCAAAATGCCTAATATACCAAGTACAGCAACCAGCTCAATTGGAGCAATTATCATATTGCTTAAGATTATAACATTTCCTAGTACCAAAGTGGCTACATTTTGTTTGACTTTGTAATTCAACAGGTGTATATTGACAGCTGACGACTTACTCTAGTAGTAAGTTATTTTTAATTGTTGCTAGTACTAATATCTGGCTAAAGTGAGGAAACTAATTTGGCGAAATCTAAAAAAACTAACTCTGGTGGCTCCGACAAAAAGAGCACAAAAAGTACTGCTAAAGTTGTAAAAATAGAAAAGCTTGATGAAAAAAATGCTGATAGTCCTACTCCTGATGAGAAAAACGGCAAACAGCCCAGAGTACGAAAGACAGAGACAGTCCGAGAACGTAATCAAAAGGCAGTAGCCAAGGCGGAGGCTAAAGCCAGTAAACAACCGAAACGTCGTATTAGAAAAACTGCCAGCAATATTGCAAAACCACTAAGTAAACCTGTAAGATTTATTACCTGGCCGTTTAGAACAAGACCAGTCAGATTTGTTGGGCGTGTTATTGGTAGAATTCTCTGGCCAAAGTATTTCCGAAATTCATGGCGTGAAATCAAACAAGTTACTTGGCCAAGTAGACGCGACACCTGGAAATTAACATTTGCAGTATTGGTTTTTGCTCTAGCTTTTGGAGTTGCGGCTGCCGGTGTTGATTATGTGCTAAATGAAGTAATTAAAAGGATTGTTTTTAGAGGATAATAATGAGCAAAAGATACGATACAACAAAACAATGGTACGCTATTCACACTTATAGTGGTTATGAAGAAAAAGTTGCAGAATCAATTCGCCAACGCGCTGATTCTCTCGATATGAAAGATAAAATTTTTCAAGTACTGGTGCCCAAAGAAAAAATGATAGAAATCAAAAATGGTAAACGTAAGGTTGTAGAAAAAAAAATCTTTCAAGGTTATGTACTAGTCCAAATGAAACTTACCGAAGATGCCTGGTATATCGTCCGTAACACACCAAGTGTAACAGGGTTTGTCGGTACAGGTATTGAACCAACGCCGGTGGGTACTGATGAAATAGAGAAAATTATGAAACGCATGGGAAGAGAAGAGCCGAAACACAAGATGGACTATAACGTAGGCGATATTGTAAACATCGTAGATGGGCCTTTCAAAGGTTTTGATGGTGCTATAAACGAAATTGATGAGCAAAAAGGTAAGCTCAAAGTCCTCGTTAATATGTTTGGCCGTGAAACGCCAGTAGAGCTCGATAGCCTGCAAGTAAAGAAAGTTTAATCCCATGCCACTACCAGAAAAGCCAAGCGCCAATTATGCTGAGATTATCGAAAGTGGCTTCTGGCAAGATCCTACGGACGGCGTATTTATCGAGGACTATTATGCCCAGGTATACGAGGAATTTATCGAAGCTGTAAACAACGGTGGCGAAAATATGTGGGACTTATCTGATAAGCTAAAACTGATTGGCAAGTTCCTGCCAATCGATGACATACGCAATCCAGATAATCCAATATACCACCATTAGTAATCTAGTGTACGCTACGCTATATATAACCCTAGACAACAGGGGTAATTTCTTGTTATAATACTCTAGTTACGCACTACTATAAAGGTAGGAGAATAGTATAGCTTCAATAATGCTGTTCGTTAATCAAGGAGAATACTTATGGCAGATGCCAAAAAAGTTAAAGCAAATCTTAAAATGAAGATTAAAGGCGGTCAAGCGTCAGCAGCCCCACCCGTGGGCAGTACACTAGGTCAATATGGTGTGAACATGATGGATTTTATCCAACCATTCAATGACCAAACCAAGGACAAAATGGGGCAAGACCTCACTGTTCATATCACTATTTATGACGATAGAACTATGAGCTGGAGAGTTGTTGGTACGCCAACAGACGATCTAATCCGTAAAGCGCTTGGTATTCAAAAAGGATCCGGCGTACCAAATAAAGAAAAAATTACCAAGAAATTGACTGATGTACAACTCACTGAGATCGCTGAGGCAAAAATGATTGACATGAATGCCGATAGCGTCGAGTCAGTCAAAAAGATGGTAGCCGGTACTGCAAGAAGTATGGGTGTAGAAATCGAAGGATAAAGTTTAGGAGAGAATCATTATGACAATGAATATCGAACGAGGTAATGCTGGACCTGGATTTGAAGGCGAGGATTGGAATAACAGAATGAATGATATGGCCAAAAGATTAGGGCTCCAGACTCTCACTGGCGCAGATGTAGAATTGATCAGAATTCAAGCCACAACTTTTGCAGACCGGGATCCCAAACACTATAAGGAAGTTATGCAGATTACCACAGACCTTTCAATAACAGAATAATAATTTATCGTGGGAGTCGAAAGACGCCTGTACCACAAGGAGCAAATAATATGGCAAAGAAAGCCGATCTACTAGAAAAAGCAAAAGAATTAAACTTAGATGTAACTGAAAAAAATACAATTGCCGATATCGAAAATGCTATCGCAAACGCTACAAAGACCAATAGCAATAATGAGGTCGAGGAACCCCAAGAGCCAACCGTGGCCAAAGCTGGGAAGAGAAGTGCTAAAGCAAAAAAAGAAGCTGAGGAGCTAGCTGCCAAAGAAGCCAGAAAAGAAGCAAAAGCTGATTCAGCAGAATCACCGGTAATAAAAAAGAATCCAACTCGCTCTAGACTAGAGAGGGCTGGCAAGAAATATCGTGAAGTGGCTAAACTAGTCAATAAAGAGCAAGAATATTCTATCAAGGATGCACTCGAACTTGCTATCAAGACTAGTCCGGTGAAGTTTGACGCCACAGTTGAATTACACATTAATTTAAATGTTGACCCACGCCAGGCTGACCAGAATATCCGCGACAATTTAGTCTTGCCTAGTGGTACCGGCAAAACTGTTAGAGTAGCAGTATTTGCCGAAGAAGACGACGCAAAAGTAGCTAAATCTGCTGGTGCAGATATTGCTGGCAATGAAGAACTATTAAAACAAATTGATAAAGGCATAATTGATTTTGATATCCTAATTGCAACTCCAGCAATGATGCCAAAATTAGGTAAGTATGCTCGTACTCTCGGTCCTAAAGGCCTAATGCCCAACCCAAAGAGTGGCACTGTCACGGCTGACGTGACTAAGGCAGTCCAACAGGCCAAAGCAGGTCGTGTTGAATACCGCGTAGACTCAACTGGAATAGTACACCTTGGTGTAGGTAAGATTAGTTTTGGTACTGACAAGTTACTTGCTAACGCCCAGGCAGTTTTTGCATCTGTCAAGAATAACAAACCCAGCAGTATCAAAGGTAGCTATGTCAAAGCTATTACCATAAGCTCTACTATGGGTCCTGGCATCAAAGTGCAAGTAACCGAACTGTAACTTAGTTATCTTACCCAAAATAGACCATTCGTTTATGAATGGTCTATTTTAAACCATAAGAATAATTGCATCAGCTGGTTTATAGCTTTTTAGTAATTTTGATAATTTTTACTTTAGCTCACTATTTATTCAATTATCTTTTCTTGTAAGCTCGAGGGGTCTGAACCATACATACACTTCTCGCCTTTAAAGGCCTGCTTAATTTCTGGGCTTTTTTCAACAGTTTCACATAATAAGCCACCTGAATTCGAATCAGCCAGGACCCACGGAGATGAATCTTTTTTTAGATAAAAATATGTATCACTTTCAGATTGTATCTCGGCTATCTTATAGCCTGTTGTCTGAGAATTTTTTGCATATTCAGGAAGGGTAATTAACGCATCATAATAGTCTGGGTTTGTATCCTTTTCTATTTGTTTTGATATTTTAGCATTTTCTATGTCTTGTTTGAGTGAATCAGCCTTCTTACATCCAATGCGTGCAGCCAATGAAGCACTACCCAAATTATTACCCTTATCAACATAGTTCCCGACATCAAACTTTGCTGAGCATATCATAGAATCACTCACAAACATTGCACCTTGATGACAATCAGGTGATTGTTTGAAGTATTCAGGTTTTCCTTCTCTATTCTTGGGCTGTTTGTAGTCAAATCCGCTCTCTTTGAAACTATTGATAATAGTCGTTATGTAAGTCTGGTTATTTGTTAAGAATCTTTCACACTCATCGTAGCCACTACTAAATGCACCGTGAACATCGGTATAGTCCTGACTAATATCATATTTATATACCCTCCACTCATCTGGCTCACTCATAAAGTAGGCGGCCGATTGATCAAACGAAGTATATAACAATGGCTTACTAGTTTTTCCCAAATTAGCTTCATTAATTGAATACTGTTTGTATTTTTCATCTAGCTTTTTCAGAACCTCAGCTTCTGCAGGTTTGACATCAACAGGTACAGTTGCTTGACTTTTTTTGTCATCTTTACTTCCCGTAAGTAGTACAAACATAACGCCAATAATTACTATCAGTAGCGTTACAATACCGACAATAATAAATATCTTCTTGTTATTACCCTCAGGAGAACTTGGTACTACGGGTTGCGTCTGAAGTGGTTGATTAGTGCCCTGTTGCATAGGGTTTACCGGTGGCAAGGGTTGTTGGTTATTATTTTGATTATTATTAGGTGGCATTGTTTTGATACACTCCTATCTTATTGTATTGTTTGTTCTTCATATGCACCTCTAGAGGGGTCCACAGGTTCTGTGCATTTCTCACCCTTAAAGGCTAATTTTACGTCAGGATGAGCGCTTACATAGCTACATGAAAAATCATCACCTGATACTTCAACCCATTTTTGACCATCTTTCTTATAAAAATAGCTCGGATATGATGCATCAGATACTATCAACGCGATCTTATACCCAGGGGTTTGAGAATCTTTGATATAATCAGGCAAAATAGTATAAGACGTAGATTCTGAGCCACCAGTATCTCTATAAATATCCTGAACAACATTTGCATCTGCCTTTTTAGATTCAAGTGTTTTATTTTTGGTACAGGCTATTTTTAGGGCAACGTACTCTTTGTTTTCTGGTCCAATCTTTGCTAGTGCGTCACTATCTAACTCAAAAACTACAGAACAAGTATAATCAGCTCCTTGGAGCATAGCCCCTTTACTGCAATTTTGATACTGAGAATAAAAATGTTCATTATCAGCCCGATTTTTTGGCTTCTCAACACTAAATCCATTATCTTCGAACCCTTTGATAACCGTATTAATACCTTGGTCATATTTTGCATAAAGCTCGGCACAAGGATCATCTAGATCTCTATTTACTCCAGCTTCCGATGCTGTTTCAAGTTGATAATAACGCCATTCTTCCGCATCTGTAATGAAATAAGCGGTTGTATCATCAAAAGTAGCATATAATTCTGGTATTGGACTGTATTGTCCTGTCTCTGCGAAACTATCTTCTTGGATACTATCCTGTCCATATTGTGCATCAGCAACTTCAAAAGGCTTCTCATACTCGAGAGACTCCTCGGTCTTGACTTTAGGCTGGCTATTTTTTTCGGTATCGGCCTTTTTAGTACCACCCAGAAAAATATACATAGCTACTGCCAAACCAATTATCAGGAGCAATAAACCAAGTATAAGAAATAACTTTTTATTATTCTTTTTTGGTTGAATTGGTAATGGGGGCTGACTATTAGTAACTTGGTAACCCGGGTCTACTGGCTGTATCGGAGAAGATGAGGGCTGAGAGTACAACTGATTCTGATTTTCTGCTGACTGGTTATTAATTTGATCTGGTTGCATAATTTTGACCCTATATTAATGTTAGTGTTTTATATTGTAGATATTTTAACATAAGCTTTACATATTAGCTCAAAACTCTACGTAAAAATATAAAATTAAAAACTACAACATGATTATGCTTGTAACGCTAGACTATGGTATGTAGACTATAAATATAGTATTTCAGAAGGGGATAATTTTGGGAGTATACAGCAATATCCAGATACGACAAGCCTTGACTGATGGACACATCGTCTGCGTCCCGTTTCAGGACAAGCATATTAGTCACGCGAGCTTAGACGTCACACTCGGTTATCACTACTACCGTGTCGAACGTGCCAACGAACGCACAATCTACAACCCATTTGACAGAGAAGACGTCGAGAGGTATTTTGATGGCCCGTACAAAGCGATGCCCCACAAAGCCTGGTGTGATCTCAATGGTGTCAAATTACAAAAAAATATTCCCAAGGATCATCCTGTTATAGCACTAAAACCTGGCGAAAGAATACTAGCTCATACCCATGAGTTTTTTGGAATCAAACCACCAGGGGCCTATGAAGTCAAGAGTCGCTCTAGCTGGGGTAGAAATGGAGTGGCAGTTTGTTTCGATGCCGGCTGGGTAGATCCTGGCTATATCAACAGATTGACTTTAGAAATATTTAACCTTAACCAGCGCGAAACTATCCTATTGCCGGTTGGTGAACGCATCGCTCAGGCTGTATTTCTAGAGACCGGAGAAGTTGATGGCAACTACGGCAAAGGGCGCGATAACGGTTTTAGTGGTAAATATCAGTCTGGCACAGACCTAAAAACAATAATACGCACTTGGGACCCTTCACAGATGCTACCAAAAGCCTGGAAGGACACAAGAGAAATGCCCATAAAAATAGAAGGGATTAGCTATGAGTAGAGGCGCCTATATTGTCCTAGAAGGTCCTGAAGGAGTTGGCAAAACTACTCAACTGGAATTATTAGCTCAGACTCTACAGACTGCTGGCTATTCAGTACGCCTATTCAGAGAACCAGATAGCCAATCTGATCTAACAGCTAGAACCATCCGAATGATGACCCAGGACCCCCGCTATCCCATGAATACTAGAACAGAAGTACTACTGTATAATGCTGCCCGTAGTCAATCATTGGACATTATCAGAAAAGCTCGCGAACAGGGTGTGATCTGTCTTTGTGATCGTAATTATCTCACTACATTAGCTATTCAATATTATGGTCGTGGAGACGTGCAAGATTATGGAACTATTACGAATATTATAAATTTTGCAGTTGGTGATATGGAGCCAGATATGACTATCGTGTTAGACGCACCTGTCCAAACTCTCAAACAACGAGCTTATGATAGAGGGGCAGGCGAACGGTTTGATAATCTTGATGAAAATTTCCTAGAACGAGTCAGAGCGGGCTACTTATGGGAAGCCAAGGAGCGAAATTATCCAGTTATTTTTGCCAACAACTCCCCCGAGAAGGTAGCGGAAGCAATATGGCAAACAATTAACGGTCAGATGCCTAGAACTCAGGCAGTGCAAGCATCCGCCCCTCCGGTAAGCTTGAGCGAACCAGCGGTATCAATTAGCGGAGTTATCGAAGAAAAGCGCAAAAAAATAGACAAACCAGAGGATATTGAGTATGTCAAAAAGAACAAAAACGGAAATTACAAAATTACACCAGATGGCAAAGATTTCTTGAGAGATGTTATTACCAATGTAGAGGATGATGTTTACGCTTTTACCGACAAATTAAGCCCCACTACAATCGCAGCCGCCATGGCTAGACTGAGCCGACGTGGCGATGACATGCGTATCACTATCCTCGATGAGTTTGCAAAAAACTTGGGCAAAGACGAAAAGCTCCTGCAACGAGTCATAACAGCTTATGGTGATGATTCCGTCCAGCAACTAGTTGGCGAACATCTGGTAGTAGAAAATGCCAGCAATCTGTTGACTAAGAAATTAGAATGGGGAAGACTAGCTTCGTATCTAGAACAATCTACTAGATATATCTACTTTGACCAAAAAGATAGTAAAGGCCGTTACAAATATCTAATTCCAAAGTATTTACCGAAGCCCCTCAAACAAAAATATAAAACTATTATGGACGATATTTTTGATAACTACTCGGACATGGTTCGGAAACTAACTGATTATGTACGCCAGAATAGTACCGTACCAGAAAAAGAGCGTGATATTGCTTTCAATGGAGCAACTAGGGCTCAAGCTTGCGACGCAATTAGACCAGTGTTGCCAGTAGCTACAAAATCAACTGTTGGTATTTATGCGTCAGGACAAGCACTAGAAAGCTTAATCATGCACCTGCTTAGCGATGAGTTACCCGAGGCTCGACAAACAGGCGAGTCTATGCTCAAAGAATCACGTAAAGTCATTCCAACTTTCCTAGAACGGGCTGACAAGCCAGAAAGGGGTGGAGCCACTATAGCTTATCGTGCTAATACTTACAAAAACATGCAGGAAATAGCAAATAGCCAGCTTAATAGCAACCTCGGTAATGTCGATGAAGACGTCCAATTAGTTGATTTTTGGCCACGCAACGAGTTAGATCTACTACCGCACATGTTGTACGAGCACAGTACGACAAGTCTCAAAGATATCAAAAAACAGCTTATAGATTGGTCTTACGACCAAAAAACCGAAGCCTTTTCTGCCTATATGGGCGAGCGTCTCAATCGTCGCCATCGACCAGGTAGAGCCCTAGAGATTGCTCATTACTCATGGGATCTTATTTGTGACTATGGTATTTTCCGTGACTTACAGCGCCACCGGATGGTTGATAGTCTAGAATGGCAACAACTTACGCCAAGATACGGTTTTGATATTCCAGAGTTAGTCGAACAAGCTGGACTAAGTGAACAATTTGAATATTGTTTTGATAAAAGTGCTGAACTTTACAGTATTATGCAATCTGAGGGGTTCAATCTAGAAGCTCAATACGCGACATTACTAGGACACCGAATGCGCTGGAAAATCACATACAATGCGCGCGAAGCTTTTCATCTACACGAGCTCAGGACATCGCCCCAAGGTCACCCCGGCTATCGTAAACTTGTCAAACAGATGCACGACAAGCTCGCCGAAGTACATCCGATGATGGCCCAATGTATGAAATTTGTAAACAAAGGCGAGGACGAAGAATTAACTAGGTTAGCAGCAGAACGCGCTACCCAATATAAACTTCAGCAAATCGACAATAAATAGGTTTAAGCTACCTCTAGTACAGGCATATACGGCCTTACTAGATAATCGATTGTGGCTATTGTAGCCTCTCTGATATCAAGCTCACTTAAATGAAAGTCGAGGACCTCCTGTACATCGTCTTGTTTAAATTCAACTGTCTTTATGGCAGATAAACACCCAATCTAAGATATTATCGATTCTGCTACACCTCTACCGGTATTTTCTAGGTTATTCGAGTAATCTTCTTGAAAAAAACCAATTATCAGCCACTTCTTAAAGTCATCAAAAACCTGTTCCATGCGTACATGTGATACGTGGTCTTCATTCATAACGCCACAAAACTCTTCTCGTGCCATAGCAAGCTCAAACCCTATGGCCATATCACTCTCTATTTTGTCCACGTAATTCATTCCTGACATTTCTCCTAATAACTTACTTTCTTTAATCAAAAAGGCCCCTTACTGCCTAGGAGCCTTTATTGTATATATCCAAAAATAAAAAACTCCAGCATCAACAAGTAATAATCTTGGGCATATAGCACATGCCGTCGACTTCTACTGTTTTTGCTGAATGTATATGTGTTACCATCACATAAGCAAATGTACTCCTATACCCTTTGCTTGTCAACTTTATTTCATAGGTGTAGAATAAGTCTGAAATGAGCAAATTAGCAACAAACTTATTACAACTCCTCAGCCTCCTGCCTCTTTGCAGGCTGTGCTTCATATATGGAGAAGTTTGGGCTTAAACGCCGACAGTACAGCCAAGTCAGATACCTAATCAAACTTCTCCAAACGAGAAGTTTTTAAATTTAAGGAGATAGAAATGGAATATTATGATTACGATCCAAAGTTTGGCCAAGGTGATGGTGGAGTAGAGTATGTAGACCGAGCACTAACTCATTTACAAAGACTACCAAAAGGTACTTTGATTAGTGCTGTTACGGTAGAGCTAGTTAGCTATGCGGGCACAGAAACATACACTAACACGACTAAACAACCTGCTACATTTGATATTGATAACGATTGGCACAATAGACCAGCCTAAGGGAAGAACATGTCATGAAACGCGAGACACAACAATTTGATATAAAAAATGATCCAGTATTCGAAGATTACTACGCACATCTACCCCGACCAAGGGCTTATACCGATGCAGAAAAGCAACTCCTAGAAGAAGATACCGAGGTTGGTACGGCCAAGAGATTAATACAGCTTCTTGCAAGGATTGAAATAGACCATGAACGCCTCGAAGAATTTTCTCAAACAAAAGGCAAATATGAACACTGTAAAAAACTTCAGGACATAGGCAAGCTTTCTGCTTCCGGCTGGGTAGATTTCTACAGAGAGGAGTATGGTATAACTATACAGTAGTGATATTTGTATAATTTACAATTCTGTGATAGTATTGACTAGTTACCAAAGAAAGTGACTGAGCTTTGCTCTTAATCGTGTCACCGAGGTGCAAATCTAATTTTTTAGCTAGCACGTATTTAACCTCTTGGTAACACAAGAGGTTTTTTGGTAAAAGTCCACAGTAACTGGTCGATAACTGTGACAAAAAATCTCATAACAAGAGAGGAATTTTCTAAATGGCTTTAACAAAAGCAAAGAAAAATGAAGTCGTAGCAAATGTTAGCGAGCTACTAGCCGAATCAAAGCTCACCGTAGTAGCAGAATACAAAGGTACTACCGTAAAAGCTATTCAATCACTAAGAAAAGATGCTAAAGAAAACGGTACAAAAGTATCTGTTATCAAAAACCGTCTCGTTATTAAGGCGATTGAATCGAGTGGAAAATATAAAGACATAGACGTTAGCGCCTTAAAGGGTCAGTTACTCTACGCTTTTAATGCAGATGATGAGGTTGCTCCAGCCCAAGTGCTAAATAACTTCGCGAAAACTAATCCAAGCATACAGTTCGTAGGTGCCATCACCCCAGAAGGCAACTTTATGTCAGCTGATGAGGTCAAGGCTCTAGCCGTACTCCCAAGCAGATCAGAACTTATCGCTCAGGTAGTAGCCACTCTTCAATCACCAGTAAACGACACCATGAACGCTCTTTCGGGCAACCTTCATGCGTTACTTGATGGTATTGAAGCAAAGATAGCCTAATTTTTGAAAGGAATTATAAATGGCAAAAGATTTAAAGAAAATCGCAGAAGAACTAACAAGCCTTACCGTGCTTGAAGTTAACGAACTAAAAACAATCCTAAAAGATGAATACGGTATCGAACCAGCCGCCGCTGCAGTAGCAGTCGCAGGCCCAGCCGCTGGCGGTGAAGCCGCTGCTGCTGATGAAGGCAAAGCTGAATACGATATTGTCCTAAAGGATGCTGGTGCACAAAAAGTAGCAGTTATTAAAGCTGTTAAAGATATCACTGGCCTAGGACTTGGTGAAGCCAAAGCTATTGTTGACGGCGCCCCAAAGACAGTGCTAGAAAGCGTCAAAAAAGAAGACGCCGAAGCTCACAAAAAGACACTAGAAGAAGCTGGTGCTACCGTAGAGCTAGCCTAAGCTTTTTTGGCTCATCAAAAAACACCCTGATATTATCAGGGTGTTTTTCTTACTAGAATTAGAATTATTACTAATATTGTAAAGTCTTTGACTAATTCTCGCTAATGTCTGACGTAATACTATTATGGATAATAAATTTAGCCATTCTATCTATATTCGAGGAATGAAATATTTCGCCATCCAAGGGATTCTGCATATCCATCAACTGCTCCTTAAGTGCAATAATTGACCGAAAATAAACAGGATGTGCATCATTAGCATAACTGCTTATACAGTCAACAATATTGGACACCTGTTCATGACTCAATACAACTGAAAGTTTTTCCCCATCACTAATCAACCGATCCGCAAATCCATCAACAAAAGCAAAAAAAGAGTTATCTTCACTACCTATTTCTAAATTATGGGCTAATCTACTCAGTAACGCCTTTTCAATTATGCTTGTCTCATCGTGTGATAAAAATATTGAAAAAAAGCTATCAACATTCTGATTATTTTTTTTGAATTCCATAGGGGCTAGACTTCTTTTTATTTAATAATATGGGTCAATTATTTTATATTATACAGTATGTAGTTATATATTGTCAAGTATTCAAGTATTTATTGGGTAATGCTTACAAGTTAGTACAAAAAATAATATTTTCTCATAAATATTTTTGATAGTTTATATATTAGTTAAATTAGATTACAATAATAAAGATTAAAGGGAGTTTAAACTATGGGGTTCGGTCTAACATTTTTTATCATTTTAGGGGTTTTACTGTGGATATTACTAGCTTTTGCGCCAGCAATCATGGCCAAAAACAAAGGTTATAGCTTCTGGTTGATACTTATTGCATCTTGGTTCGTATCATTTTTGCTGACCCTTGTTGTTGTCTTAATTTTGCCAAATAAAAATGAAACACCAAAGGATAGGGCTGACAGTAAAGCAGCCGATGAAGCTCTAGACAGAGAAGAAGGCTCTGCGTAGTATTTCACTGTAACCGATTCAGATATAAAACATCTCTTTAATAAAATATATTTGTAATATTATTAGTAATATGTTATTATAAATATATTATGAACGCCCCTCAATTTGATACAACGTCTGTACCCAGTACACCGAGGTCAAATTATAAATGTCTTGATATAGCCAATCATTACTTACAGGAAGAAATGGAATTTGGCGAAGCAAAACGTAGAATTATTGATACTAGTAAATACAGTTCCTTCGGTCATTTGATTCTTGGTGAACTTAGCCTAGAACAGGCCCATAGAGTAAGCCAAAGCGATCCATCTCTAGTATCTACCTATATGGAACTAGCTCGCTCCAGATATCGCAGTGCAAGCGAATATAGTACAGAACCCGATGATATTAGTCTCAGTAATCGCCTTCGAGCTAATATGAGGCTTGCCCAAGCAAATGTTTTCGAATATATCTTAAAAAAACAACAGATACCGGAGCTCCCACTAATCCAGTCTATGTATAAACGCCTATTGGGAGTAGGTGCTCATGCTCTAAAAGATAATCCAAATATTTACAGAGATACACATGATACCACTCTGGAAGTCAAAGGCACACTACCGGAAATCGCTTTATTAGCACTAGCGCAAAGACATGCGATTAGAGATATTGGTGGTGAGGGTTGGTTACCACTACAAAGTTTTTTTGGCCAAGATCATGGCGGTGACTGTACCAAAAAAACAAATAAGCCCGCTTGGGATATGACGATATTTACCCAATATGATCTAAAAGATAGGCTTGAGCCAACTTATAAAATCCAGACAAAAACATACCTCCCAGAACCAGTAGAAGATATAGACGGAGTTACGACGGTACGCCTACATCCGGATATTGGTCTATCTTGGGAAAATACACGCCAAACCCTCGGTTCAATAATTATCGGTTGTCAACTCGAGCTCCATGACCCAGAGGGATCCGCCCGTATCACCGAAGACCTAGATAAGCGTCAAGAAAAATTCTTAGATATCATTGGCTAATCGCTTACTTTTCCACAGGCAAGCGGTCTATCCTTTGACTTATGTCATAGCATGTGATACGTTATCCGTAAGGATACTAAAAAATATCCACTAAAAAAATTGCGAGAAAGAAAAAGAAAAGATGGCGGAGTTACCAGAAAAACAAGTGAAGAGACTGAGGTCTTTGATTCAAGAGGCCGAGACAAATTTAGCTGCAGCCAAAGAGCTTCTAGTTAGCCTAGTGGGCGACGACCTAGTGGCGACACCAGTGGTCCATGATGAACAAGTTGGCAAGATTATCGAGGGTGTTTTCGATGGTCAAAATATGGTTGGCTCAGATGCAAAAACATATCCGGTGCCCGCTAATTATGCTAGCAAGTCCAAGCTTGTTCAAGGAGACATACTCAAACTTACCATTGCTGATGACGGTACATTTTTATATAAGCAGATAGGTCCAATCCCTCGCAAGCAAGTTGTTGGAATATTAACCCAAAAAGAAGGTCACTACACTGTTAGTTTCGAAGGAAAAGATTATAGAGTTCTGTTAGCTAGCGTTACATACTTCAAGGCTAAACCAGGCGATCAAGTCAGTATAAATATACCAGAAGATGGTAATTCTGAATGGGCAGCTCTTGAAGCCGCCTTGTAATACAGCGTTACTTTATGCACGAATCATATCAGCCAAAACAAGAGGAACGGATCGAAACGCTCAATGTCTTCCAGCGAGTCTCTAACGCTACTAATACGGTAGTAACTGTTCCAAATGCCTTAGACGCATTAGCATTTCCAGGAGCAATTTATGGAATCAGGAATATCGAAACTGCTCGTGGGGCGTCTGCAGTCCTACTTTCATATGGTATTGATGCGGTTGACGGAAAGATAGCTAGGAAGCTTGGTACAGCTAGCCCTTTGGGCGAAAAAATTGATGCGGTTGGTGACAAGGTAAAGCTTGGATATGGTATCTATAGACTGTGGAGACACGATCAAGCTGATAAGCCTCTGTTAGCAACTGTAGCTATACAAAACACTATTAACTCAGTAATCACTATCGCCGATAGAACACTAAGTACAGAACCCGTACTACACTCATCACAAATTGGCAAAAAATCTTTTATGTTACAAGAGATAGGAGTTGGGCTCAATATTGCTGGCAGAATAATAACAAAAAACGGTAACAAACAAACTGGCGAAAAACTCCGCAAAGCTGGAAATATTATTGGTTTCGGTGCTGTAGCACTTGGCACTATTGCTACCAGGGGTTATCTGAGAACCTTACGTCAATCACAAAAAAAATAACGATTACATTCCCACATTTTGTCCACGTGTTATCAACAACAGAGGTAGCCTAACTATCAAATGGCTAGTATACTATTAGTTACTACCAAGTGGAGGGAGCTAGTAGCTAGATGAGCCAAGCTTTATATCGGAGATACCGATCAAAAAGCCTGTCAGAAATCGTAGGACAGGAACATATTACTGTGACTCTAGAAAATGCCATAAAAAATGGCAAAATTAGCCATGCCTACTTATTTACAGGCCCTAGGGGTGTAGGTAAAACTTCCATCGCCAGGATTCTTGCCCATCAAATAAACAATATTCCCTATGATGATGACTCAATCCACCTAGACATTATCGAGATAGACGCTGCTAGCAACCGTCGTATTGACGAAATTAGGGATTTACGAGACAAAGTACATATCTCTCCTACTTCGGCAAAATATAAAGTCTACATTATTGATGAGGTACACATGCTCACCAAAGAGGCCTTTAACGCCTTGCTCAAGACACTAGAAGAACCACCAAAGCATGTTGTATTTATCCTAGCCACTACCGAGATTCATAAACTACCGGATACTATTATCAGCCGAACTCAGAGATTCACCTTCAAATCAATTGACGATACAAAAATTATCGAGCATCTTGGTTCTATCGCGAAGGCCGAAAAGATTAAGATAGACGAGCAAGCCCTAGAGTTATTAGCGAAACACGGCAATGGAAGCTTTCGTGATAGTATCAGTTTGCTTGATCAGGTAAGCTCATCTGGATTTCCAATATCTAAACATGACGTCGAACAACTGATTGGCATTGCACCAGAAGAGTATATAGACAACCTACTTCAGTCAACGATCCAAGGTAGCCCGGCTAATATTATTAACGATTTAGATAAATTAATCAGTGATGGAATAAATCCTAGCCAAATTGCAAAGCAGTTATCTTCAAAGCTAAGGTCGATGGCTGTAGCAAATAGTCTTGGGGAGCCAGAGCTGGAACTGATATCAGACCTCCTAAACACCAGTGTGAGTCCGGAGCCAATATCCAGTTTAGAAATATCACTACTAAGTGCGAATCTAAAAATGAACCCTGTAGCTACTACACAAGCTACCCCTGCCAGAGTGTCGGAATCTACTCTACAGACAGCCTCAGAAACTTCTGTTACAAAATCGACTTCGGTAAAACCTAAACAAATTAAGACCAAGGAAATGCCAGGAGAAATCCCACCAGAGACTAATCAAAAAACAAGTGTCAAAAATATTGCAAAGATTCAAATTGATGATTCATCTACTGACTGGTGGAATGAAGTTCTGAGATACATCAAAACAAATAACAATACCCTTCATGGGATGTTGAGAATGGCAAATATACAGCTAGATGGCCAAGAACTTAATTTAATATTCAAGTTTGCATTTCACAAAAAAAAGCTTGCCGATCCCTTGATGCTTGCCAAACTCTCAGAAGCCATACGAAGCGTCACTGGCCAAAACCTAACAATAAAACCTATCCACAACCAAGATAACCCAAATGCCCAAAATACCTCTACTGATATTACTGCCGATGTTGATAATAAACCCAAAAAACAAATTAACTCAGATAAAGCCTTGCCCGAGAAGCAGAGCCAAGGTAATAATTTATCTACTATCACAAATATATTTGGAGGCGGGGAAGTTCTTGAATCATGAACTCAAATAACAATCCACCAACTAATATTCCACCACAAAATACTGAAGCCGAAGCGAGTATTCTTGGATCAGTTCTTATTGACTCTGATGCCATAGTCAAGATAGCTGACATTATTCGCCCTGAGGATTTTTATGACGAGAGACATGCGCGTATATACGAAGCTATCCTCCAGCTGTATGAACGTCATAGTCCTATCGACGTCCTAACTTTATCGGATCAACTTAGAAGTACAGGTATGTTAGACATGGTTGGTGGTGCTAGTTATTTAACAGAATTAACTAACTTTGTACCGACAGCAACTCATGCTGATAGATACGCAGAAATTATAGCCCAAAAAAGTATGCGACGTAGATTAATCAAAGCTAGTCAATCTATTGCTGAACTTGGTTTTGACGAAACTCAAAGTCTACAAGAACTAATTGAAAACGCCGAAACTAGGCTTTTTGAAGTTAGCCAGCAACACATAAAGCAAGATATATCTAGTATTGAGAATATCCTTAGCTCTAGTTTTGATAGATTAGATGAGCTACATAAAGACAAAGGGAAACTACGCGGTGTCCCAACCGGCTATAAAGACCTTGATAACGTACTAGCAGGGCTTCAGCCATCTGATCTTTTTATTCTAGCTGCAAGGCCTTCAATGGGTAAAACAGCATTTTCTCTGAACCTGGCCCACAATGTAGCCCTCAAGGCAAAAATGCCTGTATTAATATTTAGCCTTGAAATGAGCAAGGAGCAACTTGTCGACAGATTATTAGCTGCCGAATCTGGCGTAAATGCTTGGAATTTACGAACTGGCAACCTAAGCGATAGTGATTTTGAGAAAATTGGTCATGCCATGGGTGCGCTCAGCGAAGCACAAATTTTTATTGATGATTCTGCTGGTATTAGCGTCAGCGATATGCGCACAAAAGCACGCAGAGAGGCTCATCAAAGAGAACTGGGACTCATCATAGTTGACTACCTCCAGTTAATGAGTGGTGGAGCAAGGTTCAGTAGTGATTCCAATCGCGTCCAAGAGATTTCAGAAATCTCTAGAGGATTAAAAGGCATCGCTAGAGAATTAAATGTACCAGTTATTGCACTTAGTCAGCTAAGCCGTTCGGTTGATTCACGTTCACCAGCTATTCCTGTCTTGTCAGACCTGCGCGAATCTGGCTCTATCGAGCAAGACGCTGATGTCGTAGCTTTTGTGTATCGTGAAGATTACTACAACCCTGACACAGAAAACAAAAACATCACAAAAATACTAATCAAAAAACATCGTAATGGTCCAACTGGTGATGTCGACCTGTACTTTGATCGTGAAAAACAGCGTTTCCGCTCTCTTGACAGCCACCATGATCAACCTTTTAGCTCATAGCGAATTTAGCATAAACATTAAGATTACACGTGGTATACTAATAGATAACTGATATGAAAAATCTGAGGAAATCATTACTTGGGATATCTAGAAACGCTATTTTGACAATAATAGGTATATCTGCTGTATTATTTTTAATGTTATTTAGATTAGTTACTATTACACCAGGCGTCAGTAGCAAAGAAGTAGCCGTCTACAATAGTGCCAACTCAGCCAAAGTAATAATAGAGAATATGGTCAATGCACCATATAAAGCAGTCGTATTTACTAGCACAAAAGCTTTTGAACCATACTTTGGCCTAAGATTTGTTGGTACAATTATTGGAACTATTGTAGTTATATTGTTCTTTTTACTAATAAGATACCTTTATGGCAATATCATTGGCCTAGCCACTACTGCCATGTTCGCTACCTCGAGCTTATTTCTTGGCA
>JAKQIK010000023.1 GCA_029557395.1 bacterium
AGTACAGGATGTGCCCTTAAGGTTGTGGGCTGTCTATACTTTGGATTTCTCACACTATGGTTGATATGATCTGGTTCTTTTGTAGAGTCAGGCACTCTATATCTCATAGGATCAAGACCAGTAGATTGGTTGAGTCTTCTAGAGGTCTTTTTTTGGGTAAATGAACGTCGTTTTGACAAGTTTGTATTTTCTGCAAAATTTGATTTTGTAATTGTATTTGGTCTTCCCCTGCGAGTTGCACTTTCAATACTGATCTGGGTGTTGCCTAAGTTACTCCTAGAAACAGGTACAGAAGGCCTGTTATTGGCAACAATCGTCTCCATGATACTATCGATATCATCTTCGAGATCTGTGAATCGGTCTGCTGTGAGCAATTTTTCCTCCGTGATTTAGACTAAGGTATTAAGTGTCATATATAAACATAAGCTAAAACTGTCATATAGTAAATAACCTTTTAGTGATGGTATTATATGGCTAGTAATAATAATAGATCTCTTACGTCTACGAAAAAAACAATAAATGTGATAATCTAAATCTAGTATATAGGGAATAAAATGGGCGTAAAGATATCTGTTCTGAACCAAAAAGGTGGAGTTGGCAAAACGACTACAACGATAAACCTAGCTAGTTACTTAGCTAAGCAGGGGCTATCTGTAGTGGTAGCCGATTTGGATCCACAGGGAAATGCTACTAGCGGTCTTGGTATAGACAAGAACTCCTTAGCAGAAACAATGTACGACGTTATATTTAATCCTTCATTAGCTATAAATGCACTTATTGAAACTAATTATGAGAATTTACAAATACTACCTGCAAATGCAAACCTTGCTGGTGCTGAAGTCCAACTTGTAAGCACTCTACAGAGAGAATTGCAACTAAGGCGTGTTCTAGATATGTTCAGTAGTGACTATGTGTTGATTGATTGTCCACCTTCATTGGGGCTGCTGACGATAAATGCTTTATCGGCATCAGACTATGTACTAATTCCTGTGCAGACAGAGTACTATGCACTTGAAGGACTTAGTCAGTTAATTAGTGTAGTGGATAGAGTCAGAGAAACAATAAATCCTGAGTTAAAGATTCTTGGAGTATTACTAACTATGTTTGATTCTAGGAATAGTTTGTCAGACCAAGTAAAATCAGAACTAAGTAAGTATTTTGGTGACAAAGTATTTGGTACAATAATTCCAAGGAATGTTAGGCTTGCTGAAGCTCCTAGTTTCGGTAAGCCAATAAACGAATATGATAAATGGTCAAAGGGTGCTAGGGCATACAAAAATTTAGCAAAGGAAGTGAGGCAGAGGGTAGATGGCGAAAAATAGAGGACTAGGAAAGGGCTTTGACGTCTTGATGCCTCAAGGGGTAGATTCTGTATTGACTGAACAGATTGGAGGTAGAGTACAAAATTTGTTCATTTCTGATATTTTTCCAAACCCTGACCAACCTAGAAAAGATTTTGATCAAAAGTTGCTAAGTGAGCTAGCTGACTCAATAAAACTCCATGGTGTATTACAGCCACTCATTGTTACAAAGGGGAGTGATGAAAAGTATATAATAGTAGCAGGGGAACGAAGATGGCGCGCTAGCAAGCTTGCTGGCCTAGATAAGGTTCCGGTTATTATTAGGACGGCCAAAGATCTAGAACAGCTAGAAATATCTATTATTGAGAATATACAAAGGGTTGACCTTACTCCACTTGAGCAAGCTTCATCTATTTCAAGACTTCATGATATTTTTGGTTTGAGTTTCGAAGAGATATCTAAAAGATTAAATAAAGCAGAATCGACTGTTAATAACATCGTCCGGTTACTACAATTACCCGATGAAGCAAAAGTAGCTTTGCAAGAAAAGAAAATTACAGAAGGTCATGCGAGGTCGATCCTGGCACTAAAGAGCTTCCCTGAGCAGCAATTAGAACTTCTGAAATTAATACAGGCAAAAGGCTGGTCGGTAAGACAAGCTGAACAGTTTGTAGTTGCTGTAAAATCAGATACAAAAAATACAAAAAAAGCTCAAAAACGGACAAGCTCAGTTACACCAGAGACAAAACGCTTGTCAAAGATATTGAATCATTCGGTCTCGGTGACAAATATGGCAAAAGGTGGAAGGTTAGTTATCAGGTTTGAGTCAGATGACGATCTAGCATCACTTATTGATATTTTGAGTCGCGTAGGCGAATAGACGGCAAAAAACGGACCTTCAAAAATTCAAAAAGGGATAAATAGTATAAGTCTAAAATTTCTTAGCCTGAGAAAGAGGCAGTATCCTGGCCGATAGAGTGCCGACTATATCCGTTGTCGATATAGGCCCGAATGCTCTTGAGTCCATAGAATTATTTCTATGATCACCCATAACATATATTTCGCCAGCATCAATTGTTTCATCTACATTGTCTAAGGTTTCACCGAGTATCGTGTCCTTGATACCAAGGGTCTCGTCGGGATCGAATCCTTCTGGGTGACTATCGTTATAGACTGTAACTTTTCCATCTTTTATAACGATACGCTCACCGGGCAGGGCAATGACTCGTTTAATCAACTGCTTCTCCTTGCCAGAGCCAAGTTCTTGCGATCCTTTTCTGACGAATACTATAATTGAGCCACGTTGAGGAACGTAAGCGTCTCCGCTAATTTTTGATAAAGTGTGTCCAAATTTCCAGACAATAAGTCTGTCCTTGTTCTGTAGAGTATTCTCCATGCTTGGACCATCTACTTCGTAAGATTGAAAAACAAAAGCGGTAATAGCTAGAGCTAGGATTGGTGCAAGTAAAAGTATAGCAATTGTACTAACTACACTTTTTAGGCCCTCTCTATCTTTACTATCTTCACTACCAAGGTCATTGGCCGGCAGGATGGGGAGAGGCTGATTTGGTTGAGTAGTTGGCTCTTGTTTTATGTGATTATTATCCATAGCTCGAACTCTAACTATAAAGCAAAATTGAATCAAAGGATAGTTTTTGAAGAAAATATTCAAAATAAAAAAATCTACAAAAATCTACAAAAGGGTGGTTTACGCTCAAGTTAATAGAGGCTATACTAGACTAGTTACACTTTATGGATAAGAATTCTCATGCAAGAAAAAAATATATATCAACGGATGGATTCGTTACTTCCAGGCCGTTAACTAATCCTGGGAATAATTCCAAAGCTTATAATCAATACCATTCTAATAAAAAAAACACACAATCATCTCCAAGCAGTCGACCAATTGATTCATTTAACAGAAGTATAGATGGATTCAAGCCGTCATCTAGGCCAATTGTACCGCGTAGTGGTAACTTATCATCTGATTTACCAGTGCCGAACTTTGGTAACCCTAGGATCAAAAAAGATGATAGGCTGTTGAACTCTGCTAGTGTTAGTGCGCGTAGAGGACTGTCTTCAAGCAGTATGAGCTCGGCCTCTTCGAAAGAGAAAAGTACTGGCCTGGGTTGGTTGAGAAGGAAAAACCGTCATCAGAGAACAAGGAAGCAAAAAATCTTTCTTAGAACTATCATGGTCTCTGGAGCACTACTGGTTTTAGTTGGCTCTGGTATTGTACTCAAGGGTATATTGCTCGGTAGAAACATATTCAAGGGTGGCGGTAGCTCTGCTGTTTTACATAATCAAGACGTTGATCCTTCGCTACTTAAGGGTGAGGGAGATGGACGAATTAATATCATGGTTTTGGGCAAAGGTGGTGCCGAGCAAAAGGATGGACCAGATTTAACCGATACAATAATTATTGCCAGCATAGATCCAATTGCTCACGAAGCTGCTCTACTCAGTGTTCCAAGGGATTTTTGGATAAAGTCTCCATCTGGTGGTCAGACAAAAATTAACCAAGTATACTATGACGCAAAGAATAAGGCATTAAATTCTTTGCCATCTAACCAAAGAAACTCCGATGATGCCAAGGATAAATCAGAGTCGGCGGGTGTGCAAGCTGTAGAGAAAGTTATAAATGATACTCTCGGTATCCCCGTTCATTACTATAGTATGATTGATTTTGCGGGCTTTAAAAAAGCTATCGATACGGTTGATGGTGTTGATATCGATGTAAATGAGGATATGGCAGTCCAGGAAAATATGTGGATTAACGGTAGGTATGTCCTAGATGTAAAACCTGGCAAACAGCATTTTGATGGAATGCGTGCTTTGGCATTTTCTCGTTCTAGAAAGACAAGCTCTAGGGGTGATTTTGCTCGTTCTGATAGGCAAAGAGCTGTTATGGTAGGTTTTAAGGATAAAGCTCTGAATACTGGCACATTGGCTAATCCGGTTAAGATCAACCAACTAATGAGTGATTTTTCTGGTCAACTCGGTACGGATTTTAGTGTCAATGAAATATTACGATTGTATGATCTAGCCAAAGAGATACCAAGTAACAAAATAACTTCTGTAAATCTTAATGATCATGTAGTTGGTGATACGATAAACAGCTTGTCGGTCCAAGTTCCAAAAGCAGGTTTGTTTGAATATGGTGAGCTCAAAAATTATGTTAGAAATACTCTCAGAGATGCATTTCTCAAGCGAGAAGATGCAAAAATTATGATATTAAACGGAACAGAGAAGGCTGGCTTAGCCACTGCAAAAAGCAATGATCTCAAATCATATGGATACAATATCAGTTCCGTGGGTGATGCGCCGACTAAGCAGTATAAAGATACCGTACTGGTTGATTTGAGAAATGGATCAAAGAAGTATACCAAAAGTTATTTAGAAAAAAGGCTAAAAATAACGGCCTCCTCCAGTTTGCCAGACAGCTCAATTAGTACTGGTGATGCAGACTTTGTTATAATACTTGGTAGTAATGAGACGAGCCGTTAAAAAAATAAAGCCAACCAATGGCTTTAGCAGGATATTTCACTGGCTATTTGTGATTCTAGTGCCAATACTGGCCTTGATGTTCGTTAGGTGGTCAATTTTACCGCTGGCATACGGTGTAGTTGTGCTGAGTAAGTGGCGTATGTTTGCCGTTAAACCTCGCCATTGGCCGGCCAATATTAGGGCTAATGCGATAGACATAATCGTTGGTTTATCCTTTGTAATCTTTATGGCTCAGTCATCAACAGGTGTATGGCAGTTGATTTGGTTGTTGGCTTATGAACTGTGGCTTATTTTTATCAAACCAAAATCAAAAATATTCTGGACATCGGTACAGGCATCTTTGGGTCAGTTTGTTGGGTTAGTGGCGCTATATATGCTCTGGGGTAGGTCATCATTGTTTATTTTGGTCCTGGCATCGGGTTTGATTTGTTATTTATCTGCTAGGCATTTCTTCAGTAGCTTTGATGAGCCACTGAGCTCAATGTTGTCACATATCTGGGGTTATGTAGCTGCATCGCTGACGTGGGTGCTTGGGCATTGGTTGTTATATTATGGATTCCTGGCACAACCAGTTCTGCTATTGTCTGTATTGTCTTACGGCTTTGCAACACTATACTATCTTGAGAATTTTGATAAATTATCAGCACTTGTGAGGCGAGAGATTATACTTATAATGATTATGGTAGTAACGATAATAATTTTATTTTCAAGTTGGGGTGATAAGACTATATAAATCAAATTGAGTGGGTTGGCTATGAATTACAGTTATTTCTAAGTTTGTCATTAGTATACTGATTGATAATACAATTTAACTAAATAAGAGGGTGATAGTGAATAACGATAGTGAAAAAAGGTCAGTCTTACCTGAACCAGCAAGAGTAGATATAAGGCCAGCAGTACCACAGAAAGCTACAAAGCCAAAAAAGAGACAAAAATTATTTAATACCGCTAAACTATCAGGCATAGGTTTGCTATTGATAGTGGCTGTAGCAGCTGGATTTGGTGGAGGATATTTAGGCTCAAGAGCAAATACCATATCTGGCAATAGTCCAATCTCGACAGAGGCAAAGCAACAAATCGTATCTTCAGAAGGCGAGTTAATTAGCGAAATAGCCGCAAAGGTCGGTCCTAGTGTTGTCTCTATAGATGTTACGACACAGACTACAGAGCGAAGTATATTTGGAAATAGGCAATCAGAACAGCAGGGTGCAGGAACGGGTGTTATTATTAGCCAAGACGGGGTGATTGTTACGAACAGGCACGTTGTCCCGGCAGGTGCTACATCTGTCAGTGTGACTTTATCAGATGGTACTACGTTTGACGATGTTGATATTATTGGGCGGACGGCGAGCAATGATCCATTAGATATAGCTTTTGTAAAAATCAAGGACACCAAAGGCGTGAAGCTTACTCCTGCAACCATTGGTGATTCTTCGGCAATGAAGGTCGGTGGGAGGGTGATAGCTATCGGAAATGCACTTGGTCAATTCCAGAACACAGTAACTAGTGGCATATTGTCTGGTTATGGCAGAGAAGTTGAAGCAAGTGATGGAAATACTACCGAAAGTCTACAGAATCTGTTCCAGACTGATGCAGCTATTAACCCCGGTAACTCTGGAGGTCCACTAGTCAATCTAACCGGCGAGGTGATAGGTATAAATGTAGCCGTAGCTGATGCTAATAACATTGGTTTTGCTATACCAATTAACGACGTAAAAGGCTTGATCGCTAGTGTCCAGAAAAATGGAAAATTAGAAAGGCCTTATCTAGGAGTTCGCTATGTCTCACTGACAGATGACTTAGCCTATTACTACAATCTAGACACCAAACGAGGGGCATATATTGCGCCTAGCCAAAACGGACAGTCATCAGTTATTTCTGGTAGTCCGGCTGACAGGGCAGGTCTCAAAGAAAAGGATATCATTGTAGCCATTAACGGTACGGCTATAGATGAGAAAAATAGTCTAGTATCAGCACTTGGCAAGTTTAGTGTTGGCGATACAGTGGAGCTGAAGATCATTCGTGATGGCAAAGAGCAAACTATCAAGCTTAAACTAGAAGCTGCTCCAAGTGACAGTCAGTAACTGCGCTTAAAGACTTGAATAAAGTCTTCGGACTTGGCAATTTCAAAATGATGAGAGCTGGCTATTTGAGCTAGCTCTTCGTGCTGGGGAGGTAGTGCTTCGGTAAATACAAACGACACCTGATATTGACTACTAGATATCTGACTAAACATTTCTCTGTATAAATCTAAACCATCCGCACCACCAAATATAGCAATTGATGGTTCGTGCATAGCCGATTGGTTGATAGTGTGGCTGTCTGGGACATAGGGCAGGTTCGCCATTATTACGATATTTGATATTTGATACCTGATATTTGATATTGGTTCTAGCAGATTGCCTTGGTGAAATTCTACATCTGCTTTTAGGTTTTTGGAATTTTGTTTGGCTATACTCAATGCCTCGGGGCTGATATCGATTGCTATAGCTTTTGACTTTGGTATTTCTAGCATGGCAGTGATCGCCAAGCATCCCGATCCAGTCCCAATATCAATAATTGTGGGATGTTTATTAATTTCTTTGCAAGTTGTTTTAAGGATGCTTATCAATGTCTCTGTTTCAGGCCGTGGTTGCAGGGTGTCAGCAGAGACGGCAAACTCACGACCAAAAAACTCGCTCTTGCCACGGATATAGGCAATCGGTTCATGATTTGTCCGTCTATTTATATTTTTTTGGAGATTCTTAATATTGTTTGTATTTAGTTCATAATCTGGATTAGCCAATATCCAGGCGCGGTCTCTACCTAGCTCATCTTCAAGTAATATTAGACAGTCTATCCTGGCAGACGCTATCGATACCAATTCTAGTTGCTTGGTCGCAGACTTAATCCATTGGTTAATATTCATAGGATTATTATAACACACAACAGGGGTAGCTATATTGCCTAAAGTATACAAAATATTGTAAAGTATATTGACTTTAAACATGCTTATGTTATAATGTATAAGTTCGTCAATCCCGATGAACAAGTACCTTAATGGTGCCGAACATTCCGTAGGAGGAATGAAAATGAAGCTTTCTTACCACATCGCTGGAACGCTGGCATCGCTGGCGGCAGTGGCCGGTGTCATGATAGTTGCCACGAGCAAAGAGTCCGTCGCCGGGTGGGTCCTGATCGCGGTGGCTATGTCGGCATTCCTGAGTGCGATCCACTCGATTGCCCAGGCCCATGCCGAGTATTTGGCTGAGCTTATCTCTGACAAGGAGAAAGTCTCATGACCGACATTGCTGGGGACAAATCCGTGACAAGCTAGTCAACTGTTCTGATATCAGATACAGTAGGCGAAGGCAGAAGTTCCTCCTGATTACTACCGACTTGGTTGGTGGTTCTTAGCATGGAATGCTTGTGGGATACGTAATCATTCAAAATAAAACCTAACCCAAAGTACCTTCAAGTTCTGCTAATAAAGATCTAATCTCAGCCAGTAATTTCACTGGGTTTAGATTATTGTATTGAGATTGTAGCATGGCCTTGGTTTCTGGATGTATATTTGGATGCTCTATAACTCGTTGGAAGGGTGTTTTAGATTCAAAGTAGAATTTACGACTCTTACCGGTGGTTGGATCATACTCCTTACTCTTGCGCTTTCTAGTGGGGTGAAAAAAGTTCAGATATAGCCTTAGTGGTCCATCATACAGCCTATTCATTATTTCCAGCTGTACTTCGGTGTCTAGTCTGGCATAGCCTACAATCTTACATATAGC
>JAKQIK010000043.1 GCA_029557395.1 bacterium
CCGTTATCATCAAAGTCTAGTCCAAAATTCATTTGATGCACCAAGCTGGAGTTAAACTTCTGGACTCTGGAATTGAGTATGTCTACAACATAGATATTGCCTGTACTGTCTACGGTAATATCTATTGGTTCGTCAAACTGCCCGTCGGCGCTACCTTGAGTACCCCATTTGGTTATAAAGCTTCCACCACTAGTGAATTTCTGTACCCGATGGTTAAACTGATCCGCAATATACACATTGTCATCCGAGTCTACCGCTACGCCTCTAGGTGAATTAAACTGCCCGTCGGCGCTACCTTGAGTACCAGTACCCCATTTAGTGATAAAACTACCACTATTAGAGAATTTCTGTACGTTGCTATTGTCAAAATCTGATACATACACATTGTCTGCCGAATCTATAGCTATACCCCTGGGTGAACTAAACTCCCCATCGCCACCACCTTCAGCACCCCATTTGGTGATAAAAACCCCACTAGACGTAAACTTTTGAATACGGTAATTGTCTCGGTCAGCTACATACACATTACCCGCAGAGTCAATATCAATGCCGTATGGATCCTCAAATTCTCCATCCGCTGTGCCCTGAGAACCATCACCCCCATTTGCTCCCCATTTAAGCAGAAATGTACCGTTAGAGGTAAATTTTTGAACACGGTGATTGCGCCTATCGGACACATAGACATTATCAGATGAATCAATAGCTATTCCATATGGATCATCAAACTGCCCGTCACCCGAGCCGTAACTTCCCCAACTTGTGATAGGTGTTCCACTCGGATCAAACTTATTGACACTATCACTGTCTCTATCTACAACATAAACATTGTTCTGAGAATCCACCGCCACAACCGTTGGGTCAACCAAAATCCCGTCTGTAATGCCAATAGTTCTCTGATAGCTAGGCACGTCCGTCGGCCCCGGAGTAGCATAAACTATATTAAACGCTAACGTACTGCAGACAATTGCAATCATCAAAATCACACTAATCACTATATTGGTTAGCTGATTAACTTTTAGACCAAAACTCGACATCTACCCCTCCAATAACATTATCTTTTTTAATAATAAGATATTACTTGCTGTTAATTTTAACCTGGCAACGTCTTTCTCTATTACCATAAGCTTAAATAGATGATACAGTATTTTGTATTTTGATTACAACCTATTATTTATCATATTTTTTGATAAATAATTATCTTTTTTATAACTCTAGTATATTTTGTCTACTCTCGGCGAAGTGCGTCTATAGGGTTGACTTTCTGAGCCCTTCTAGCAGGCAAAATAACTACCAATAGTCCAACAAATGCCATAAAAGCTATAACACCAAAGACAAGTAAAGGTGGGTTAGCAAATAACGAAAAACTATCCTTGACACCTCTGTGCGATGCCGACATATTCATCATCAAGTTGACAATCAGACCCAAAAATAATGCTGAGATGATACCAATCAACGCACCAGAGATAGACAAAAACAGAGCCTCAAAAATAAAGAGACGTTTCATATCTACAGACCTAGCACCCAGTGCAACCATTAGACCAATTTCTTTGGTACGCTCCAAAAGTGAAATAGTTAAGGTATTAAACATACCGAGCACAGCAATTATCATACCAATACCGCCAAATCCAACTAGAATAATATTCAAAAATTTAAAGACCTTATTAATATCATTCAAAGTATCAACCGGTGAGCTAGTACCAAATCCTATGCTCTCTATCTGTTTACGGATTTTGGTAACTGCCTTGACATCCTTAGCACCAACTTTTAATTGTGTTAGCGCTGGCACACCTAACTCTCTAAAAATGGATGAATTAATAAATACTTCAGCACCACTACCAGAGTCAATTACACCAACTATTTCAAACTTTTCTTTATAAGTGCCAATCTTTTTATCTACTTTATCAAGTGGAACAATTAGATCAATTTCTTTGCCAAGGATAGCTTCTGGATTTTTAGACAACCCAATAGATTCAAGTGTAGCTGTATTTATTACAATTGCATTTTTTTTATCTTTTACATCACTCAGTAACTTCCCTTTTACCAAATTCAGATATGTAAGATTCTCGTAGCCTTTATCGACTCCGTAGACGATACTATCTGACTCACTATTATTTAACTTAAAACTACCCGGGAAATAATACACATTACCAAGTTCATCAATATCAGGAACAGCTTTTATACGTTCAATAGCCGCATCATCTAGTCTGATAACTTTTGAGTTTGTGACAGAAACATCGATAGTTCTTATTGATTGATTACCAATCACCTCATTTGTAACTAGTCTCTGTATACCGAGACCAAACGATAGCAGAAAATAAACTGCTCCGATACCGATAGAGATACCAAAAACAGTTAGGAGTGTACGGAGTTTCTTGTGGAGCAAGTTTTGGTAGGCAATATAGGCCAGTATAGAAATATGAACAGCTGGACGATTTTTTGGCTTACGCAGGTTCATGTTGCCCACCTTCCATCAACGAATTTATCCTGTCCTGTGTTTCTTTTAGCATAGTTTTGACTGTGGCAGAAATTCTAGCACCTTCAATCTGTGTAACTTTACCGTCTTGAACCTCAATCAAGTGATTTGCAACATGTAAATACTCCATATTATGTGTCACCAAAATAATTGTTTTCTGACTTTCTCTTTGTAGTTTTTGTAAAAGTTCAATTATTTTATCGCCGTTTTTTGAGTCCAAACTACCAGTTGGCTCATCGGCAATAATAACAGCTGGATCACTAATTATTGCCCTGGCCATTGCTACCCTTTGTTGCTCACCACCAGATAGCAGGATGGGATATTTATTTGCAAACTCACCCATATCAACACGATCAAGGGCTTCTTTACCTTTTTTGTAGGCACTCGACTTAGTTTCACCTTGAAAATACAATGGCATTGAAATATTATCCAAAACACTTAGACTTTTCACCCAATAATTAGTCTGGTAGACGATGCCAAGGTCATGAGCCCTAAAATAAGCAAGTTCGTTTTTAGTCTTTTTATACAAATCTTCATTTCTAAAACTAATACTGCCTTCGGTTGGCCTTTGTAGCCCTGAAATAACATTAAGCAAACTAGATTTACCACTACCAGAGGCACCAAAAATAATCGTTATTTTACTCTCTGGTATGATAATGTCACATGGCAAAATACCTCGAACCATTTTACCGGCTACATCGTATTCCAGCCCCAGATTGTTTGCAGTAAAAAGTGCGTTACTAGACATGTTACATTCCAAATATAGATTTTAGGGTATTAAATATCACAGCAATTGCATTGTCAGACGCTCGACCAATGATAGCTGTCTGGACTTCGCCCTTACCTTCATTCTGAGCTTTATCGCGTGACAAAGGCTGAACGCTATATACTCTTGAGGTTGGCAGGTCAGAAATAATAACCAAGTGTTCTGTTGTTAGTCTAGAGTCTTCTGCCGAACGGCTGTTAAATGTGGTAACTCCCGATCCCTCAGAGTACGCTACTTGACTGGCTGAGGGTTCATCAGTACGCCACGATACTACTATTTGACCTCTAGCTTCTGAACCAGAGCCTCGGATAGATGACTCTACTACAATGTCGCTTATGCTTGGCGGGCGGGTATCAAGAGCTGTCTTGAACACTTGCCTATCCGAAGTAGCAAGATTACCTGATGCATCACGACTGTACGCAATCAGTGAATATGTACTATCGTCCTGTAAATTCTTGATAATAACCTCATGAGCTGTTGTCATCTTTGAATCTTGAATTTCAGTTGGTGAACCAGAGGTTGTCGAATATGCTACTTGGCTTGTACTTGGAACGTTTGTATCCCATGTAACTTTTTGCGTACTCGTAGGTTCATTCTCAACCGGCTGGAATCTAAGATTAGAAATTTTGGGGCGCGAAGGTGTCGTAAACGTAGCCACGTTACCTTTGTACTCCGTTCCCTCTTGGTCAATAGTACTTATCATAAAGTAATATTTTGTACCATCAGACAGTCCGTCTAGGTTTACTTGGTATCGTGATTCTTCTACCGATGTATTAACTTCTTTCATGCCTCCAAATGCTTCACTAGCCCCAAAATATAGCTTAGCCATCTTTGCACCTTTAGTTGTGAACGAAATGGTGGCACTGCTCAAATTAACACTATCAACTGTCGCCTCCTTTATAGTTGGCGCCGGTGCTGTAGTAAATGTCTGCTCTTGACTTGTACCGGTGTTACCGTCTTCATCTGTCCATTTAGCCTTAAAGTAATAGGTTGTACCTGGCGCAAGGTTATCAAGATTGAGCTCATGTGCTGTTACTTGATCGGAATTACCGACTTCAGATGGGCTATAATGACCACTCTGTGTTCCAATCTGAACCTTAGAGTCACTATTTCTGTCTGTTGACCATTTTATTGTAGCTTTCTTGGTTGTGACTGCACTAACATTTGGACCACTGGTGATATTTGCAGGACTTGTAAATTTACCGGTTGGATAGCCATCCATAGTTGAACCAACTGCACCACAGTTATTAGTATTGTCACAGGCCGCAACATTATAATAGTAAGTTTGTTGCGTGAGACCAGCATCGATATAAGTCGTACTTGAGCTCGCACCAATTTGACTAAAGTTAGTATTGTCTGTCGACCGATAAATCCTATAACTACTAATACCACTACCTATGTTAGTCGGTTGATCCCAGGTTAGTGCCAACCTCCAATTACTTGTACTCTTGATTGAAACGTCAACAATATCAGTATTGAGCGGAATACCCGGTGCTGCTGTATTGGCAGTAAAATTAATCGACGAGAAGTTTGCATAGTTAATATTTCCTGATTCATCTCGAGCTGCAACATACAGAGTATTTACTCCAGGCTGAGTAGCAAAAGGTCCTACAGTCAATTCTGTTGAACCAGAACCCGTGAAGGCACAAGAACCCGGAGAAGGTATTACATTTACTGTATAACAATAAGTGATATTATTAACATCACCAACATAAGTAGCTGGCGCATCCCAATTGAAGCCAAATAGGTTGACCGTATTAGTAGATGGAGTCGCCACAAGATTGAGTGGTTCGCTTGGCGCACCACTAGTATTGATCTTGAGCGTAGCGGTAGAATACGTAGAAGTATAGTTCCCTGCTTGATCCCACGTTCTAAAGTACACAGTGTTGATTCCTTCTATCAAATCACCAAAATCAGGGGTGTTTTGTGTTGTGTACTGACCGTCGTTAGCAAGTAGGTCACTCATATCCCCAGAGCCACTGTGAGTATCACCATACCAGGTACCGCTAGGGCCTATACGATACTGTAGTCCGGCTAAGCCCGAATTTGCGTCATTTGGAGCACTACCACCAGTGGTTGGCCACGACATATTTACTTCTTTGGTATTAATAAATCCAGATGGTGCAGTAATAAAACCGGGGTTGGCTGGTGGTGTATTATCAAAACGGAAAGAAAATTGTGAAGAAGTATTAGTGATATTGCCTGCTTTATCGATAGTACGAAGATTTAAATAAACCGTATCATTACTGCTAGTCAGTGGTGTACCAAGTAAGCCGGGGGTAGCTAAGTCTAGAGAATTACCAGAAGTAATAAATTGACAACTACCTCCAGTTTGTACTGGACTCGTACCAAGTAGGCCTTTTGTTGTCGTAGGATCTGCGTTCATATCAGTACCCAGATAGACACAATAGCCAAGTACACCCGCATTATCATCAGCCCCTGCATCCCACGTAAAGTATGGTGATGCACCATTTGTCCAGCCACCACCCGAGATTGAGCTACCTCCATTAGCCTTAAATGCCTGTAAATTGCTCGGGTTTGCTGTTGGATCAGTAGAGTCAGATGTAGCAGCGGCCGATACACCATCTATACTAACACGCTGATTCCCATCACCGGTAAGCACAGCCTGCCACTTCAATCCTCCAAATGTAACAGGGAATGTCTCAAAGTTTGCCGTAATAACTGCCGGGGTATTTGCCTCTGTTAAGTTTGTCGACTCAGCCCAGCCAAAACCATCCCAAAATTTCCAAGTCGTACCTTCATCATCGGAAAGACGGTAGTTAATCGTGCCGCCATTTGGTATGTCTGTATGGCTCAAGCTATCCCAATGCCAAACACCATTTTTACGAATGCTGTCTGCGAGCTCAACAGTTTGCGGTTGATTAGAAAACGGCTTTGTCGTAAAGCTAGTTCTGGCAACATTGCTGAGTCGAATTTCATCCAATTGTCCAGCAAAATTACCCGATGGCTTACCATATTCACGGCCACCATAACTTGTCCCAATTAGTAGTGATCGACTGTTAGTGGCAACACTAAGAGTCTTACTTGTACTGGCATTGAGAGTGCCGTCAATATACAGCTTCATAGTTGTACCATCGTAGGTCGTCGCAATATGATGCCAATTAGTATCAAAAGTAGAAACTGTTGATTCCAAAAAGCCATTGTCGCCCCAGCTCCAAATCTGAGCATCTGCAGCTGTACTGTAACCAGTACCTGCATAGAGTTTACCCTTGTAAGGGCTGAATGATTCGATTCTCTCAATAGCATTTGTCCAGCCACCATTTAGACTGCTACCACCTATTCTAGACCAAGTACCATTAGAATATTTCCAGACCTCTCCTTGACCTGTGGCATAACCTAGCCCGGCATACAAATCACCGTTATAAACTACTAGTGTCTTGGTGTAATAAAAAGTACCAGAGCTCCAACTGCTGTTAATGTCGTCGCCACCAATTTGGCTCCAACTAGACCCATCGTATTGCCAAACATCAGCATCACCAGCAGTATCACCCAAACCTACAATCAATTTGTCATTATAAGCGATTAGACTCTTGATAGACTCTTGGTCCGGCGAGGCACCCCAGCTACCACTTACTCCATCACCGCCTACCTTGCTCCAGGTGCTACCATTCCACTTCCATAGCTCAGCGTCTCCTGTACTCCGACCTATGCCTGCAAATAACTCACCTCTGTAAAATGCCAATGAATAAACATTTTCGACATAATTGGTCCAGCCGCCGTTAATACTATCTCCACCAATTTTGGTCCAACTACTGCCATCCCAGCGCCAGACTTCACCATCGCCTCCAGTGTTTCCCAGTCCAGCATAAAGATACGTATCATCGGCAGCCATAGAATCCACTTCTTCAAAGTTAGTAGTCCATCCGCCGTTAATACTATCTCCACCAATCTTGGTCCAAGTACTACCATCCCATTTCCAAACTTCGGCATCGTTTGCGCTAACTCCCAGTCCTACATACAGGTCACCCTTGTAGCTGGCCATGCTAAATACATACTCATAAGTATATGGTGCCCAGCTACCGTTGACGCCTTGTCCACCCACTAGGGTCCAGTTACTACCATCGTATTGATAAACCAACGCAGCTCCAACAGCGCCACCCATGCCAGCATACAAATAGCCACCTTGAGCCTGCATGACTTGTGTTGAATTAAGTCCATAGAACCCCCAGCTTTTATTGACGAGTCCTCCGCCAATCATATCCCACGTCGAGTTCGAGGTATCCCAAGTATATACAAGACCATCGCCACCAGCATCGTAAACGCCGGTGTACAGTTTGCCACCATCGAATAGTAGTGACATTATGGCATCTCCTTGATTGGTCGACCAGCTACCACTAGCGCTATCGCCACCAATTTTGGTCCAACTTGTACCATTCCAACGCCATAATTCGCCATCACCGTTTCCAGTACCTAGCCCAGCGTATAGGTTGGTTCCGTCCCAGCCCAGAGACCTGACATCTTCATAAGTTGAGTTTGCCCAGCTACCGTTGATTGTATCACCACCAATCATTGTCCAAGACGAGCCATTCCAACGCCAAACTTCTCCGTCGCCTGCCGAGTTACCAAGCCCAGCATACAAGTTGCCTCCAAAATGCTTAAGAGAGTGAACTACTTCATAATTTGTATTCCAGCTACTACTTAGTCCGTCGCCACCGATTTTGGTCCAAGTAGAGCCATTCCAACGCCAGACCTCAGCATCTCTGACAGTATTTCCAAGTCCAGCGTAAAGATTAGTTCCGTCAGAGGCCAGTGAGTAAACCACCTCATATGCACTATTCCAACTACCGCTTACACCGTCACCACCAATCTTGGCCCAAGACGAACCATTCCATTCCCAAACTTCAGCCTCATTTGTATTCGCTCCTAAACCAGCATAGAGCTTTCCGTTATGAAAGACGAGTGAGTACGCAAATTCATAACCACTTGTCCAGCCACTATTTGCACCGTCACCACCGATTTTAGTCCAAGACGAGCCATCCCAGCGCCAGACTTCACCATCACCGGCAGTAGAGCCAAGGCCTACATATAAGTTTGTACCATCTGTTGCAAGTGCATATGCACCTTCATATGTATTGGCATCCCAACTACCGTTAACAGCATTCGCCCCACCACCAATCATCGTCCAGGTACTTCCATCCCACTTCCAGACCTGGGCATCACCTACTGCACCGGCTGTTGAAGCATAAATATCAGACCCCATTTTTACTTGATCAAATACACTCTGCACACCGGATTGATCCCAGCTACCATCAATTGTTCCATTTCCGGCTGCCTGTGACCACGTATTTGCAGAATTATTTGCTAATTCATAGGTCAATTTACCTGTTTCATTATTGTAATAGACTTGATAATCACCCTTGTCAGCCACAACTTGTCGTTTGCTCGAGCTCGAATCATTAAAGTTATTGTTAAATTTGGTCCAGCCTTCAATTGTTTGCTGTTGCCCGAGCTTTAGACTGGCACTATCGGG
>JAKQIK010000045.1 GCA_029557395.1 bacterium
CAAAGAGTATAAATTTACCGCTTTATAGGCGGTTCTTTATATTTTTAGCCTATTAGATGCCCTTTAGGCTGGTTGACCACCTCTATACTCTTCGCAAATTCGTACTAGGTATCGAAGATTATGAATACTGCAAAGTGTTCCAGCAAGTGGCTCTTTGACCTTAAACTGATGGCGCAAAAAGCCTTTTGAGTATCCTGACTCGCAGGTGTAGCAATCACAGCCTGGATCAATCACACTATTATCATCTATATACTTACTGTTCGTTAAATGTATCTTTTTATCACCAGCAACCCATACAGTCGCATGACGAGCATTACGTGTCGGTAATACGCAATCAAGCATATCTATGCCGTGCTCAATAGCATATCTGATATCTGGTGGATCGCCAACTCCCAGTAGGAATCTTGGTCTTGGTGAATTATCGTAATAATTTGTCAGAAAATTGAGTATATCGTACATTTCGGCCTTAGTTTCACCAACTGACAAGCCTCCAATAGCAATACCACCAACGTTACTCGACTGAACAATTTCCAAACTTTTACGCCTCAATTCTTTGTCTAATCCGCCCTGTACAACCCCGAATAATATCGGTTTTTGTTCTTCGGGCATGTCTACTGTAAGCCTCTCGAACTCCTTGATACAACGTTCTAACCAACGATGTGTCCTTTCGTATGCTTCTAGCACATCTTTTCTAGATTTATTATCTAAACCTGTCAAATGATCAAAAGCCACAATCATATCCGACCCTAGTTCTAGCTGAATCTGAATGGATTTCTCTGGGGTAATTAATCGCATTTCTCCTGTCACCGGATGTTTAAATTCAACCCCTTCTTCTGTTATCTTACGTAATTTACTAAGGCTAAAAATTTGAAAACCCCCAGAATCAGTTAAAATTGGACCACGCCATTTACCGAACCCATGTACACCGCCAAGAGCACTGACTACCTGTTCGCCCGGCTGTAAATGCAAATGATATGTATTAGCTAATACTACCTGTACTCCGGTAGATTCTACTTGTTCGGGAGTTAAGCTCTTGACCACTCCTCTGGTACCATCAGGCATAAATATCGGTGTCATGACCCGCCCTACCCGTGTTTGTAGTATCGCCGAACGACTTCCATCATCAGCTGGCTTTATACCCTTAAAAAATGTGTTTTTTACATCCATAACAGAGGTAATTATAACACAATCATTGACATATTTATATGAATATGTTAACATAAGCGAGTTAATCGAGGAGATTTGGTGAGTAAAACTCAGCCAACCACGCTTGACGGCTTTAAATTGTTCTACGAGGAACTCATAAATATAAAGCCCGCCAAGCAACGTTTGCGCCGGCCAAAAGCTAGTGTAATCGTTAATTAACAATCCAGTACTACGTGGCAACACTTAGCAACTGGGACAGAGGTGGATTATAAAAACCTTCAGGTCAAACCCTGAAGGTTTTTCTTTTCCCCAGAAATATATATAGTTATCCACTAGCTTTTTTAACAGCGTTATGTCAATATATGGACATGAAATGTATTTATTGTCATTCAAAAACCCAAGTAACAAACTCGCGGTCCAAAACCTTGGATTCGTCTGTCTGGCGTCGCAGACAATGTACGACCTGCCAAGCAGAGTTTAGCAGTATCGAATTACCCGACTATTCAAAAAGTTTAGTAGTCAAATCTACGTCCGGTAAACTATTTGCCTTTTCCAGAGATAAACTCTTTCTTAGCCTGCATAAAGCACTGGGTCATAGACAAGATGTACTAAATAGCGCCAGTGCTATCTGCGACACCGTGGTAGCGAAGTTAATTAGACAAAATGACCAGGAAAAAGGCTTAATAAAAGCATCGTCACTTGCACGTACAGCCCATGAAACACTCAAGCGATTTGATAGCTTGGCGGCAAGCACTTATAAAGCCTACCACCGTCATTACATCAACTAGAATAACCCTAGATAAGTGTCGACCAGTAATACCAAAACTTGATCAAAATAGTCAAAACAATCACCAAGTACCAACCAATCAGTATATTGGCATGATTTGATTGCAAGAACCTAACCAAAGAATCATACTTTTTGCTAATTTTTATGTTTTTCTCACGCAGATTATACAGTGTTGTGTATAGGAAAATCGGTATTGTAACTGTCCAAACAACCATACACCAAGGACAAAGTGCCTCAATTACAAAGATACTCTGAAACTGCAACCAAGTAATGAATAGGACGCCGAACAATGTTCCTGCCTGTAAGCCCAGCCAAAACCAAAGCCTGAATGAAGCGCCAGCGAGTAGAGCCATTCCGACCGTCACAACAATAGCAAAACCAGCCACACCGATAAATGGATTGGGAAATCCAAAAGCCGATGCTTGCGGGGTTATCATGACAGAGCCACAGCTAAGAAGTGGGCTGATATTACAACTTGGCTGATAGGCTGGGTTTATCAAAATCTCTACTTTTTCAATTGATAAATCGGCAGAAGCAATAAACCCGATCATACCTAAAATTACCAGAAGTAGCCCAATAATTTCGGGAAGGGTACGTTTCATGAAAGGCTTTCTGTTTTTGACCTTTTTCTTAGCTGTTTGATTTATTCCCATATATTGCCAAATGTACTTAATCATAGATTTATTTCTTGACAGCCTTTTCTGTTACATCAAATTTACCCATATATTTACCAATCATCAGACGGGTCTGAGAATAGAGAGCTGCCGCAGAGTTATAGAGAAGTGTCGTGATAGGAAGCAAAACCCATTGCACAACCATAAATATATTTCTGTGTTTTTTGTAACGCTCTGGCCTAGGCGGAAGAAACTTCAAACTTAGTAGCAAGCTTACAAAAAGCCCAGACAAAGCTATGGTTTGTATCGTGCTAGCCATCCTTGGTAACTGATTTGCTACAAAATTATCAGGCTTTATAACAGCGGGAATTAGTGGTGCCACTAAAATAGTTAGGGAGGCAGTAGCCCATGAAACATGACCATCAATCAATCTGGCTAGCTTCATGAAGAAATCTATCCTTGGGACTTTACTGCCCTTTGCAAAACCCTTTGAAGCAACATAGGCCACATCACTAGCGCCCCAAGCCCAACGTTGCAATTGCTTAAATTGAGCTTTTAGAGTCCGTCTGTAATTATCTGCCAAAACTGCATCTTGGTATATTGGAGTAAAGATTGGATAAACTTCGTGTTTACCATCAAATCTAAAATACGTTCTCCAAAATTGATGACCATCCTCAACTATTGTCCTGACACTCCAAAAATCAGTATCGATGAGCGCGGCCATGCTCTGAGCATGAGAACTAAAATTCCTCAGCATATGTGGTCTCAAACTTAAAACAATATTCCAAAATGAATTACCTGTAGCTATGACCCTCATTGGTGCTGGAGCGTCCCAAATATTATTAGTAAATATCGGGATTGGCTGATAAGACACATATCTGGGATCCTCTGTGCTACAAAATGTATAAGTCAACGCAGAAAGATACCACTGGTGTGGCCTATTGTCTGCATCTAACGTAGTAACGACTACTTTTTCTGGGTTAATTTTGGATTTTTCAAGATATTTTTGTAACTCCCTACCAGCAAAAGTAATATTTCCACCCTTGCCTATCACCTCTCCAGGTATGTTGTCGGGATGTTTGATAGCAAAAGCGTGCTTAAAATTACTCTTGTACTCTTTGATGAGGTCGTTGGCCTGATATTCAACTTGAGACCCACCTCTTTCTTCATAAGCTAACACTAGAATCACTTTTTTCATGTCATATTTTGACGCTAGGACAGATTGGATTGTAGGCTCTAGGATATCTCTGCTCTCGTTATATGTTGCGATAATAATAGCGTGATAAACCTCGCTTGGCTGACAAAATACCGGGTATTCTACAAGTCTGCCTACATTCCTGATGTGCCATTTTGGATTTTTGCCATGCGGATGTGTAAGTTTGCCAGCTTCTAGGTCATCAACCAGTAATTGCCAGTTGAGCGCTTGTTGTCTGGATAACATTCGATATCCCTGGATAGACCTTATACTCATTACAATGCCTTTAAAAAACCAGACTAGCAAGAAGGCAAGGATAAATACGGCAAACAAGTTCGGATTAAAAATACTAAATGCAATCGGGGCTATTAATACGCTCCAACTAATGGCTCCTGGTAAGATCTCCCAGAGTCTATATTTCCAACTTCTATCTTTTTCGTATGGAATCTCTATATTCGTCATCTCAATACCATTAGAGCATTACTGACTATTATAGTAAGTAGATTAGTCAAACTACAGACTGCAAGAATAATGACGGATACATTTTTTCTGATAATAAATGTCTTCAGGCTAAGCATTGTTGAAATAGTAAAATTCAAGATGAGAAATAATACAAATCCAGCCATGTCCAAACCAAATCCCCTCTGATACTCACCAATTCCATAGTCTGCCCTATATTCTATGATGTAGTTAGTAGTAGTACCAGAATCTAACCTAAAAAGTATCAAAACCGCACCGGCTATGACCAAGAAAATGTTGATTATTAGTAATAATAATATAGCCTTGTTGTGAAAATATTTATTTGGAATTGTCATAATAAGCTAGACTAATTATACACCTAAAACAGTAGTATAAACAATCCATACTAGTAGATCGCTCTCTGTTCTGACTGGATAAATTGCTCAAACAAAAACCCCCAGGCTATGCCTTGGGGGCCTTTGTTTGGCGCGCCGGGGCCGGATAGCGGGCTTCGCCCTTCTTCGCTCAGGTGAAAAGAAAATGCCTATCGGCGCTTTCTTTTCTTACTTCGCTACGCCGAACCGGCCGTTCGCTTTGCTCACTCTTCGCCGGTTCAAATCACTGGAGCACACCAAACAAAAACCCCCAGGCTATGCCTTGGGGGCCTTTGTTTGGCGCGCTCGACCGGATTCGAACCGGCGATCTCCTCCGTGACAGGGAGGCATGTTAGGCCTCTACACCACGAGCGCAAGATAATCCAACCCAGTTATTTTAGCAATTATTTACTTATTTTTCAACTATCAGCACTCATGTGTTAACCCATGGAGCCGAAGATGGGACTGTGGGCCCACGACCCGAAAACCACCAGTGGTGGTTTGAGTTCACGAGAAATAAGCCTTTCTGATTGAATAGTAAGCTGATATACACACGGTTTATCAAGATGAATAGTGATGAGGTCGTGCTTTTTGTAAGCCATAACAACACACAAAACTAGAACATTATGGAGCCGAAGATGGGACTCGAACCCACGACCTGCTCGTTACGAATGAGCTGCTCTACCAGCTGAGCTACTTCGGCACTAATAGAAACTACCTGAGATTATACACCACAAAAGGCTACCTACTGGGCCCTGGGTCTACCGGACCTTGCCCTGGTACTGTCAATTCTTGTCCAGATTGTACCTCTGGAATATCAATCAGCTTCTTTAGCGAGCTTTTTTGTTTTTGTTCATCAATGTAATGTTTGATATCTTTGAGATTAATCTGAATATGTGCTGCCCTGGCCTTACCGTTTTCAATACTCAAGGTTTTAACGATTTCTAGGGTATAATCTGCATTAATAATATTAGAATACTGGCCTACCTGTTGAGCAAAAACTATTTCTGTTACCTTGGCTGACAACTCCTTGCTTGAAGTTGTTATTTCGGTTGCGTATTCACCACCGTTAGCCTTGGTGGATTCATCATCTGAGAATTCACTAGCCACTACTGCAAAATCGGCACCTGATTTTAGCTTATCAAGGGCAGAATTAGCCTTTGCATGAGCCTCAGTGTCAAGCTTATCGACAACCTTCCTAGCTAATACTTGTTGCTTATAGGCTCGCCTAAAGTCATTCAAAGACCAACCCCAATAGTCTCGAAGGACATCTTCTAGCATTTTCTTATCCGAGCCAAGTCTATCTTGCTTAGATATCAAATCCAATCCTTTCTCTAATTCTTCAGCAGATACAGATACGTCATTTTTTTCGGCCAGAGACTTAACATACGCATCGTTTATTACTTGATCAAGTGATTGCTTCTTTAGTTCTTTTAGTTGCTCTTGGCCCTCACTGGTAGAAAAATTTACCTTTTGCTGATTTTCGTAATAATGGATGTTGCGCCTTAGCTCAAACAAATAATTTTCATAAGATACAAACCTACCATCTACTCTAGCTACTGGAAAAGGTACAATCTGCGTAACTCTATAAGTAAACGTGGATGTACTCTGAAACTTATATAGGCTTAGGAGTGAATAAACAATGAACAGGACTAATGTTAGTAAAAATATTGATATTGATAACCAAACTATCTTATGTTTTGAGTGTTGTAATGGATAGATATACTTACGAGCACCGGCCAGCACTTCTTCTCTATGCTCTGCAACTGTCTCATTGGTTATGTATGGCAACTTGGTAGAGACCGTGGTCTCACTATCTTTTTTCCTAATCTTGTTGATGGGTTTCTTAACCGAATCTTTAACTTTTGAGAATTTATTCTTCATCTTGTATTCCTTCTTGCTGTGGAGATAAACCAGCACCCATACTATGGCCAAGATCTCTCAGTAAATGTAGAAGTTTCTTTTGGATCTTAGCTGGGTGATGGACATGACTAATGGTCAGACTCCCCACATAAGTTTGTACAACTATTGTACCAAATCCTAGCAGAGTCTGCTCAATTCCATCAATTTCATAATTAACCATTTGAATTTGATCAACACCGATAGCCACCATACTTCGCTTGAACAAGCCTTTTTGGGTAATTTGTATCATACGCTGATCCGTAAAAATATAAACACTATAGTTCCAGCTAATCCACCAAGGTAACATAATCAACAGCCCTAATAAAAATCCTATTGCTAGCGCTATATAAAAAGTCATAACGGTCGGTAGTTTTTCGGGGTTATTTGCATAAACAAAATTCATACCCACTACTACGAGCATTGGTATCAGTAGTCCAACACAAGCAAATACGAGCCCCCTACGCATAACAACTGGGTGTTTGCGAAACACTAATAGCACAACCTCGTCATCAAATTGCTCTTTGAAATACCTAATCGGCATATCATCACCAATATCTTCAGTTCCATTAGCCAAAAACAATATTGTACCAGACTTATCCAGTCATTTTGCTCATTGGTTACACCAACAAGTATAAATCTGGTGCCCCCGCCAGGATTCGAACCTGGAGCTTCTCTTTAGGAGAGAGATGTTTTATCCCTTGAACTACAGGGGCATCTGTAATCAGGATATATACTAACATAGACAGCTGGTTTGTCTAAGTCAAAACAGATAGATAGTATCTTTGAGCGTAGACGATAGGCTATTTAGATTTGCGATGCTTGGCCTGAGTATAGACTTCAAAAACAGTTTCGTAATCAAAAATTTCGCTATCGCTAAACCAGTGATCGATTTCTCGTTGTGCCTCTTCTGGATCGCCTGATGCATGGATAATATTCGGTATGCCAATACCCTCTTTGTCTGCATGCCCAAAGCTAATATGAGCATAGTCACCTCGTATAGTCCCTGGCTGTGCAGACTTTGGCTCTGTAGTACCAACCATCTTGCGCACTAAAGCAACTGCTTCAACACCCTCGAGCACAAAGGCTATCACTGGCCCTTCTTGCATCATCCTAAGAGTTATCTCAAACTTATCCTGGCCGCGTCGCGACACCATTTTGCCAATGTTCTCATAATGTTCAAAATAGTGGTCTGATGTTGGTTGAAACATCCGAGAAGCGACGATTTTTAAGCCTACTCTTTCAAATCTTGTTAGTATCTCGCCAACGATACCACGCTTTACAGCGTCTGGCTTCAATATTATTAGCGTACGTTCCATAAATTCCTTCTTATTAATTTTTACTTAATAAATAATATACCAGAATACTGTTACTAAAGACAGCATATAGAAGTTTTGTATAAAATATTTATTCAATTTTACCTCTGTTAAAATTTTATACGTGTGTTAAAATACCCTTATGCTAGTATCAAAAATTCGAGTCGACTTCTTGGAATATATGGAGATTGAACAAAATCGATCTCAAAAAACTATCCAGAATTATGACCATTATCTTACTCGTCTCACTGACTTCGCGGGCGACGACCTAGATGTATCCAATATCAATACGGAATTGGTTAGAAAATGGCGCTTATGGCTCAATAAACTCGGTACAAATACGTCAGATGAACTACAAAAAAATACACAGAATTATCACCTGATAGCACTGCGTAGTTTTTTGAAATATTGTTCTAAACGCGATATTCCTACCTTATCAGCTGACAAAATAGAACTTGCCAAATCTAATCGCAAACAAGTAACGTTTCTGGACACAGACGAGCTAGAGAGGATTTTTAGCCAACCAGATATTAACACATTGGCCGGACTCCGGGATAGGGCTATTTTGGAGTTATTATTTTCTAGCGGTTTGCGAGTCTCTGAACTAGTTAGCATAGACAAAAGTCATATTAATCTAAAGAGACGAGAATTTATGGTGCGAGGAAAAGGTCAAAAAGACCGGCCTATCTTTATTAGTAAAGATGCATCAATATGGATACAAGAATATTTAGACAAAAGAGATGATAACAAACAGCCACTGTTTGTACGTATCGGAAAAACGAGCAAAAGTATCACAACAGATGGTGATTATTTTAGACTAACACCTAGGTCTGTCCAAAGGCTTGTCAAAAAATATGCCCTACTCGCTGGTATCACCAAACATGTTAGCCCGCATACATTGAGACATAGTTTTGCTACAGACCTACTCATGAACGGAGCTGATATCAGATCTGTACAGGCCATGCTCGGACATAGCAACATATCCACCACTCAGATATATACACACATTACAGATTCACATCTAAAAGAGTCCTATGAGCAGTTTCATGCTAAAGACCGTCGATAACACGCTACTTATTTTAACAATAACCTATGGATAAGGACGGTATTTGCCATGGCATATTCCATTAGGAACATCGTTTGCCTGCCCCCTAGGTGAATCTACAGGCCCACGTGACGTTGATGTCTGCGATGGAGAAATACCCGAGGATGCAGTAAACCTCATTATTAGCGTCACCCTATATCTCCTACAGCCATTAGCGCCATTGCTATTGTCGATGATAGTTCCTAGATCAGGGTATGTATGCTTGACCGTGTCCCCATTCATACATCCATAACCTGTAAAATTATCACTGGTTCCGTCACCCCATACCCAAGTACAGCTTGCTACAACAGACGGTGCGTTATTTGAGCGATTTACAAAAGCAAACTCCCAAACAAATTTCTGACCACTAGACCCACCTGTATTACAGCTTGCGGGTTGGCTAGGTGACCCATCGCAAGTACCTATACCTACATTACCTCCTGTACTGGCGGATGCGACAGTACCGCTAGCATCTGGCCCAGGAGGGGCGCAATCGTCTTTATATTCGGCACCAGCAGCCCTACCAGACATGCTGTATCTCTTGCATATTCTATCACCGCTAAAGATTGCGTAGGTATTGAAAACAGTCCCTCCGGTGTTCAAACTATCTATAGGTACTCTGACCTGAATCCTACGGAAAACATCGTTAGCTTTGCCAGTAGAGTCAATCAAGGCTTGACTACCTGTAATGTCTACCTGTGCATCACTGGAATCATTAAAACTAATACTTGTACTAACATCTCTGTATAAAGATGATTGCTTTACATAATATTCATCTGTAGGCACTCCAATTCCGCTCAGATCTATTTTACTTAGACACCTATATCCATCTGTAAGCGATGTATCACATCTCGACTGGATTATCCGACCCTTATCAGTCGTGTTGTTAATGGCTACCGTATCACTCACGCTCGGGGGTGATGGGTATAAATAGAAAATAAATGAGTTATTTACAAGAGTATTTCGATTTAGTGATGCTGTTTTTGGTATTAATTCTATCTTCAAGACGCCAATATTACTGGCCGTGTTCCATACATCCTTATCCGGTAATTGATTTGGTACAGTAGAGGGTATGGTGTCCGACCTCTTGACCGAGTCCCACCCTATAACGATACGACTAGATAATGCACTAAGCTGAGCGCTATTAACTGTCCCGTTTGAATCTATCAAACTGTTTTCAATGCTCTTTACAGTAGGATTCACCAACAAGCAACTAACCATAATATTGTTGCCTGGATCAATGCTATAATCATAATCAGCACCTTGTGGGCAATCATATTTTTTTGAAAGTGGTGCTCCCCCCGAATTTATCTTGTTTATAGCCATATTTATACCACTCTCGGCAGCATAAAAAGCTTGATTGCTCAGATGATCATCCAATGTACGCCTCTGAGCTTGGCGGATAATTGAAGAAAACCCAAGCGCAAGCAAACCAAGAATGCCCATTATCACAAGTACAGAAAAGATAGCAACTATCCCATTTTCGTTTTTGTGAATATATATTGTTGTTTGAATATTATTATTCTTGTATGCTCCCATATTGCTCATGATTATAACCTATTTTTTACTGTTGTTGAATAAGAACTAACTGCGCAAAATTGACCGCCAGCATTTATACCCTTACACAAACTAAACTTTTCAACTTTTGGCGTCGCAGATAAATCTTCTGATACAAAATCATTATCATCGCCAAAACTTACCCTTACATCCACAACCCAAAATGAGCTCGTGGGAGGTTGATATATATCAAATTTTACTAATCTCATACCTTCTCCTAACATTTCTGTTCCAAGACTACTGGGATTTGGATTTGGGTTATTTATATCCGCGTGGGGACAAGTTGAGTCGCTAATGTTATCACGCCATAGCACATGCTCTACACCAGATTGGCCTAATCGTTTATTTTTTGAAAATGTATACCGCAAACTACCAATACAAATAGAAGAAGGGTCGCCACCAATATCCCTTTTAACAATATTCAGAGACTTATCATACTTAATAGCATCTGATGCACTGTCTATGATTTTTCTGGCAGTATCCTGCGTCTTGCTCATGATCATACCCTTATAATACATCCGGCCAGCGTGGATAATAGCATAAGAACACACAAGGAGCACCATAGAAAATATAACTGTTGCAATCATAAGCTCAACTATTGTAAAGCCTGTTTGATTAGTAAGCTTATTGTCACTTTTGTTGTTACGCATACTTATTGTACCTTATATGCCATTACTATTTCACTCCTGCCACCGCCAAGATGATTCCATCTTACAGTAACTGTATAGCTAAGATTATTTATATCAGCATTGTTCTTGGCGATGAAGTAGTAGTAAAGATCATCTTTTATACAGCTAAGATCGTAACCTAGGTCGTCTAGCTGATTGGGATTAGACACGTTTGCAGATGTCATATCCTCCTTCATACAAAAATTACCCACCGCCACCTGTGAGGTAAACTTACTTACGGGTACACTAAACCAAGCTGTACGCAATAACTCTAACTGACCTTGAGCAATTTTGGATGCTTCCGACCGTTCTTGATTGTCTCTGGTGGTCTGGATGTTCTTGTTCATTATTGAATAAGTGATACCAAGCACGCTACTGACTACAGCTATGGCTATCAAAACTTCAATGATTGTGTCGCCCTTGCTATTACCTAGTATTGTACGATGCTTGAATATCATGCGCATATATCTCCACTAGTAGGATGTGTATCGATTTCGGTTGATATTTCGGTAGCTGAGCCTTTTGAACCTAATCTTATTTGAGCCTGTTGCCCGTTGGATCCCTCCAAGCAAATCATAACTCCTTCTCTAGATAGAAGCTCGCCACTCGACGTAAATAGATTATACTCACCACCACTAGTCATAAAATACTTGCTAGAAAGAACTTTACCGTCTAATAGGTCAAAGAACGGTTCTCTAAAGGCAATAAATTGGACTGTGTTATCACCATCTCCTTGTGATTTATTAAAATCTAAAAACGATGTAAACACTAATGCACGTAGGTCAGTGCTTGGTGAGTTAATAGCTACAATTTTCTTTACTGATAGTTGATATGTGTTTGGTATTTTTTGTAACAAATCTGGTGCAGCCGTGAAAAGTGCGTCATTATGTACACCCTTCATACCATGCATCAAGCCAGGATTATCTTCGCCCGTCTCAGGGATAATCCTCAAACCTATAAGTGGGTATATATCATTTGTTTGCCCATCAGGCATTAACACCTTACCGAAAAATGCACAGTCTCCATTTGTACCTGTTCGCCCAGAGGCATCAGGAGTTACAGTAGGACTTTGATCTGGTCCTGACATCTCGCACTTGTAACCATCAGAAGAAAAGTAGCCTTTGGATACATCACTAACTATATTCTGTAGCATGGCTTCGTAGTTGCGAACAGATTGAGAAAATGCAACCCTGGCCTGTCTACCTCTGAAAGATATCATAATACCAGTAAACAATACTGCTGTCACTGCCAGTACTATCAGAGTTTCGACTATTGTATAGCCATCATTATACCGTCTGTCGCCACCCCTGTTCAGATGGCCACGGTTTAGCCAACGCTTCATGCATGAATTATAACATAAGCGTAAAAGAATATAGCAAACTATTATTCAAAAGCTTATTTCAATAACAAAATATTACCAACATACCAGTTGATGATGGACCGGCCAAAGATATAAACAAGGATAGTAGCAACAATCAAAAATGGTCCAAACGGTATCTTACTAGACCTAGTGAGCTTGCCAGTTAACAATCCTGGTACAACCACAACTGTACCAATGATAGATGCTAAGAATAATACCAGAAAAGACTCAGCCGGATCCTGGAGGAGTAGGCCAATCACAATACCTATCTTGATATCGCCACCACCAATCCAACGCCCATTTGATAGCCAAAATATTATATAGAAGATACCGGAAGCAATAAATAAACTAGTTAGTGTGTTGACAGCAAGCACGAAGTCTATGCCACCAGGCTGGAAGATAATGTTGACTATAGCCAGCACCAGGGCTAATACAGCCATAGGATATACTAACCTGTTTGGCAGTAGCATCCAGCGTATGTCATACACAATCAGAGCCATAAAGCCCGTCAGGAGTATCAGCCATACGCCAAAGCTAAGGATATCTAGCCAGCTATTTAACCCCAATGGCCAAAAAATATAAGACATTACGAATAGTAGAGATGTAGTTACTTCTACCACCGGATATTGCCAAGATATTTGTTTTTTGCAATATCTGCACTTGCCACCGACAGACAGCCAGCTCACCACCGGAATAAGGTCATACCATGAAAGCTCGTGCTTACAATACGTGCACATGCTACGGCCATTAAGGATAGAATATTTTTGGTTACGGATATTTGTGGATTTTTTTTGAGATTTTTTGGCCGATTTTGACTCTGCCTTCTGCAATAACCGATCCTGCATGTATATGCGCCAAACCAGAGCATTGACAAAACTCCCTAGACACAGTCCCAAAAAACCGATTAGTACTATAAACATTAGTATCATAATAACATCTTTATACTCTAACACCGTAAAAATCGATACTATAAAAGGACAGCCCTCAAACTGATGACTGTCCTAATAATTATTTTTAACCTATATCAGATTAAGATTGTATACAAGCCTGCGTACCGCCATGAAGGCCAAATCTGAGAGCGTAAACCCTACTTCCTGTAGCGCCAATTACAATATCAGTACCGTTACATGTTCCAATTGCCACCTGGTAACTTCCTGGTGTTAAGTTAGTACCGTTGGCCGCCGCGGTAATAAAAGTTCCTGTACCGGTAAGTTGCGTCAATGTACCTGCATTAGTTTTAACACTAGTAAGTCTTGCTGTTGAATTAACCTGTTGCCCGTTAGCATTAGACTCGTATTCTGTAATCGCAGACAATAACCTGCTAGCTTCGCTACGCATAGTTGTATTTTGCTGATTACGCCTTAGAGCTGGGATAGCCAAGAAGACAATCAGCATGATCAAACCAGCGATAGCTAGCACAATCAGGACCTCGATGATTGTAAATCCTTCTGACTTACGTCTTAGGTTGTTTATTTTATGACTCATAGTGCAAATGCCCCCTTTGACTAAATGCATTTTATTATTTATATAAACTGATGATACAGCCTCGGCAGACAAAACACAAGCTTTTTATGGTCAAAAGCTACCCCCGTTGTCCACAAGCTCTCGGCCATACTTTCTAGTTTCGGCAGAAAACTCACCTTATTTTGACAAAGAAACAAATCATAGCTCACTCTTTTGTCTCAAAATACATAACCCTTCCATTTTATTTCGGCAAAACAGAAACCAAAAGCCGACAGGCAGTTTCAAAAAACATAACTAATCATAATAACGAAACTGTAATCTGTTTCTGCGGAACTTATCCAGATAAAGAGCCACAGACTCTTTATCCTGTACTACAAACAGTCCTCGAAAACCCGACTACAGTTAGTTATGATGACAAATCAGTTTTTGAAAAGCATGGCACTAAACTATGTCGTCTAAAAGGACGACTATTTGATGGAGGATAGTTTTGCTAGGTGTTTGTCTAATGTCATTAGATCATGGGAGTCGATTTGTGACTGAGCTAACAGCAAACAATCAGTCATGTCTAATTTTGGATCGTCCATGTAATAACTTATAGCCTTGGTTGCAAATACAGATAAATGCACAGAATTTAAGTCTAACAAAACACCCAGACAACGACCAACTCTGTCTCTGGGATAGCGATAAAATGTATTAAATTCCAGAACAAAACATAACTCTGCCAGCACATAATCTGTGACTATGAGACTGCCTGCCTTGCACGACGTAAGTAGTTGCTTGGCACTAGCCGCCTCTACTGGCAGATCATTGCTAAAGAATCTGATCAGGATATTCGTATCAATCAGCTTCATAGGTAAGGCTTGCCCGTCGAACGGTCTTTATAGGCTTGTGCGGACTGACTAAGTTCTGTTGACTGCTGTGGTTGGCACTCACCTAGCCTGTCTTGAGCAAACTCACCCCAAATCTGGTCTAGCTTAGAGTTGATATCTGTGACTAGCGGGGTGATTATCAGCTTGCCACCTCTCTGAGTCACAGTGACTTGACGAGTAGTGTCGAGTCCAAGATTCCTTACATATTTGATAGGTATTGTTAGCTGATTTTTGCTAGTTATTGTGGCTTTTACTGTTTTCATAGTAATGAATATATCATAGCGCATTACATTTTGTAAATATTAAAATATACTTGTCAGATACATTAATATCAAATTAGATCAAGATCTTGCTTATTAAATAAGTGGGAAGATCTGGAGTCGCTCAATATTGCCGATAGAGGCGACCCAGGCGTCGTTGGTGTAGAACTTGTCTACACCACTGTCAATAGCAGTAGCTATATGTATAGCATCGTAACCTAGAAGTTTTTTGCCATATTCAGCACTCAACTCAACCGCAATAGTTGCAATCCTCTGACTAACACTGACGAATTTTACGTTGTACATAGAGTCAATAGCTCCTCTGGCCACAGCTAGCGAATCTCTGTCTCTGAGAGCAAAGCTAGTCAGTACCTCTTGGTAAGCCAGTACCGACAATATCACTGGCTTGGATGTGCTACTCATAATAATATCCCTAGCTACTACACCAAACTGTGGGTGCGATTCTAGGAAATATATCAGCACAATAAACCTTACTTATATTTATTAATCGCCATCCGTATATCTTTAATCGCTTTTTTGTCCTAGCCACCTATACCTGTTTGGCCCGCCAATCCATAGATAGGTAGCAAGATAGCACCCACGAGGATAAAGGCTACGATACCAAGGGCAATCATCATAAGCGGCTCAATAATGGTAGAGATGGTCTTTATCTGATTGTCGACCTCTTTTTCGTAATATTCGGCTATTTTGTTCATCATATCTTCCATCGAGCCAGATTGTTCACCGATACGGAGCATCTTGGGTACAAGCTCAAGGAAATTTGGGTCGCCTTCTAGCGAGTCGGACAATGCTTTGCCACCTTTGACCTTGTCCATAGCTTTTTTGATAGAAGCTTCGACATGTACGTTACTGATAGATTTAGACACTATATCTAGTACCTGTAGCAGTGGCACACCACTAGCTACAAGCGTGGCACCAGTACGTGCAAATCTGGCCATATAAACCTTCATAAATAGCTCACCAAACGGCCATGTCTTCATCTTTAGTTTGTCTATATATAGCTTGCCTGGCCCTGTCCTAGCCCATCTGGTAGTCAAAAATATCAATACTACCACTATAATTATCACTGCCCACCAGTAATTAATAATCATGTGAGAGAGAGCTAGCAAGAGCTTAGTACTAATCGGTAGACTTGCACCAGGCATATCTTTATATATCACCTCTACCTGTGGCAGAACACTCACAACCATAAACCCAACCACACCGACCATCACTAGTAATACAATCGCAGGATAAGCCATGGCTCCGCGTACCTTGGATACAATTTCGGCATCTTTTTCTTGTTGCAGGGCAATCCTGGTGAGTGCCGCATCTAGCGTGCCAGATGTCTCACCTGCAGCTATCAAGTTGATAAAAATCTGATCAAACACCTTAGGATGCCTACCTAGTGCGTCAGACAAGGTACTACCAGCTTCGACATCGGATATTACTTGGCTAATTATTACTTTGAGTGGTTTGCTCTGAGTCTGATCTAATACACTACGAAGACTCTGCACCAATGGCAGACCTGCGTTAATAAGAGTAGCTAGCTGTCTAGCGAACAATATCCTATCTTTGGCTTTGACACGATTTGTCAGTTTGCTAAATATGTTATCACCAGCGGCATCTTTGAGAACAATATCGATTGGAGCAAGACCTTCTTGCTTGATAAGCTTGGCGGCAGCTTCTTTGCTATCAGCTTGGACCTCGGCCTTGACCTTTTCGCCGGTTTTACTATCTCTGGCAATATAACGAAACGTTAACATGGATTAACCCCTCATCAACCTATCTAGCTCATCAATATCTATCGCAAAGTTACGCGCTTCTTCGTAGCTAATTGTACCTGAGTGAATTAGCCCAACAAGTGTCTTGTCCATACTCTGCATACCAAACTCTGCCCCGGTCTGAATGACCGCGTCTAGCTGATGTGTTTTGCCCTCGCGGATAATATTGCGAACGGCGGGTGTACCAATCAACACCTCGGCCGCGGCAATACGACCACCACCAATGGTTGGTATCAGGCGCTGTGAACAGATAGCCATCAATATGTTAGATAACTGGGCCCTAATCTGTGGCTGTTGGTGCGGAGGAAAGACATCGATCATACGATCGATACTCTGAGCCGCCGAGTTGGTGTGGAGTGTTGCAAACACCAAGTGCCCTGTCTCTGCGATTGTAATAGCCGCCGCGATAGTCTCGAGATCACGCATCTCACCGATAAGTACTACATCTGGGTCCTCACGCAGTGCGCTACGCAGGGCCGCACTAAATGAAAATGTATCATAGTGGACTTCACGCTGAACTATAACCGACTTGTTGCTCTTGTGCGTATACTCGATAGGATCCTCGATGGTGATAATGTGCGCAGCCCTCTCGGCATTAATCTTGTGTATCAAAGCGGCTAGCGTAGTTGATTTACCAGAACCCGTAGGGCCGGTCACTAGTACGAGACCACGAGGATACTCTGTAAATTTGGACATAATAGGTGGCAAACCAAGTTGTTCGGCAGTCATAATTTCGTTCGGAATAAGTCGTAGCGCGGCTGCTAAATTGCCCCTCTCATGGAAGGCATTGACACGAAAACGACCCAAATCACCAAAAGCAAAGCTAAAATCAAACTCTTTGTCTTTGAGCAGAATTTGTTTTTGGTCTTCGTCAAGTATGGCAAATATCAGTAGCTCAACTGTTTCTTCTGTCAGTGGATCTGTGGCTACAATTGGGGTAAGAGCACCGTCGACCCGAAGCATTGGTGGCAGACCAACCTGAAGATGGAGGTCAGAAGCTTTGCGCTTGATAACTTCTTCTAGCAGGATTTCTATTCTTGGCTGTGCGTTTGGCATTAGCGGTCAACCCCCGCTATAAATTGTTTGATTTGTTTTGACTTATTTTCCTTCATTGTGCCCGCCCCCTTAAAATTATGCTGTGTCATCCGATGCCACCCTGGATATCTCTGCTATTGTTGTTTTGCCCTCTAGAGTCTTGAGGAAACCATCTTGTTGCATCGTAACCATCCCCTCAGATTGGGCAACCTTTTGTATTTCTGAACTAGATGCTCTTTTCATAATTAAATCCTGAATGGTTTCTGTTACTTCAAAGACTTCGTATAGACCGAGCCTGCCCTTGTATCCTCCTGGAGATTCGGGACTATCTTTGCCTTTGTATAAAGTATAAGCATTTTGACCCCTTAGTGGCAAGTTCTCATAGCCCAAATCTTTGGCGTAGGCTGAAATATCGGCTTCTTTTTCTGGTAGTAACCCACCGATAAACTTTTGTAACATAGCTGTTTCAGATTTGTCAGACTGATAAGCTTCGGGCTCGGCTATCTTGCGTACTAGCCTCTGCCCAATAACAGCCCTGACTGTACTAGCTATCAAAAACGGCTCTATTCCCATATCGAGTAAACGCGGGAGGATACCAGCTGCAGAGTTGGTGTGAAGAGTACTAAAGACCAAGTGGCCGGTTAGCGCAGCCTGCACTGCCAAACTAGCTGTCTCGGCATCACGAATCTCACCAACCATAACTACATCTGGATCTTGACGAAGTATTGACCTCAGTCCAGCGGCAAAAGTTAAGCCAACATCTGCGTTCACCTGTATCTGATTAATTCCACTCATTTTGTACTCAACCGGATCCTCGAGAGTTACGATATTGATTGAGTCATCCATTATCTCTTGAATAAGGGCATAAAGGCTAGTACTCTTACCAGAGCCAGTAGGACCAGACGTCAGTACCATACCATTTGGGCTTGCTATACCCTTGCGAATAGTTCTGAGAGCTCGACCACGATAACCCATGTCTTCTAATTTGAGGCTGGTACCAGATTTGTCTAAAAGACGAATAACCACCTGCTCGCCCCAAACAACAGGCGAGATAGCAATACGAAGATCGATCTCTTTTTCGTCTACCCTTATAGTAAATTGCCCATCTTGCGGTATACGGTGCTCGTCAATTTTTAGGTTACTCAAAATTTTTATTCGACTTACCAGCGGTGCCTCTGTACTCTTTGGCAATTTCATAATTTCTCTGAGTACACCGTCTATCCTGGCTCTAATTTTGAGTTCATGCTCTAGTGACTCAATATGAACATCACTAGCACGATTCTTGGCTGCATATTCCAAAATTGTACTCAAGGCTTTGCTAATTGGCGAATCCTGGACAATAGTCCGGATCGTTTTGTCACCTTTTTTCTTGGATTCTTCTATCTGTTGGTCGACGGCAGTCTCTTCGGTAAATGAAGTGTCAATCTGAGCTTTGTACTGCGACAATACTGCCCTTATCCCCTGCTCTGAAGCCGTATAAACCTTTAATGGACGGCCGATCTTGTTGCTCAAAAAATCCACAGCCTGAACATTATCAGCGTCAAGCATGGCAATCACCAGACGGTGTTGCATCTCACCCAAAGGCACTGCCATATACCTCTCGGCAATATCCTGGGGCAATAGTTCGAGAGTAGACTGTTCTATTGGAGCATTTGCTAGGTTAACATAGGGAATTTTTGTAATTTTGGCTGTAACACGAGTCAAATCTTCTGGGTTGACCCCTCCGTCTGAAACTAATAATGCAAACAAAGGGGTAGTAGTTTGTTCGGATTTTTTGCGCAAATCATCCAGACGCTCACGCTCAATCAGCTTATCCTCTACAAGCTGATCTTCAACCTGTTTTTGAGTCGAGGCGGATAATACACTCATCTTGCCAGCCTATACTCATCATTGGCCATTATTAAATGGTTGTTCGTTATTGGTCGGAGCTATCTCGATACGTACAGTAGGATTAATCGAATCCGTATTAATATTGCTAGCATTATTTGTATTAAAATCTTTGGATATAGCCGTCACAGTTTCGGCTTTTACTTCTTTATGAGGCGCAACAAACTTGCTAGCTACAAAAAATGAAGCAATGCCGGCAAAGAATACTATTATTATTAGTATAGCTATGTCTTGCTGTTTCATTTGACTGTCTCCTCTGTTATTTTAAGGCTGGTGTTTGGCTGATAGTATGTTTTTGCAGCAATATCGACTTTTAAGGCGTCGCCGTTACCAGAAAACTCTATCTTGGTTAAACTAAATGGCCTGATGGATTTATCAAATGACCCTACTAATCTCTTTAATTCTGAGAAGTTTGTTGTGACTGTAAATGAAAAAGGTATCTCTGTTACCTGAGCTTGGGCACTAGAACTTTGTGCAATAATATCATCGCTACCCGTAATACTATCTATCTGATAACCTGCCAGCATCTTCTCAATACTAGAGGCCAAGGCCGGAAAGTCATATGTATTTGGTAATGCATTTAATATCAAAGTTCCGTTTGAGCCATCTCTATCTGTAGTACCATTTTTGCTACCTCCCATGAGATTGGTTTCTTGGTTGTCAAACTTTTGATAGGCTTTGGTAAGTTCACCAATTGCAGCTTTATTCTCTTCTAGCTGATCCCGTGCTGTTTCTTTTTTGTCTATTACTTTAGCCAAGTACCTCGAATTAGACCAAAGACTCTTGCTAGAAACTAGAGAAAAAATAGTCACTACCGAGGCTATCGCAACTGTAGCAAATATTGTTGCTTGACCCTTGTCAATCTGTACTTTTTTGGAACTTATATCTTTCATTGGTTTCCTCCAGATGACTTGTCCTGTTGTTGAGTGCCAGTAAATGGACTTGTGTTTGATTGCTGTGAATATGTAGTAATTAAGCTTGGGACTTCTAGACTAATCGACTTCGTCCCATCGAATATCAATGGATCAAAATTTAAGTTAATAGTATATGATGATTGACCTTTTTCCGTACCAAACTTCGTCATTACTACATCTTTGAATGCATTGATGGACTCAGTTTTTTCGTCCGATGCATTTTCGGTATTTTGCTTGAATTTAGTAAATTTTAAGGTATAAACATAAGTATTTACAGAGCTTAGACTAGTTGCACTGCCAGAGACCTCTATGGTACTTGTAGAAAAATCTATTGTTAGCTTGGAAATGCTGACATTAGATGGCGTAGTCTGCTCTATATATACCGGCAATCTATCAGCTGCAGGTCGTCCTGCATAAAGCTGAGGTAGGGTATTTAGCTGGTTCTGAACACTCAATATCTTGGTTAATTCCTTGTTCGACTCTAACTCAGTCCTTATGGATTTAATGTGTTTATTGAGATTTGTCAAATGGCGTTTTTGAGTCAAACTATACGAAAATGTCATCGCCACAATCAAAACCGATACACCCGCAATAACAACCGAGGTTAGCATTACCATACGTTTAGTACGCTGGGTCTTGATATATTGAACTTTTACATCTGGTAAGAGATTAAACTGTATCATTACTACTCTACCCTCTCCGCAAGTCCGGCCGATACCGCAAAGCTATTAGAAATAGCAATCAATTCATCTTGTCTATTTGACGGAAATGCTATGTTACGCCATGCGTTACCAATTTCTATATTTAGACCAAACTTGTTTGCTAAGTACAGAGGGAACTCTGGCAAAACAGAAGCACCACCAGAAACAATAACTCTGTCAATATTTGTGCCTTGGTATCTACCCAGGAAGAACTTTATTGATTTATCGATATCACCCACGAGTAGATCGACTGTACCAATAATTGCGTTATACACTTGACCTTCTAGCTTATCTTTACTGATGCCAAACTTGAATACAAACTGCTGGGCTTGATTGTCATCAATGTTCAAATTCTGGGCCGCCGATCGTACAATTGCATCGGTACCAGTTGGTATAGATCTAATAAGCCGAGGTGCGCCGTTCATAGTGATAACGATATCCGTAGACCTACCACCAATATCTACAATCATGGTTGGCAATGGATTGTCAGGTGCCGTCAGCGACCTAGTCAGTGCAATACTATCTGGCTCAAAAGAAATAACATTCAAGCCAATTGACTCTAGCATTTCTAATCTTGCCTCTGTAAATTCATTTGGCACGCTACTGAGCAGTACCTCGACCTTATCAGCTTCTTTTGGTGAATCACCTAGTACAACCCAATCTAGCTTACTCTCTGATACAGGAGTAGGAATGAGTGAATCAGCTTGATACATAATGGTTTTGTTTAATTCAGCTGGTGATAGGCGCTCAATATCAACAACAGATGTAAATACTTTGTTTGACGGCAGGCCAACAGCAACGTCTTTGGTTAATATCCCTGCCTGTTCAACTAAATCCTTAATTGCTCTAGCAATTTTCTGTTGATCTGCCTTGGAGTCAGACAAAACAACATTACTATCTAGTGGTATATGGCCGTATTTTACTAAAGCATTACCTCGCAATTGGACAACTCGGATAGCATTGGAGCTAATATCCAATCCAAAAAAGCTAGATACACCACTAAGCAAGCCCATCTAGTTTTCTCTCCTGTTATTTTTTCGTTTTTCTGTTATATTCATTTGCCACCCTTGTTAAATCTATCATCAATTCTCTAGACATCTATTCTGTAGGTCGACGATAATCATAATTAATAAAATTATATCATAACCACAATCAAATCAACACTTAATTTTAAGAGATTGGGATTTAGATTTAGATTCGGGTTGGGATTGGGATTTAGATTTAGATTTGGGTTGGGATTTGCTTGAATTAGTCTTGTTTAGGCTTGATGAGCTTAATAGATTGGTGGCAGTGATCTGATGGCATCGTATCTACCTGCACCAGCACTACCTGTATTGGTGTTGGTTGCATTGGGGTTTCGGAGTGGACTTGGAGCTAGGTAGACTTCTGGTGTGTAGTTGATGACTTCAGCTGCACCGGTACCGGTACCATTTGAATAGTTTGGTGTCTCAACAGACGAAGTTGAGGTATCGATTGATCCTGCAGTTCGCAGGAATCGGACTTCTTGAGCTACAAGACCACCGTTGACGACTAGTTGCTTATCACAGGCAGTTGCTAAATTTGCGGCTGGGAATAAAGTATCGTTGGAATCTGTGCAGGTGTATATATTGCCTTTGTCATTTACGTCTGGTCCATCTGTTTGGGCGATGAATGTACCGTCAATATTAGTAACATCATTATCTATGTATATATTACCCTTGGCTATAATGTAGAGATTTGGTAGTTCGGATATATTTGTTGCACCAGTTTGATAGGATATATTGCCATTAATAAAGACATCGCCATCTACGTACACTGCTATTTGATGATCGAGAGGGATGTTAATAGCACCAATAGTAAGATCGCCTGACGACACTGTATATTGTTTTCTGCCAGGTGCACCGGTGAGAGCACTACCAAAGTTAGTTATAGCACTACTGATACTAGGGTCTTTGGTAGTATTGTAGTAGTCCGTGATACATTGGGTGTTCTTACTACCACCACCGTAGGTACTGTTACCTTCTGTAGTACCTGTGTTAGCGATTGTTAAGCTCTTGGGGCTTGTGTTGCCTGCTTGGGAATTAGAATAGAACTCATTAACTTGCAGTAGAGAGCTGACTGTTAGCTGTGATGAGCTACCGACATATTGGCCAGAACCATTTTGAGAAGTAAAGGCTTGGACACTACCAAAGCCACCAATGATAGGCGCAGGTGCTGCGGGTGAAGGTACCGTACAGGTACCACCGACATTGAATCCACCACCAGAGAGGACCTCCCCTCCGTAGGCTTTGAGGTAGGGTTTGAGGAAGACGGTGATATTACTCATACCAGTACAGGTAACACTTGTACCTATATCGATAAAGTTAACCGTGGCAGATACACCGTAATTTCCAGGAGCACTCGGGGTAGTGCCAGTCCAAGTACTAAAGGCCTGGTTTCCCGTCATATTTCCAGTAGCGTCAGAGGAAGTAGGACTTCCAGGTCCACTGAAATTTACACTATATCTTCCAATTGGTGTAGAAGGAGACGACACCAAGTCATTTATTGTTACCGTGACTTCATAGGTCGCACCCATCACGCCAGCACTCTGTGATATAGAGCAGGTACCGGCACAGGCAGGTCTGGTAACTGTTGCTATGAGGGGATTGTTACCATTAGCAAGACCACTTCCATTCACACCAATAGCATAGACGTAGAATGTCCTTGGTCCTCTACTCATAGTGCCACCAACATTTGCACTAAAATTGTGTCCAGGACCGCTGGTTGCGAAAGAACCTATACCAACAGACCCTGGTGAACCAGCCGGTGCATCAGCATAAATATGTACGTCTATATTCGTGCCTGGACTGTCTGCATCAGAAGCCGAACCATTGATTATCTGAGAAGTACATGATGGAGGAGTTGCAGTACCTGTTGGTGCATTGTCTGGGTTCACAAGAGCTACATAGACAGGAACTGTTAGTGGCTGGGCATAGCAAGGTCCAAAATCAGAGAGACCTGAACGCGTCCCACCCGACCCGACACACCTAAACGGAGGTGCAGGAACAAACCAATTTATTTTTTGTATCGGTACCGGTATGTTGTACCAGCCAGAGGTAGTAAAACCACCTGGTGGAAGATAGGTAAATTCGGCAAAATCAAACCTATAAGTTCCAGGGGTAGATCGAGTAGGATTAAAGTTGAGTAGCTTATCTGGTATCGAACTCACACCAGGCTGTGGTACCACATGAAAATTGGTCGCTGCGACAACATTATTAGACCTACATACGGCCCCCGCGAAGTTTATACGTAGACCAATAGCCTGACTACTAGAATTTACAAAAAATGGCGCTGCCGAAGCATACGAGCCAGACCATCCTGTAGGGCTCACCCAAGCATTAACAGCAGGGTTTTCTGGATAAGAATCGCAATTCATAAGATAATTCCGTTCACCCGCAGGTATCCAGCCGCCAGGATCAGGATTAAGTGATATTGTTGCATGAGCTTTTTGATAATTAAAAAAGAGAATAATCACTAACCAAACTGCAAAAAACAACACAAACTTTACCATCCTTGAGCTATTCAATCGATAAAGACTACTGGTCTGCACCCTCTGATCCCCCATTTGATTCCTTACGCATTTTTTCGGTTTGCTCGATAAACTCTCTGTTTTTTGTAACAAACTCAGCAAGTTTATCTGGATTACTCGTATAGAGATTACCTACACCCATATCAACATCCGATTTATATATAGGCTTGATCTTGTCCAAGTAAGCTTGAGCCCCGTCAATATCACCCTTGCCTAAAGAGTCAAATACAAGAACAGCCAAGCAGTTCTGATCTGTATCAAACCCTTCTATCTTCTTGATAGCTTCTGCTGTATAGGCTAACTTCTCGGGATTTGTTCGCTCGATAAAACCAATAGCCTGAACTATAGTCATTTTATTATCAATAGTACAGGCAATATTATTTTTAACTACTGCTGTAGGTTTAGACTCTTCCTTTTTCCTGAGAGTAACAAATGCCACTACTAGAGCTCCAATAATAAGTATTATTACAACCAAAGCAACAATAATCTTTCGAGATTTTGGTGAGTTTACTTTACCTACTTGTATCATTTATTAGATTTTATCATAACCACAATCAAATCAACATAAAATTTACAAGCCAGGCGGACTAGGGGGAAGCCCTATCCACTGACTTGTCTATACTGACTACCTCTGTTAAAATAGTCAATATATGAGCTCACTGCAAATCGGTATTGTTGGGACGCTACCCTACCTTTTAAATTAACCTTTAAGATGCCCTCTACCGATAGAGGCAAACGCGGATATTCAGACAAATACACTGAAGAACTAGCGAAGAAGGTTTACTAAGCCAATCAGGACGTCAGATTTGCTTTATTGATTTCAGTTTTAATCTCATCAAGTGTTAGCCGCCTGGCTTGTAGTTCTTTGATTTTTTCAACTGTCTTTAGGCTACTCTCATTAAACCATCTGTAGCCGCCGTCAGTAGTTTTAGCTACTTTTAATAGCCCCTCATTGGTCCAGAACCGTATCGTACTAGTTGGCGTATCGCTGACCCGAGCTAATTCTCCAATCTTAAGTAGACGCTCCTCTTTAACTCCCCTTGGCTTTTTATTACCAAGATATACATCAAGTGAGCTATCTACAGCTTTAATAACCAATGAGTAGAAGTCATTCAAGTCACCAGTCATATGGGCTTTTTCTAGAGCATTGATATAATCTTCCCTCTTATCATTTCCAATAACGGTAATGGGATAATTGGCTTGCATAAGAAGTAAGTTCATAAGCAATCGTGCGGTTCGTCCATTACCATCTACAAAAGGGTGTATTCTAACTAGCTTATAGTGAGCATCAGCAGCAACAATAACTGGATGCGTCTCACTCTTACTCTTTAGCCAAGTAAAAAATTCTTCCATTAACTCAGGTACTTTAAGTGGATCTGGTAATTCAACGTCAGAACCAGCTATCGCAACTGGTACGTTACGATACTTTCCAGCGTTTTCATCATCAATCTTTTGCAAAATGAGCTTGTGAATGTTCATTACATCTTGCTTGGTGAGATCTTGCTGCTTAGTATTCGCAGCTAGATCTTTAACGTAATCAATTGCTTCGGCGTGGTTGGTAGCCTCTAAGTGTTCAGTTAATGTTTTACCTTTAACCGTAACGCCCTTTTCTATTACAAGTGCAGTTTCACGACGATTGAGCGTGTTGCCCTCAATAGCATTTGAGTTATACGTCAGCTCAACCTTAAACCATTCACTCAGGTTTTTTAGATAGTCGGTAGATAATGGACGCAATTTTTGAAGTTGGTCCTTCTTATCTGTGAGCCTTTGAAGTGTTACTTGTAAGTTTGAAGTTGTCATACTTTATACCTTTACTTTAAACTTTAACTTTTAGTATATCACAAACTTAAAGTAGATCAACCCCCTCGTAATGACTCAATACCTTTGCAACATAGCCCTGGTTGGCGTTAGCCAACCAAAATGTGGCTGTTCTACACTGTAAGAGTACAAAATCTAAACAGGAGAACAGCCACATGAGCTATTCTAACAACCCTTTACTACCAAAAGCGAGAGCCGAAGCGGTACGCCTCGTGGTCGAGCGTAACATACCCCCAGCAGTTGCCGCTCGCAAGAGCGGTATCCACCGCACCACGCTGTGGCGCTGGCTACGGAAGTGGCATACACTCAACCAGAATGTCCAGCTCACCAACGACAACCGTCCAGGGCGGAACAATGCTGTCACGGGTGTGAGTAGCTTCCGCTTGAGTGCCTGTGTCTGGAATATACCAACCAGGAGTAGCCGTCCCCGCTTCTTTGGGCGAGCAGTCTCAGTAGCGGTCGTAGACCGCATTCGGTACTACCGAAACAGGTACCAGCGTTGTGCGACCATTGTCCACGCCTACTGCCAGCGGGAGGGTACCGTCGTGTCCCTCAGCACGGTACGACGGGTGCTGTACCGACTGGGGCTAGTGGTTCGCAAGAAGTGGCAACGCAAGTGGCGACCGCCACTGCCACGACCAGATGCAACCAAACCAGGTGACCTGGTGCAGACCGACACCGTCCATCTGTACGACCACCGCACCAAACAACGGACATATTTGTACACTCTTGTTGACGTCTACAGCAGATGGGCGTACGCCGAGCACCACACCAGGCTGGGGCAAGACATTGCGGCGGATGTTATCCGCCGCAGCCAGGCCCATGCAGGGTTTCACTTTACGACCGTCCAAGCAGACAACGGCCCAGAGTTTGGCAGACACTTCGAGGAGTTGTTACAGGCACAGGGGGCAGTAGTACGTCACAGTAGGGTCAGGCGCCCCAATGACAATGCCCACATTGAAAGGTTTAACCGGACAGTCCAGGAAGAATGCACGGGCAGTAGCTGCCCGGTCGCTACCAATTTACAAGGCAAGGTACTAGCGTACCTTGCCTACTACAACCAAGAGCGGTTACACTTGAGTTTGCAGTGCAGAACACCGCTTGAGATGTTGCAAAGGTGTTGAACTAATTACGCCCCCTTCTGTTTAATAGCCGCTCTAGCTCTATTGAGGGGTCATTATAAAAAGACAAAACAATAAAGGAGGACCTGCTATGAAGGTAGCAATATACTTACGAGTTTCAACACTCGACCAAGCAACAAAAAACAATCAGCGAGAAGGTTATTCTATCCCTGCCCAACGTGAAGCGTGCAGAAGAAAAGCTAAAGAGCTGGGTGCTACTCGCATAAGGGAGTATGCAGATCGTGGCGAGTCAGCTCGTTCAGCATCCAGACCGGAACTACAGCGGTTATTACACGACTTATGTGATAAGAAACAAAATATCCAATGCGTTATCGTCCACAAAATAGACCGATTAGCTCGTAATCTTCACGATGATGTAATGATAGGCTTAGCTATTAAAAAGGCTGGGGCGACGCTTATCTCCGTAACCGAGAATATAGACGAAACACCATCCGGTAGGTTGCTGCACGGCATAATGGCAACTATTGCTGAATTCTATAGCAGAAACTTAGCAGCTGAGGCGTTGAAAGGAGCAACAGAAAAAGCCAAGCGAGGAGGTACGCCCTTCCAAGCACCAATCGGGTACATAAATGTGACGGAGCGTGTTAACAGGCGCGAGGTTCATACGGTTGCCCTAGATCAATCAAGAGCGCCACTTATACGCTGGGCTTTCGAATGCTACGCAACGGGTGACTACAGTGAGTTAGAGTTATTAGACCAATTATCTAAACGTGGCTTGCGTACCAGGCTTCGTTCTCGGTCAAAGGTAGAGCCGATAAGCCACGGTGGTCTCAATAAACTTTTACAAAACCGCTACTACCTTGGCTATGTAACGTATTGCGGAATTGAGTACAAAGGAAATCATCAACCGCTAGTAACGCCCGCTGTATTTGCCGCCAGTCAAGCTATCCGTGAAAGTCGATATCGTTTGAGCCGAAAAAATCGCAGCCACAACCACTACCTATCCAGGCTGTTGCTGTGCAGCCGGTGTAATAGGCACTTATGTTATATGGTCAGTAAACATAAGTATGAATACTATTCGTGTTTAAACCGTAAAAATCAACAGTGCAACCAGCCATACATACCGGCTCAGAAGATAGAACAAGAAGTTATCAACCAGCTTAAACTCCTAAACCTATCTGCTTCAGATCGCCAAAAGTTATCCGAGCAAATTGAAAACGAGCTTGGCAGTGAGAGAGCCTACGCTGAAACTGATACCAAAGCTCAAACTCAGCGAGTATTGCGGCTTCAGGCAGAGAAGGAAAATTTACTCCAAACGTACTATGACAAAGTCATCTCTGCGGACCTATTCAAGAGTGAGCAGAAACGTATTGATAAAGAAATACGCCAAGCTCAGGGAGTGACTATAGAGGCAACAAGGCGATTAAAGATTATTGATGGACGTCAGGCTCGTGCTTTAAAAATGGTCAAAGAATTAGATTTTTCCAAGGCTTATATCAATGCAGATCCAGCCATACGACGCCATTTTTGTAAGGCTCTGTTTGATAAGTTAGCTGTTAACGATGAGGTGATAATTCAACGAAACGCTTATAGATATCCCCGCGAACATCACGTTACAATCACAAAAGTAATGTGGCAAAACCCTATAAACATCCATCATCTTACCAACGCCATACTAGCCATATCCCTAAAAAAGCGTAGTTCTTAACAAACCCAGAGGCTAGAGGGTTATGCTGTTGCATAGATTGAGGACTTTGGTATTGATGTCCTCACCTTCTACTTTGTAGTCAGGTGTATTTTTATCTGCATCATTGACTACCCAATAATTACCAATCCCGAAATTATGTGTTGGCAACGAAAACACTGCATCTATTTTATTTTTTGTAAACATATTGACACTAACTCCTATAATTTCGCTGTGTTTACGCATTTCTTCGGTGATCCTGAAACACCTTTTAGCTACCCCGTCTTGATAGTACGTTAGCCCGAACGTTACCGGTAGACGCTTACGAACTTGATAGCGCCTGTCATCTTCGTAGCTTTCTACTAGCTTATCTACATAATCCTCGACTGAGCGGCGCGTTCTGTTGACCTTGTGTATGCCGTGCCTCCAACGAGACGGCATAGTCCAGTAAAGTTGCTCCTGGGCAAATTCAAAATCTTTGCGGCTAACTAACGCTTCGAAAGCATCCTCGCACCTAACCCACTCTTCTACGGGGTTTTTGCGTTGTCTTTGCTTTAGTCGACTCCAGGTTTTGTTATACAACTTAGTCCCCGTGTAGGTTTCATTACCCAGGACACGAACAACCTTTGACGCATCCCACTCCTTACCCGTGGCTGACACAACGGCATTTTCGTTTAATTGATTAGCGATGTCTTCGGGCGGAATGCCTCGCTTTACAAACATTGCGAAGATATCCTTTACTACTTGCTCTGAGCCATCATTCGCAGGCTCAAAAGTAACCCGTTGATTTGCTATAACCTTGTGTTCGCCCTTTTTTAGTATGCCGACCCTCTTCTTATTTTCATCAAATAGCACGCGCACATACCCATAGGGCGCTGTACCACCAGCCGAAAATCCCTGCTCAGAAATTTTCATACTCCCGTGCCATACCTTATCGCTTAATTGCCTGCTATATTCAGCAGCCATATACCGACCGATTGATGTTTCAAGGCTAGATAGCAATTTTTCCTCTTCCTTTGGGAAACCTCTGGAAATGTATATCACCTTTTTGTTTCTTTTCTTACACTGCATCTCCCAATAAGCAGCTTCGTCAGGGTCCTGAAAACGCCCCCACCTTGTAACATCTAAAACGAGTACATAGTCAAACTCCTGAGCATCTGGATTTAAGACCCAATCTTCAAACAGTCGTTCAAAACCTGGACGTGCAGCTGATAAACCACTTTTACCTTCATCAGCCTCTTCGTGGATTATCTCAATGCCATACTTTGCCGCAAACCCATTAGCCTGGTCTCGCTGGATAGGCACAGAGTTTTCTTGCTTATCTTCTGCTGAGTGACGGTAATATGCCACCGCTTTCTTCTTTATACCCTCCGTGCCAAACATTTTTTACCTATAGCGCCTCATTTAGTAGTTTTTTAAGTTGATCAAGAAAAGCCTTCTCTTGCGAACTAAACGCAACACCTTCGGCTCTCTTCTGACTAATGCCCTTGATAAGTTGCTCAATGTGTAAAGAGAAACCTGATTGCAGGGTTCTCTGTTCAAGCTCGTGGACCGTCATATCAGGGTCTGCTAAGTATCGAGCCAGCTCCTCTTCATTCGCCGTTGCCCGCAAGAATATACTGCCGAGCTTGCGTAGCTCCTTGGCATTTTTAATAACCTTATGCTGGATGCGATTAAAAAGGTTAATGATTATGTCGTCTACTTCCACATTACGGATTTTGCGTAGTTTCGGTTTAAGCCTTACAAATTCAATACGGTAACTTTCACTTAAATCGTAACGCTCCATTAATTCAATGTAATCCATTTTTTGTTTACGCAGTTGGAGCGAATTAGCAACAACTGCCTCTGTTATACCTAAGTGATCTGCAAGCTGACGGTTGCTTGAAAAGCCCATTTCAGCCTTAATCCTTTCTAAGGCTTCAGATCGCTCCATTGGCTTCCAGGAACGGCGATTGTTTTGGATTTCATACCTACGTGTTTCTAGTTCAGCATTTGATAATTTGGGATACACCCGGCAAGGAACCTGCTCATATCCAAGCTTCTGAGCGCAAATATAACGCCTGTGACCGTCAATAATGATGTAACGACCATCTTCTAACTCACTAACTGAGATAGGGTTTTCTATGCCGTACTGCTCAATAGATAGCAATAACCTATTGGTGTCACCCTCTGTACCGAAATCACGACGGGGCTGATTTACATCTCTTTGAATTTTACCGACTGGAATTTCAACAAAGGTATAACCGTACTTGTGGACCATTTAATAATCACCTTTCTCCCACCTTTGCCGTTTTCTCCGTGAAAAGACAAAATATACTCGTCCTAAGATACCATAGGTGTTTGCAATTAGTCAAAGTTCATTGTAAAGTAAGCTAAAGCAGTTTGGTTTTAAGTAGTACGAGTGCAGTTACTTACCCAAGTAAAAAATGTGTATGATAAGTAGATTATGGCTCGTTAATACTTTGAATAATCCAATCAAAGCGTCGGATTTGCTTTATCGATTGGTGATGAACCATCAATGCCTTATAGCTTGCTACGTTACGCACATTTAAGTTTCGTTTCATTTTATTCTGTGCGTCCTTATCAAGTCTTCGTCCTGACGACCAAAGATCAACACCCAGATACGACACCCCTTTACGCACAGGATTTATGAGGTTTACATTAGGATTAACATCCAAATTAAGTTCGTACGTCAGAAAGTCTTCTGCCTTTTTACGTGCATTTTCTAGTTTTACCTTATCATCCATAAAGCATAACCAATCGTCACCATAACGAAGGTACGCATTCGGCTTTATTCTGTGCGTGATATAACGATCAAATTCGTTTAGGTAGATGTTTGCTAGGATTTGACTAGTGAGATTGCCGATTGGGATACCTCTGTTATTATCAAAGCTACGATAACTTTCTATAGTCTCGCTCAATAGCCACAAGGCTGTCGGGTCACTTACCCGTCGTCTCAGTAATCGTAACAGCGTACTCTTATCAACTGAGTCAAATAACTTTGTTACGTCCCCGCGCCAAAGCCACCCGTCTTTATATTGCCGCATAAATTTTTGCGCTCTATCTATTGCACCGTGCAAACCTTTATTCTGCCTGCACGACCAGGCATCATAAATGAACGTTTTATCCCAGATTGTAACTAAATAATCGTAAAGCAATCGATGCACAACTCTATCGCGAACAGACGCCACAGCAATGTCTCGTCGCTTGTTGTCATTAACGATCATATGTGAATAAGGACCGTGTTTGTAAGTGCCAGTTTGGAGTTCAGTAGCCAATTTGAGGATATTATCAAGTAACTCGTATTCGAACTCTGTAGTAGCACGACTTGGTTTTTTGCCCCTACGAAAAGCTACATACGAACGCCATACGTTTGCTAAACTGATATCTATGGAAGAATTACCCGTCATCACCATTGCCTTTGAAATTTACAAAAAATTACTGGAATTAAACACCAAGTTGGACAAGAAGTACCGCTATTCGCTCGGTGAACAAGCAGCAAAGTGCTGGTCAGATACCCTAGAGCAGCTACTATTAGCAAAACACGCTCCAAAACCAATGAAAGCAAGCTACCTCCTTAGGGCAAATGCTCTTGCCGAGATGACTTCGTTGCATCTTAGAGCCATCCTTGAATTAAAGCTCACCAACGAAACGAACGTACTTAAAGTCCAAGCACGCCTGAGCGAAGCACGCCGAATGATCGGCGGCTGGCTCAAAAGCGTGCATTAGACCAACACTGATACACCACACCGCGAGCCGAGCATCATTCTCATTCTCGGCATTCGAGTTGTTCAGGTTCGGCTTACCATCGTTGTTCACGTAGGAGTTCGGCACGTTCTGCCACCTGTCGACCGTTAATTCTCCAAGATATCCTGTTCCTTATAATCCGCAGAAAATAAGGACCTCTCTTCTTTCAGCATCATTTATGACGCTATCTTTGGAGATCCGTGGGGTGTAAAAGGTTCTTGATGTGCTTACTGCTACAAAAAGATCCGCTTTCGCTCGGAAAGTCTTTTCACGCTAGATGTAAGCAGCAATCCACTCGGGGCACCGATAGGTACTAGCCTTTGGACTACTTACCCCGAACCTATTGTTCGTAGGTAGTTAGATAAAAGAAAAAGAAGAAAAGAAAGGGCTAAAATTAAAGGTTTTACCCCACCGCGAGCCGAGCACCAAACCCATACCCGGCAACCGAGCCGTCCAGGCCCGGCTCACCACCGCCGTCCACGTAGGAGCCCGGCACACCCTGCCACCCGTCGACCGCTTGCGGCTCTAAATCAAAGTGTCTAATGTAGGTTTTATCGAAAGCACTACTGTCGTTGAGTTTATCCCCCCCGGCACGCAAGGTGTACCAGTAAGTTACTGCATCAAGCAGGCTCGGTACTCTCGCTGATAGGTTTGGTCGCTGAGCTTGACGTTCACGCAGCAAGCGTACTTGTGTTTCTACAGGCTTATTACTGATCTCACCGTCATAACGGCTTGGTATAAGGCTCAATCGCACCGCTGATCCACCGCTGTTACCTGACCACTCTTGGTCACTATAGCGACCGCGGCGATACATTTCATCGTACACAAATGTTGCGTATGGCTGATCTTTGCCAAAGTTTTCAGCTAGCGCAACTATCTGGGCTTCACTAGCCTCAACGTTAGGCGTAGCCACCAGGTTAAAACGAGCACCGTTTTCAATCAGCTGCTCAACCAAGTAATCGTAAACCCCGTTCTCCTGCCACTCTTTATCACGCATTGCGAAAAGATGTTCAAGTTCGCTCGCGGAAATAGCTGCCTCACCCCTACGAAACAGCCTTTGCTTACCACTCAACTGATCTACTACCGTCCTGTATGCCACGTATGCACTCTGTACCTGTTCTCGAATAGCTTCAGGCAACACGCGGGCTAGCTCAGGTTTATCGCGATCACCACGCATTTGACGAATTTCATTAACACGCGGATCACGTTCGTAGCCAAAACCTTGAATTTCGCGGTCCAGCTCGTACAGGAAGCGTAGTTCCTCCGCACTTAGGTCCGCGTCAGGATTAGCTGTAATTCTTTTTTCAATCGCAGTTAAACGCTTCATATCCTCTGCTTTGCGAATATACTCTGCGCCACCAGGCAAGTCTTTAAGCTGTTCAGCCGTAATATCTGCCATTTCTGGTTCAAGTTCCTGCGCAGCATTTACGCCACGAACCTCGGCAACCTCGCCCTGCTCCATTCGTATAGCCACCCGTGGAACGGTGTCTTTGCCGTCTTCATCGCGTGTGTAGTACACAAAAAAGTCGCCACCCCTCAACTGCATAGTTGCTGTGCTTTCACCAGCCGTACACCAACCCGTTCCGTGTCCTTGTAGTGAACCGGAAAGTCTACGGGCTGTACGTGGGTCGTCAGTCTGATTGAACTTAGTCCACGAACCTCTTGTGTCTTTTCTTAACTCTGGACTATCAGGAGTAACTTCCAATACAGCGTGAGCATAGAGTTTACCGAAATTACCACTTTTAAGGAGCTTTTGAAGTTCGGCATCGTTAGCCCCGCCATTGACCTGCTCACCCTGTATCCGTGATTTATTTAGCACATCATAAACGTAAGCTAACGCTTCACGGTTCAGTTCAGGGTAAGGCGCTGTCGTGCCACGACTACGCTTCTGAAACTCGTTTTTTTCTTTATCGAATGTCCCGAGCTTAGTAACTGATGCCCAAGTGTAACTCTTAAACCAATCAGGGTATCCACCGTCGTCACCGCCGAGATATTCAACCCATTTACCAAGTCCAGCACGTTGATCAGCCTGTACCGCCTCAACCATTTGATGACGCATTTCAGAGGTTATTTGAATATCGCCGTGACCCTGTTCGCGAGCTATTCGGCGTTGCAATTCAAAATAACCTTCGGGTACATCCTCAGCATTAATGACGTGAGCATCTATCTGACGGTCTATGCTAGCCTGGTCGCCAGTTAAAATGCCGTCATTTACGTACTCACGGTTAGCCAAAAATCCCAGATGAGCCGAGATTTTATCAACAGGCTCATTAGGAATAGACTCGCCACCCTGACGTAAATAGCCCACTACCGCCTCAACTTCATCAGATGTGTGCATCTGTGGGTTACGATCGTGTAGAAATGAGCTTCCTGGACTTTGCATAGTAATTTCTTATTGTAGCGTTAGGTTTTTATTTTTGTTATCTAACTAGCTACATACTATCATATTTTAAGGTGCGTGTCAATCTCTCGCTCTCTGTTGGGCAAGCTGATAATCTAAACTTATGAAAAATGCTTTATTGTAAGCGTCGACTACTGGAGGTTTACCTTTACACCACCTGAGAAGGAACTATCGTGTAGTTCAGCAGTGGTAATCTTTGCACCAGCAGGTACATCAAACAAAATGTCACCTTTTACGCTGTTACCTGGATTTATTTGGTCAAACCAAGTACTACCCGAATTGCCTGATGATGCATAGATGGTAGCTGTATCATCGGCAGCAAACTGTTGACCCTCAGCGTTTAATAGCTTTTGATCGCTTGATAAGAGGCTTTGAGCCTCATCACCTATGTTCTTAATGCTAAGGCTAAGACGACAAAACTCACCCTGTGCTTTTTCGTTTAAGTACTGGTCTCCTACTGATTTCTCACCACATTTAATGCTGGCTACAGTAAATTCAAACTTGCCATCACGTGCCGGTTCGCCAATTTTAGCCGTTGTTGCTTTTTCTTCGGTCTTCTCAGACGCATTATTATTTCCACTGTTGCTCTGGTTTGAGGTGGTGCTAGAACCGCCACCCGCTGCACCTATAATGCCCCCAACTACTAACAACGCTAGAATTGCTGTTATTATCTTGTGTTTTTTGAACCAATTCACTTATAAACTCCTTGTTTAAGTTATCTCTATAAAAATTTATCATATATTATCAACAAAATAAACAGTTAGTTTATGTAACTATCTGTTTATTATTTCTACGCTTAGTGTATGACAGGTACACGTGATCAAAAGTTAATGAAAGCATTTGGTAGAAGGGTTGCTGAGGTTCGCAAGAGCCGTGGAGTTACGCAACAAGAACTTGCAGAACGTATCAATATGAGCGTAGTTGCAATAGCCTATATAGAGACCGGTAAACGATGGGCGCGGCTTAGTACACTTAGCAAAATTGCAAAAACACTAAAAGTGAACATAAGCGACCTTTTTCAGGGACTTTAAAAACTAATTTTATATGGATTTTAAAAGTCATAGCGGGGGCTACCCCTGTTAATTCTCAGAAAAAAGACTCCGCTGTATCAATGCCGAATTTTTTCGGGAGCAAAATGACCAAGCATTTTTTTGCCTAGTGATATATTGCGCTAGCGTTACTTTATCGATGAGGCAACCAGTAGATGTACTAGTTTTTGATATAATTATAAGTAGGTACAAAGATTATATGAAAATGAGGCTTAGCAGTGTCAAACGAGGGGAAAAATGAGAATGTAAATCAAGGTCAGACAAAATATGATCTTGATTTAGATGCCCCCACAGAAAAGAAAACTGAAGTAGAGCCTAAAACTGTTGAGCTAACTGTTGTTAAGCGAGCGCGTGAACAAGCAACAAAACAGCAAAAAGACGTCCAGGAAACTCTGAATGAACGCCTGAGAACTAGTGGAGCTTTTGCAGCCGTAGTTAAAGTTAATTCGGTTCAGGGTAGCCTTGCAAAAGCACTTGGCTTTCAAAGTAACATAAATCAGGTCTTTAAGAGTGTTGGCGCGGCATTTCAAGCTACGCAACCCGCTCTTCAACTCGCTCAACAAATGGCAGAGGCTCACAAGAGTATTACTAGGACAATGCAGCCGATGCTTGAAACAATGCGACGGCTTGGTGAGAAGATCCAAAAAATGTTCGAGGCACTGAGAAAATCTCTTCCCTCCTTCTCTAGCATCTTCAAAAAAATTGGGTCAGGGATTACCAGCCGTATCGCCCCATTAGTACAGACAGTTATCTCAAAGTTTGCCAATTTTAAACCGCCGCCAATCACCAACTTCCTAAAACAATGCGTCGAGCAGATCAGCAAATTCACACGTACAGTTTTTGGTCATATTGACTTCGGCAAGATATTCCAGCCTCTTGCTGACTTTTTTAAGCTACTCTCAAAAAGCAACTTCTATCTAGTCGTAAAAGCGTCTGAAGGCGACTCCATAGCGTCATATCAATTAGCTAAGATGTGGTGGAAGCTTGGACGTGAATATTATAGGCTTGAACGATTACAGGGTCGTGAGCCAACCGAGGATGAGTTCGAGCATATTATTCAAACTACTTGCCTAGAGATTTTAAGAGAAAATGAACACAAAAGTATGGGTTGGGGATTAAAAGCAGCTCAGACGGTCTTTTATAGTCTGGTGCATCACTTAATGGCACAGTACATCCTCATTAACGACAATAAAGCTGCATCCGAATGGGTTGAATTTAACGTCTATATTGATGAGAAGAATAACAAAGAATATCTGTTCCTGGGTACTATTGCTCGGCAAGTTGGCATATCTGACCAGACACTGCGAAACTGGATTAGGTCCGGTGAATTAGAAGTCATTAAAACTTCGTTCTACTCGAAACTACGCAGCTCAAAAGCAACTGCATTTCTTATTCCATATCGAGAAGGAATAGTTACTGAATTGAATAAAATAAAAGCTGAGAAACAGATGGCACAACGCCATCAGAGAGATGATCTTTATACCGTATCTCAAGTTGCTAATGTTATAGGAGTTAGCACCAAAACACTTAAGCGATGGGATGCAAGAGGCATTTTAGTACCTAGGCGCATAAAAACAATCCGTTATTATACTACTGAGCAAGTAAAGACCATCCCTACCATCCTGGAACAAAATAATAGCCCGAGAACTATTGAACTGAGACAACGCTTCGCGTAGTTAACTTTTTTATTACCACATAAGCCCGGAGCACCGGGCTTTTTAAGTTACCCCTGTTAATCCCAATGTCCTGGGCTTTTTTGGCTTATTACAAGTGAAAACACTATGGAGAAATTAAATGAACGATGACGATCAATACTTTGAGACAACAGACCTTGGGCTGAGTACCACCATTGTAACACTTGGCTTTCGCCTTCACTCCCTAGACAGAAGTAACCCAAGCAGGGTGAAGTTTGTCTTTCGCAGAGAAGACAAGCTAGAAGATATCGTAAGAGCCTACTGGCAGAAGGAATTATCCGTTGAACCACTCGGCTACTTTAACAACGTCAAGTTAATGAAGAACAGGATTTATTCGAGGTAACGACTATGACAATGAAGCAAAATGATAATGAAAATGAAGAACAACAAAAAACTGTAGAGACGGTTAACCTTGATAGCGCACCACGTATTCTAGCGGTCCCAACACCAGATAAAACCGTCTCGTTCAGTGAATGGCGAGGCGTTATAAATGACAACTTCCCCGATCTGCTATTTGCTGCTGAAATTGGCTTGTCGATTATCGCACAGATACTCATAAAAGATGTTACAAATCCCTTTGCTCTGGTGCTAGTTGATGTCCCCTCGGCAGGTAAAACCATCACTATCAACTTTTTTTCGGAGATCGAGGGGCTTACCTACGCAACAGATAAATTTACGCCTGCGTCGTTTGTTTCAAATGCTGCCAATGTCAAAAAAGAAAAGCTAAGAGAAGTCGATTTACTGCCACGACTACAATACAAACTGTTCCTTATCAGAGACTTGGCGACACTATTTTCAAAGCGTGACGACGACTTAAATGAGTGTCTAGGAATTTTAACTCGCGTGCTTGACGGCGAAGGCTTCAACACCGATAGCGGCATTCACGGACAGCGTCAATATGTTGGCGAGTATCTCTTTATGGTTCTGGCAGCTTCTACCCCCATTCCACCTCGGGTATGGAAAATGATGGGCAACCTTGGGTCAAGGCTGTTCTTCCTTAATATGAACTCCAAAGACAAGTCTGAGGACGAACTTGCCGAACAGCTTGGCTCTACAGCCTATAAGACCAAAGAAAAAGCCTGTAAAACCGTTACTAAACAGCTACTTGAAACGCTCTGGTCTAAATACCCAGAGGGTCTGGATTGGGATAACACCCAGGATGAGCGCGATCTGAAGCTTATCATTGCGCGTTGCGCTCGTCTCCTAGCTTGTCTGCGAGGTGTTATTAACCTTTGGAAAGATCGGGGTGAAGATGGCACAGAGTACAGCTATACTACGCCAACCGTTGAAAAGCCGGACCGTATTAACCAACTTTTTTACAACCTATGCCGAGGACACGCTTTGGTTAACGGAAGAACACAGCTAACAAGAGATGATGTGCGCCTAGCAATCGAGCTAGCCATAGATAGCGCTCCTACAGTCAGAACTCGCCTTTTCCGGGCATTACTCGAACTAGGCGGTGAAATCTGCACTACGGCAGTAGAGGCGATCCTTAACTGCTCTAAGCCGACTGCATTAAAAGAAATGGAGTCACTCAAAATACTTGGTCTTTGCACTATCAGCCAAGAGAGCCAAGGACGAGTTGGCGAACCTGAAAAGATTATGAAATTGGACAGTAGTTTTGATTGGTTTCTGAGTGATGAATGTAAGGCAATCCGCAACTCAGATGCTCCAACAACCAATAAAGAAAATCTGACGTTGTGGAAGGAGGAAGCTATGACCTGATAAGCCAATCCCTAAACAAGCTATATAGATTAAATGAGGAGAAATGATTATGGATACTAAATGTAAAGGAATAGATACTTACGGTGATTTTTGTGAAGCACTACATAAAGCAGTTTTCGGTGACAAATGCGTATTCTGCCCAAAGAAACGTTATAGCAAGAAAACTGTCTGTAAAACGTGCTATGACAGCTGTCCGAATAAAAAGCCTGTCTACGACGAAGTTGCCGTTCGCGTCAAAATTCGGAGGAGTTAAGTTATGAGCCACGACGCAATAGATCAGGCTATAGATATCTTAGAAAAGAACAGCGAAGCTTCAGATAGAAACCAAGGTCAACGGCGCGGGAAATACTATGACGACGAGAAGGATCAGCCACAACACTTCTCTTGGGTTCATATAGACGTAGAAGCCCCTAACTGCTGTACGGATACTTCAAGCTGCATTATGTACGGTGATGCCGAGGAAATGCAGCAACAGTTCTTAGACTATGCACGTCATATGGTTACACCGGATCTGCTACAGATGATAAGGGATAGAAAACTTGTGCATATCACGCTTCGCATTGGACCGCGATCATTAAGTGGTGTTGACCTGAATGATGACTACGGGATCGAGGTGAAATATGAGCAATAACAAACCGAGTAAAAAGAACGGCAAGAAATTAGCTAAAGAGTTCACTCCCGATGAAGTTAAGCGGATGCTCAAAAATGTTGAAATTGAGATTGACCCCGCTGCCCTACTGAAAAAATCAGCTGATATGTGGAACGAGTACGAAGCAAGTAGTCCAGCTAAGAAAAAGGCATTGGTTGACGATCTTAACAAGAAGCTAGAGCAAGCTTCAGCTATAGTCACACTGGAAAACCACTACCTTTTAGCCGAGACACTTGATAGCAAAAAGTACAGAACCTTCTTAATCGAAGTTACCGATCAGCTCATAGCAGAATATGAATGTAAGACCACTTCAGAGAAGATGTTGGCGCAAACAGCCGGTTGGGCGTATTGCCGGATGATCGAGTATGGTTACAAGCTCAATTCGATTACTAGAATAGACTTTCTAAGTAGCGAGAAGAATGGTTACTACTCTGTGCTGAGCAAGGAAGTAGACAGATGCGCCAGGCAGTACTTATCGGCTATTAATACCCTTAAGCACTTCAAGCAACCAGCATTAAAGGTGTCTTTTAAAGCTAACAATGCCTTCGTAGCCCAGAACCAACAAATCAACTCAAAGACTAAAGATAAGTCCGAGGCACAAAACAATGTCGGGCAATGATTACGGAAACTCTCCAGCAAGTGACACCGTCAACTCAATTAGCGTTGATGAGGTTGTAAAGTCGCTTCGCACACAGTTTGAAGAAAGTCTTATCCAGGAGCCGGTTTACATCGGTGATATGCAAGTTAACTTAGTAACAACTTCTACTGGACACGGCGGACAACGGTACTGGTTTATTTGCCCCGCCTGTAAGACCCGTGTTGCAAAACTGTACGTACAGGTGTCACTAATAGCCTGTAGGCATTGTCACGGTCTCAAGTATCGATCCAGCCGCTATAAGGGTATGGTCGAAGAACAAATTTTTAAGAAGGAGCAGTCGTAGGTTATGCCGCGCAAAGTTGTTAAACCAGTGATCAAGTACCAGCTTAGTCCAGATGCCCCTGCGGATGCAGTTGATGAGGTATTTGATTACTTGCTTGATATGTTCTTTGCGCAACAAACATAACCGTAGTATTATTATTTATAATGGTTTATAATTATTTATAGTAACGAAAGGATCAACTATGGAAAAGTATCTAACTGTTACAGAGGTTGCTGAGCGTTTACAGGTTCATTGGCAAAGCGTTCTTACCTATATAAAAAATGGCGAATTAGAGGCAGTAAAACTTGGTCGCGGATATCGAATAGGCGAGCAAGCTATTGGGGAGTTCATTAAAAAACGCACAACAAAAAGGAAAGATTAAATGAAACGATCTGCACTCTACGCCAGGGTTAGCACAGATAACCAAAAGGACGAACAAACCATTGAAACCCAACTTCACGAAATCCGTGAGGCTATCAAAGCAGACGGCTGCGTGCTTATTGAGGATTGTGTTTATAAAGATGAGGGTTGGTCTGGTGCATTTCTTGAACGCCCTGCCCTAGATCAACTACGACAAGATGCCAAGCTAAATAAGTTTGATATTGTTTACGTTTTTGACCGCGGTCGACTTTCCAGGAAGTTTGTATATCAAGAAATTGTCATAGAGGAGCTAGGACACTCAGGAGTTGAGTTCAAAAGCCTTCACGATGTAAATGGCACGACCCCTGAAGAGCAGCTTATGGGTAGTGTTATGGGTGTCTTCCACGAATATGAGCGAGTTAAAATTGCTGAACGGTTTCGACTTGGTAAGTTGAATAAGGTACGTGGTGGAAACCTTCTTGGCTACAATCCGCCTTACGGATATAACTATATCCCTGTTAAAGGCAAGGGCGTAAACAAACAAAACGGCTATTTTGAGATTAACGAACAAGAAGCAAAAGTAGTTCGAATGATGTTTGAATGGGTAGGCATAGAGGGCATATCGCTGCGTGAAGTTATACGACGCTTATATGAGTTAGAAATTCCACCAAAGAAGGGTAAACGAGCATCTTGGACCAAAGGACCGGTGAGCAGACTGCTAACTAATGAAACTTATGTTGGTCGACATTATTACTACAAATTAGAAGCAGTGCTTCCTCAAAACCCCCAAGCAAAATCAACCCAGAAATATAAACACCGGCACACCAACAAAACCAGCCGTAATGTTAGAGATAAAGAAGAATGGCTTATGGTAAAAGTGCCTGTAATAGTTGACGAGGCATTATTTGATAAAGTCCAAAAACAAATTAAGTTGAATGCAAAATTTGCTCAACGTAACAAGCGACACAAATACCTCTTTGGCGGGCTTGTATGGTGTCCTTGTGGTGCTAAGCGTGTTGGCGATGGTCCTGATGGCAAGAAGTACTATCGCTGCACTGACAGGCTTCACAACTTCCCCTTGCCTACTGTTTGTAAAGAAGCTGGGGTTAATGTAACCGTACTTGATGCCACAGGTTGGGAGAAAATTTGTGATCTCTTAACTAATCCCGATCTTATTAAGCAACAAGTTCAGCGATACGCTGACAAGAAAATTGATAAGGCTAAAGAGAATGCTAGCAGTAACGACGTTAAGCAAAATCTCAAAATGCTAGAAGAGGAAGAGCGCCGATACGCAAAAATGTACGGACAAACGCTAATGAGCGAGGAGGTTTATCAAGAACAGATAAAAAGTGTCCGTAAACGTCGTGAGGAGCTGTTAAAGCTACAATCAGAGCCTGTTGAGAATCAATTAAGCCAACTCCAGAATATGGACCTAGATCACCTAGCAAAAGGCTTCAACGAGTTTATGGCTAAACTTCCCTTTGAGGGTAAGCTTTTTACTGTTCGTAAGATAGTTGATAAAGTGATAGCAACAAAAGAAGAAGTTACCATATCGGGCTTTATACCTACTATGGAGAGTATCACTTCGGGAAAGGAAAGATTTCGTGCTGAAGATAGCGATTATTGGAACTCTAACATACCTAATGAAGGTGGAAAGGTAGGATTGCGTGCTATCAATCGGTATTGTTGGTCTACCTAATGTAGGTAAATCTACTTTGTTTAACTCCCTGACGAATAGTAATATCTTGGCAGCAAATTATCCTTTTGCGACTATCGAACCAAACACTGGTATCGTACCCATACCCGACCAACGCCTAGATAAGCTTGCCGAACTATATAGTAGCAAGAAAATCGTACCCGCCACTGTTACATTTGTCGATATCGCCGGGCTAGTAGCCGGAGCCAGCAAAGGTGAAGGACTAGGAAACCAGTTTTTGGCGAATATCAGAACTTGCAGTGCAATTGCTCATGTTGTTCGTGCTTTTGATGACAGCAATGTACAGCATGTCGACGAAAAATTTAGTCCTAGCAAGGATATCGAGGTCATAAATACCGAACTAATACTGGCCGATCTTCAAACAGTTGAAAAAAAACTCCCCAAGCTACAAAAAGAGTCAAAAGCTAACCCAAAAATTAGACCCCTACTAGAAACCCTGGAGCAAATAAAATCTGTACTCGATAGCGGTACGCCTCTCGCAAACTCTGATTTAATCAGCCAAATCAAAGAAGATGAAACTAAGTCTGAACTACTTAGAGATTTACAATTATTAACCGCAAAGCCTGTGATTTATGTATTTAATGTAGATGAATCTGGACTAACTGACTCAACCAAGCAACAAATGTTAACAGAATCGGTACTGCCACAAAAGTCAGTATTTATTTGTGCGAAGCTCGAGAGCGAGCTCCGTACGCTGGACGAAAAAGACCGAACTGAACTACTAGACAGTTATGGCCAGAAAGAACCCGGGCTAGATAAGCTAATCCACGAGGCCTACAGCACGCTTGGCCTACAGAGCTACATGACAGCCGGCCAACAAGAAGTCAGGGCCTGGACAATCAAACAAGGTTCCACCGCTCCACAGGCGGCTGGTGTTATTCACGGCGATTTTGAGCGTGGCTTTATTGCAGCGCAGGTTATTGATTATCATGATCTAATAGATGCTGGCTCTGAACAAATCGCCAAACAACAAGGCAAGATTCGTACTGAGGGCAAAAGTTACATCATGAAACCAAACGATGTAGTCGAATTTAGATTCAATGTCTAATCTATCTACTGAATACGATTGCTTTGTCTTAGTATATACTTTGAATTATAATTGTTAATCAAATGGAACAAGAAAACCAAGACCTCAAAAAAATATTTCAGGCAATCTTGCCAACCAAGGCAGAAATTATTGTCTTAATCATTTTTAGTTTGGGCTTTTTGTTACTTGTCACTGGTCTTGACTATTTTAAGGCAGTAGACAGTAGTGGGTTTGAGACAGCGGCCCACAATATAGAAATAACTGTCAGAATTGGACTAACGTACCTAGATAGGTATATCGGCGTAGGTCCTTTAACATTAGTTTTTTGGATGTTAGTAGGCACGATAGTATATTCGATTATTTGGGTGATTGCTTCGACCTACAGCACATACAAAGATGATGTGCCCACCACCAAAGGGTTCATAATGCCCCGAGGTTACAAAAAATCACAAGCCATACACGAAGCTATCGCAAAAATATCTATGCGTACAGCTTCTGTCATAATGCTAATTTTTTGGCTTTACATCCTATTGACCAAAACTGTCCCTTATACCATAGAGCTCTTTACTAGTGTCAGTCTCGACAACATACCAATCACAATACTTCACACTGCAACATCAGTAATATTACTAGCATCTTCGATATTTGTAGTTTTTATCCTATCTCGATTCTCACTGCTGAGGCCTAGAATTTTTTACAAATAGTTTTAGTTACCATAAAATCTCGGGAGTCTACGGCGCATAGCAAATGGGGTTTTTATGTGTTCATTGGTAATCCTATGTTCTATTTCACTGACGTTAGACTCACTACCGCCTGCCTGAGGTTTAGCTATTTGTTGCGCTAAGATACTTTGTCGCCGAAATTCCAAAATTCTCCTCTGAATATAAGCTGTCGCCTGTCTAAGCTGGACGGTACTTAAACATGTAAACCTCATTTTTTTGGAAATCGTATGTATCTTGACCGATGAATCGAACAGTCTGGCATCAAAATCTATTTCGGATATCATGTCATAATTGATATCCTCAAGAGTTAAATAGAGTGGCTTCTTGTCAATGAGTAGCACCCTATGATCGGTCACGCACAACAAAGCAAAGCCATTTTCATAATGACCATTTACACAGTACATAATCGTCTCGCCAGGCTCAATAACCTGTTCGAGCTCTTTTATCTCCGCTCTCCCCCACCAACCAAGCCTAAACCCAATAGCCTTTAGCTGGCGCTCTACCTCATGATTAGTTATCATGGCTCTCCCCTCCTTCACACCCCTTAGTGTACCTATCACTTTACTCTTAGGCGCACCTGTTTGCAGTGTCTTTTATCACCTCAACTTTGTGATATATATCAATGATTAATAAAAATATTTGAAATTTTCTAAATTTACGTCATAATATATCCATGTTGGACTCAAGCAAAACACACAGTCTTTTGATAGAGCTTTTTGACTCAGGCACTCACTTGACGTACAAAAAAGGCGAGTTTATTTTGCGCCCAGGAGAATCACCTTCTGGGGTTTTTTATATCAAAACCGGCTTTGTCAAAGCCTATGACATCACAAAATATGGCGAAGAAAACTTATTAATTATTAGAAAAGAAAAAGAAATCTTCCCACTAATTTGGGCCATTACTGGTCAAGAGCGTAGCATCATATACCAAGCACTTAGTGACGTATCTGTTCTACGGATAGACCGGAAATCATTGATTCAGCTCATCAAAGATAAACCCAGTGTGCTCGAACCGCTACTGACTATGACAGTCGAGATGTACAGAATTCACAGTGAACGGATAATCAACCTAGAATATCGCACTGTCAAAGAAAGACTCATATCCTTTTTGCTGACGATGAGCCAGCGTTTTGGTCAAAAAAAGCTCAACACAGCAATAATCAACGTACCTCTCAGACACCAAGACATAGCGAGCTCCATCAATGCGTCCAGGGAAACTACCTCCAGAGAATTATCAGCACTGGAAAAAAATGGTCTGATTTGCACCGATGGCCTGGTCAAGCTAAATGATGTAAAAAAACTTAAATCTTTTCTCTGATAGATCTTAGCTCAACTTTTTTAACAAATAAAACCTCTCTGTATTTCCCTTTGCCCCACTAACCTGACTATCTGATTTCTTGATTATCACAAAAAAATCTTTGAGCCAACGTTCAAAATCTTTGAGGATATCTCGTCGTATTTTGTCGTTTTTTATCACACCTTTGTGCCTTGACGAGCTACCAGACTCAAACTGTGGCTTACACATTGCCACAATTTGTGTATGTTTGTTGGATATTTTCTCTACATGAGGCAGGATCTCTCTCAGAGAAATAAAACTAACATCCATTACGACAATATCTGGAATAACTGAAGGTGCGAAATTACGAATATCAGTCTGCTCATGAAGCTCTATACTAGGATTACCCCGTAGGGTTGGATGTAACTGTTCGGTACCAACATCCACGGCTATTACCTTTTTTGCCCCATGCCTAAGTGCATACTCGGTAAATCCACCGGTACTACTACCTACATCCAGCACTACCTTGTCTGAAAAATCCAAGCCCAGGCTTTGTGCCACGCTCGATAGCTTTAGTCCGGCACGGCTAACATACTGCTCTGTTGCTAACAACTTTATCTCGTCATCACTAGACACAACCGTACCAGATTTATTGATTATTTTGCCGTTGACTTGTACCTGAGATAATTTGATAAAACTCTCGGCCTGACTACGGCTAGCTACTAGCCCCTTTGCTACCATAATCTTATCTAACCGATTTTTCTCTGACATATTAATCTATCAAGCTGATCTAGTTATCTTGATAGCTTTACGCCTAATATATGTTCTCATCAACACCAAAACAACTGCCGACCAAAAAAGTATATTAGCGAAGAAAGCACCTATCTCATAATGAGTGGATGAGACAGTCTTGATAGCACGGCCATTTTCACATATCGGCACTCGGCTAGTCTGAACATAAGACAGAGGAAAACCTCGTTCATCAACTGATATCCTTGGCGTACTACTCGTAAATGCCTCGCCAACACAAGTATCAAAATATCTATTAATATTATCGTTTATCTGTATACCACTATTGGTGCTGAGATTAAATCCAATTATCACCAGAGACACAAAGGTCAAACACACGCCAATTACAAATGCTTTGACCAACCTAATCCTCAGGAGTCTGTCAGTCAGTGATTGCTTGTCATCACCATCAATTATTTTGTCTTTTGCCATACCAAATATTGTACTCTCTTTGTTAGTTTTGTTAGAATTAATCCTTTTTTCGCTCTCTATACGCGCCACTAGAAGTATCGACAGAAATAATATCCCCTTGCTTAATAAAGGCTGGTACTTTTACTACTACACCCGTTTCGAGTGTTGCGTCTTTGAGTACCGAACTAGTTGTATCACCCTTGACGACATCTTCGGCATAAGTAACCTCAAGATATACGTTTTTTGGTAACTCAACATTTATCACCCTGCCGTCAAACAGTTGTGCCTGAACATTATCTCCTTCTTTCAAGTAGCCAGACTGATCACCAATGATATCTCTGGCTATCTCAAACTGCTCAAAAGTATCGTTATTCATAAAGTAAAAAATTTCGCCATCATTATATAGATATTGGACTGTTTGATTAGATACGTCAGCTGGTTCAATTGACTCATTACCCTTGAAAGTTTTAGACAAAACTTTACCATCTATCAAACTCTTAATTTTGACGTTGACGATAGAACCGCCCCGTCCCATTACCTTTTGCGAATATTCGACTACCCTAAATGGTTCGCCATCAAGCTGGAAAATCTGTCCTTTTTTGAGATCCGTTATTCCAAATGCCATAGTTAAGTAACTTTCTCCTTTTCTATAGATGCCCAGATGTCGTCAACATACTTATAATAATCAGCTGCTTCATTTTGACCAATCAAGCCCGTCAAATTGGCTGTATCGATAGCCTTAGAGACATCATCGTAAGCACGCATAATATCATCATAACTGGCTTCTTCCTTGAGTAAATCAATTAATGCTACGATACATTTCTTGAGATCAGCCAGTACTGACTGATTAGATGTATTGCCAAATACGGCCGCAACATCGTTTAGATTAATATTGCCGACCTTACTAAACAATTCGCTGGTTTTTGAGATAGATTCTTTATACATACTTCTATTCTAACCGTTCTTTGATAATTTCGGTAATCGCACTAAGATGAGCCACATCAACAACATCGACCAAATCATACTGACTAGCTATCAAAATCAGCTCATTGAGGCTCTTGACCTGCTTGATACCGGCCGACAAATACTTAGCTTTGTCAGCCGTATCATCGCTCGTACTATATTTAATTATATTAATTCTCAGCGATTCAGTCGCCTCACGCAAATCAAGCATTGCTTCACGCTCTTTTTTGTTCATAGTATTGAGGTTTTTTGCCATTGGCAAATTCATCACATACCGTTCTAGCTTACGAACTTCATTGTTCAGAGAAAAACTAGCCATCTATTACTAACTATTAGCAACAAATGGCAGTAAAGCAAGGTGTCTAGCACGCTTGATAGCAGCCGACAATTGCCTCTGTTGGCTCTCAGTTAGGCCAGTTTTTTTACGGGTCTCAATCTGACCAAACTGGTTTACGTATCGTTGCAATGTTTTGAAATCTTTGTGATCAAAATATGCTACGTCTGTTCTGTGTTTAAAAATCTTTGCCATAGTAAATTTCCTCCGGAAAAATATTTAATATTTAAAATTTAATAGTTGATATCTGTAGTAAATTAACCTAAGCTCAAAAAAACTCGCTTATCTATAGATTCTATATATTTACTTTTATTGAGATTATCCAAGTGCCTGTCGACAAGTTTTAGGTAATTTTGGCTAGTGCAGTCTGGAGTGTAGGTCGAGCACAAAATCCGAGCTGTATTTAATATACAGTGAAGATTTTTGGCGCAAAACCTACACCCAGAATGTGCAACCAAAATTGGTTAAAATGGGATGTCGTCGAGGTTGATTGGCTCATCACCAATGTCTTCTATCACTACGTCATCCTTTTTCTTGGATGATGCAGAAGATGGAGATTCACCGCCAGAATAGCCTTGTCCACCACCCTGGCTATCACCCTCACTACGTCCGCCGAGGAATGTCACATCCTGTGCGACTACTTCGACCTTGCTTCGTTTTTGACCATCCTGCTCCCAGCTACGAGATTGCAAGCGACCATTTACTAGACATGGGCGACCTTTGCTAAGATACTGTGATACTCGTTCACCCAATGGGCCCCAGGCAACTATATCAATATAGTCCGTTGCCTCTTGCCAGTTACCGTCTTGTCCCTTAAAGCTACGATTAAGTGCCAAGCTAAAGCTACAGACACTTTGCCCACTTGGAATAGTTCTAAGCTCTGGATCCCTGGTTAGGTTTCCCATTAAAATCACTTGGTTGAAACTACGTGCCATATGGCATCCTCCTTCTTATAGAAACTATGTTCTAATGATTATATTTGTATTCTTAAGTTACGCCTGCTTACACCAGCAGTCAAGTTTATTCTTCAGATTCAGTTTCGCTGTCGTCAGAATCATGTGATTCACTGCGAGCAGCGGCTTTTTCGGCTTTTTCAGCTTTTAGTGCTTCAGCCTTGGCTATCTTCTTTAGGTCTGGCTTGGTAATCAAAAAACGCACTACCTCATCTGTAATGTTCAGTGTATCGTTAATTTTTTGTACGGCCACACCTGGCAATTCAACAGTATAAAATACGTAAATCGCAAAGTCCTGCCCCTTGATAGGATAAGCCAGCTTTCGCTTGCCCCAATTATCGGTATTAGTAATTTTACCGCCATTATCAGCGATAATTTTTTCTACTTTTGCTGTTGCCTTTTCAAGGTCGATCTCTAGACCCTGATCATAAAGTACAGCAACTTCGTACTCTGCCATATTTCTCCTTTGGCTTTAACCAAAAAATCAGCTATAAAACCTGCTAATTCTTCTGGTATCTTGGTTGCATACCTTAGAGTTGCAACCCAGAATTAGTTAATAACAGATACGATTATACACCTTGGTAGCAAAATTTACAAGCTTCACTAGCAACAAAACACCCTAAGCTTAGAGGTAGCCATTTAGGCTTCTTCTGGTTCGGCAATCATATCATCACCACCAAACACATCGTCCATACTATTTACCAAAACTTCACGTGGCCTTGAGCCGTCGGCCGGGCTAATTATCCCCTGTTCTTCCATCTGTTCCATTAGTCTAGCAGCCTTTCCATAGCCAATCCTGAGCCGCCTCTGTAGTAAGCTGGTCGAAGCTTTGCGCGCTTCTAGCACCACATGTACAGCATCTCTAAATTCAGCTTCATCGCCCTGCGAACCGTCATTGCTATAATCTGCTACCACTCCGCCCTTGCCAATCTGGACAGGCTGGCTAACAACCTCGTTATCATATTGCGGTGGACGTTGCATGCGTAAGAAGTCCATCACAGCCATTGTTTCGTCATCGGTAATAAATGCACCCTGGACACGCTTTGGTCTAGGCATATCAGTTGTGGCAAATAGCATGTCTCCCATACCGAGCAATTTTTCTGCACCTACCGAATCAATGATGGTCCTAGAATCAACCTGGCTAGCCACAGTAAATGCAATCCTAGCCGGCACATTGGCCTTGATAAGTCCAGTAATAACATCGACAGATGGCCTCTGCGTTGCCAGCACAAGGTGTATACCAACAGCCCTTGCCTTCTGAGCAATACGCACAATCAGCGCCTCGACATCGCGAGCAGCCATCATCATCAGATCCGCTAGCTCATCGATGACTATAACAATATATGGCATAGTCTGATCTTTGTTGGCCACGTTATAATCGGCAATGTTTCGCTTCTTGTTTCCAGCAAGTGTTTTGTATCGCCGCTCCATCTCTGCTACCGACCATTTGAGTGCACTGATACATTTTTCTGGCTCAGTAATCACAGGCGTTAACAGATGTGGAATATCGGCATACGGAGCCATTTCAACCTGCTTAGGATCTACCAATATCAATTTGAGGTCCGATGGGCTATTGCGATAAAGCAAGCTTGTCAGCAATGTATTGACCATGACAGATTTACCAGAGCCAGTCTGACCAGCTACAAGCAAATGAGGCATTTTGTCTAGCGCACCAACGATCGGTACACCGGCGATATCCTTGCCAATTACTACACCAAGTGGATTTGTGATTTTTTTCCAATCAGATGAGCTCAAAATACTCGACACTCTAACAGTTGCTGATTTGACGTTTGGTACTTCGATACCTACGGCTTTTTTGCCCGGGATAGGCGCTTCCATACGTATGGCATTGGCCCCCAGATCCAGAGCAATATTACTATCAAGAGCAGTAATTTTACTCAGCTTGACACCGGCTGGTGGCTTGAGCGTATATTGTGTTACCCTTGGTCCAATATTTGCCCCTTCCATCTCTACCTGAATATTAAAGTTATGCAATGTCTCTTGAATAGTCATAGCATTGGCTTCGACATCACCGGGATCGGCTTTGTCTTGTTTTTGATTGAGCAAATCCATACCTGGGAACTTCCAGTCGGGGTCACTAGATGTAGTTAACGCCGAATGATCCTCTTGCTTACTAAGCTTTAGTGGGGCCGAGTTTTTCATCACTGATTTACCGCCAGACCGACTGTGTTCTACCGGCACGCCTTCGTTAAGTTGAAAATTACGCTTGCTTGCCGCTGTGCTCAGATTGACCATATCGTCTTCTTCGTCGGTCTTTTCTCTGCGCTTAAATATTTTTGCTATATTTCCAAGTACTAAAGGCGATATACCAAAGCTAAAGAACATCGCCAGTACTGCTAAGGCCAAGAATAATATACTTGCAGGGATTGGACTGAGTGCCGACAGCA
>JAKQIK010000066.1 GCA_029557395.1 bacterium
TAACTGACAATGACGGAGCTTGGTTTGGACACAAACTTCGTAACAAGATTGTTCATGAGGTTGATATTAAGATTACAAAAAAAGAAGTTCAGAAATCTTTGGTCGGCATTAGGCAGGCTTTACGTGATCTTGGAGCTCTAAAATAATGGCTGACTATAAAGCTACTATCGGTATAGAATGCCATGTTCAGCTAAAGACGGCAACCAAGTTGTTTGCTGGTATAAGTAATGATGCCCGCGATGCTGAACCGAATACTTTAATCAGTCATATCTGTCTTGGGCTACCAGGTGCTTTGCCGGTATTAAACAGTAAGGCGATAGAATTAGCATCTAGGGCAGCTTTCGCTTTGAGTACAAAGCCTCAAAAATTTAGTAAATTTGACCGCAAACATTATTTTTACCCTGATTTACCGTTGGGTTATCAGATAAGTCAATTCGAAGAGCCTATAATATTAGGTGGATATATCGACGTACCCCTTAAAGATAAGATCAAAAGAATTAATATTACTAGGGCACATCTTGAGGCTGATGCGGGTAAATCAACTCACCCAGAGAGGGCAGATTTTAGCTTAGTTGACTTAAATAGGGCTGGCACACCACTATTAGAGATTGTATCTGAGCCAGAAATTCACTCGGCCACTGAAGCAAGAGCTTACGCGCACGAGCTTTACTTATTGATGAAATACGCTGGCGTTAGTGATGTCGACCTTTATCATGGCAATATGCGTTTTGATGTTAATGTTTCTGTCAGTCAGACCGACCAATTAGGTACTCGTACTGAAACAAAGAACATAAACTCTTTTAAAGCTGTTGAAAAGGCTGTTGAATACGAGGTTGCTCGTCAGATAAAAGTACTCGAAAAAGGTGATATAATCGTACAAGAAACGCGGGGCTGGGATGATAACAAGCTAGTTACATTTAGCCAGAGGACTAAAGAAGATGCTCATGACTATCGATATTTTCCAGATCCAGATTTGCCACCGATTGTACTAGACGAAAAATTTATCGAACGGATCAAGTCAACTATGCCGACTATGCCAGTGGAATATAGGCAAGCTTTTTCACAGCTTGACTTAGACAATTCACAGGCTGATGTTATTCTTGAGGAGCCAGATCTCGCAAGTTTTGTGTATAGTATCATTGACTCGCATGGCACAAAAACAGCAAAAACTATTGCCAATTGGATGACTGGTGAGGTCGTTAGGCTGGTTGCAGACGAAAAAGTCGCTTGGAAGTCGGTTTATGATAAATCATCACAGCTGGTTGAGCTGGTTAGTATGGTTGACGCCGATATGCTTAATTCAACAACTGCCAAAGAAGTATTGCTCGAAATACTCCAGACCGGCAAAAGTCCAAAGGATATAGCTGAAGATAAAAATTTAATCCAAGAATCAGACGAATCGGCTCTAATTCTTATTGTTGAACAGGTCCTATCAGACAACCAGAAAGCATCTGATGATGTGCGTGCTGGTGAAATGAAAGCAATTGGTTTTTTGGTTGGTCAAGTCATGAAAGCATCTCAGGGAAAGGCTAACCCAGCTGTAGTCCAGAAGATAATAAAGCAGATTATAGGAATAAACTAGGGGGCGTAACATGCAGAGACAGAAGGTTAGGAAGGCGGTGATTGCTGCTGCTGGATTCGGTACAAGATTCTTGCCTCAAACCAAGGCTATGCCAAAGGAGATGTTACCACTAATAGATAAGCCGATTATACAATACATTGTCGAGGAGCTTGTCGAGGCTGGTATAGAGGACATAATAATAGTAACGGGTTATCATAAGCGTTCGATTGAGGATCATTTTGACCATATTAGCACTGATCTACTTACAAATTTGGAGGCTGGTGGTAAAAAAGAGTTACTTGAAAAAACAGCCAAGATATCAAATCTAGCTAATTTTGCCTATATTAGACAAAAGGGTGTCTATGGCAATGCTACACCACTACTTAACGCTGAGCATCTTATTGCTGGCGAGCCATTTATTTATGCGTTTGCCGATGATTTTGTCAAAGCCAGTCCTGTACGTTTTAGACAAATGGTTGATCTATATAACGAGTTCGGTGGTTCTGTCTTGACCTGTGTACGTGCTGACAAAGATGATGATTACAAACGGTATGGTTACGTTGGGGGCCAGGAGATTAGACCGGGAGTAATTGATATGACTTCGATTATTGAAAAACCAGGAAGTCGCGAAGCCTCACCTTCGAATATCGCATCGGTCAGTGGCTATATATTTGATTCTGTGATTTTTGATTATTTGCATAGCCAAGAACAAAACCTTGATCCTGGCGCAGAGTTCAATCAACAAGTAAGTATGCAGAAGATGCTTGAAGACGGGCACAAGATATATGGGCTTGAGATAAAGGGTGGCAAATATTATGATACTGGCAATAAACTTGAATATATAAAAACAGTAATTGACTTTGCTCTTGAGCATGAGGAGTTGGGGCCAGAGGTGGCAAATTACATGAAGGAAAAACTTCAATAAAATTAGGGACCCAAGGTATCTATTAATTATAGCATAAAATGCTTTTGTTAGTCAAATGTATTTTGTAAATTTGATTATGGATTGTATAATAAAAATACTATGGAGAATGCATTTGAGATACTGGTGATCGTATTATCCACTTTTTTGGCTATATTTTTGTTGCTTGGGATAATTTTTACGATAATATTGATAAAATTAGCTAAAAAAATGACAGCTGTAATGGAAAAAACCGAAGAAGCAGTCAACAACGTCGAGACAGCCACTTCTTTTTTGAAAAATGCTGCTGGTCCTTTGGCTGCAGGTAAAGTAATTATGAATATTTTCGAGCTATTTACTAATAATAAGAAAGGTAGGGGATAATATGTCAAAAGATACAGGTAAGAAGGTAGCTCTAGGTGCATTGATAGCTGGAAGTATTGGTTATTTAGCTGGCGTACTGACAGCTCCTAAAAGCGGTAAAGAAACTCGTCAAGATATATTAGATGGTGCTATTAGGGCCAAAAAAGAAGCCGAAAAAAAGCTTAAAGCTCTTCATAGTGAACTTCATGCAAAGCTAATTGAAGCCAAAAAGCAATTATCAAAATTATCAGGTCGTGCAAAGACCGAGCTCGAAGATGCAATAAACTCGGCATCATCTGCAAAAGAGAAAGTAAGAGATATATTGAGCGCTCTACATGATGGAGATGCTGATGATCCTGATCTAAGAAGAGCCCTTAACGATGCAAAAACGGCTCTAAAAAATTTAGAAAAATACGTTAAAAGCTAGTAATTAAACTAATGCCCAATAATAAAAAGGTCAAACAAGAGCAAGCCACACTATCAAAGAAACAGTACGAAGATCTCGGTCGCATCGTTGCGTCAGTATACGAAACTGGCTATCTAAACAAAGCTGAGAGTTATAAAAATGCCTTTTTAAAGGGTATGATACAGGGTTTTGGTGGTGTACTAGGTGCAACAGTATTAGTAGCTTTACTTTTGTGGACGCTGTCACTGTTTAATGATATCCCATTACTGGGTAATATTATTGAAAATGTTCAGAATACCGTAGAAGATCATCAGCCGGGCCAATAGATTGGTATTATTGTCCTGACCCACATGCACTTTTTGTCCTCCAGGGCGCTTTATAGGGAGCCGTTGGCTTGCCTATGGCGCTTGCTTCACCCTATCCGGACGTAAAAAGTGCATGTGGGTCAGATTATTGTCATGTATACATCTTTTTGGATGTATAATAGATAGACGATGACAAAAGAGGGAAAGGTTAGTTTAAAAGCTAGTGATTATGTTCATTTGCATAATCATACTCAGTTTAGTTTGCTTGATGGCTTAACCAAAATTCCGAAGTTAATTGATTTTGTAAAAGCCGATGGTATGCAGGCAGTAGCTATGACAGATCATGGCACGCTCTCTGGTACGGTTGAATTTTATAAAACTGCCAAAAAAGAAGGTATAAAGCCTCTTATTGGTATAGAAACATATGTAGCTAATCGTAAACATACAGACAAAGACCCGCAAAAAGATAAACAACGTTTTCATTTGATAATTATCGCCATGAATAAGATTGGCTATGAAAACCTAATGCGTTTGTCGACGATTGCAAATCTAGATGGTTTTTATTATTTTCCACGTATTGACCATGAATTACTTGAGCAGTATAACGAAGGTCTTATTATTCTTAGTGCCTGTATGGGTGGCGAAATAGGCCAAGCATTAAAAAACCAACAAACAAAACAAGCAGAAGAAATAGCCGGTCGGTATAAATCAGTTTTTGGTGACAGATATTACTTAGAAATTCAAGACCATGGCCACCCTGATAATCCTATGCATAACCCGGAGCAACAAACGATAAATGAGGCTGTACTAGCTCTAGGCAAAAAGCTTGATATCCCTGTAGTCGTTACCTGTGATGCTCATTATTTGAATCATGAGGATCAAGAAGCACATGAAGCCTTACTATGTGTCGGTACTGGTTCTTTTTTGAGTGATGAAAAACGTATGAGCTTAAAAGAATTCCCACTACATGTCGAAGATTCGGCTAACATTATCAGTCGCTGGGGCAGTGTTTATCCAGAAGTAATTACAAATACCAAAGCTATTGCCGATAGGTGCGATGTCGAGTTGTCATTAGGTGGAATTTTGATTCCTAAGTTTCCTGTACCAGATACTGACGATGAAAAAAGTTATCTGCACAAGCTAGTATACAGAGGTTTATCCTGGCGTTATGGTGGCGTAGAAGAAGCTAGGTCGCAAAGAATTACTATGGAAGACGCTAAAAAGACCCTACCACCAGAGGTACTAGAAAGGACAGAGTTTGAACTCGGGGTTATCGATAGGATGGGATTCAATGGATATTTTTTGATTGTCCAGGATTTTATCAATTGGGGTAAATCAGAGGGAATTATATTTGGACCAGGCCGTGGCTCGGCTGCGGGGTCAATAGTAGCCTATGCAACACGAATAACAGAACTTGATCCTATAAAGTATGACTTGCTTTTCGAGCGTTTTTTGAATCCTGACCGCATTTCTATGCCTGATATCGATATCGATATTCAAGATACAAGGCGTGGAGAGGTTATAGAATATTGTGCTAATAAATATGGTCGTGACCAAGTGGCAAATATTGTTACGTTTGGCACAATGGCTGCAAGAGCTGCAGTGCGCGATGTGGCTAGGGTCATGGAGGTACCTTATGCCGAGGCTGATAGGATAGCTAAGTTGATACCACCACCGGTACAAGGTCGTCATATTCCGTTGGCTACAAGTATTAAAGAAGATGTAGATCTAAAAAATGAGTACGAAAATAACCCAACCGCTAAAACAGTTATTGATTTGGCTATTCGGCTAGAGGGTACTGTTAGGAGTCATGGAGTCCACGCAGCCGGTGTAGTGATTGCTCCAGATGAAATTGTAAAATATGTACCACTTGAAATGGCCCAAAAAGGTGTAGTGGCTACGCAGTACCCGATGGGTCCTGTAGAGGATCTAGGTCTTCTAAAGATGGATTTCTTAGGATTGTCTAACCTTACTATTATACGTAACGCACAGAGGATTATTAAACGTGTATATAATACGGCAATTGATCTTCAAGATATTCCACTCGATGATCAAAAAACGTTTGAATTATTCCAAAGAGGAGATACAACTGGCGTGTTCCAGTTAGAATCAGCCGGCATGAAACGCTATTTAAAGGAGTTAAAGCCGAGCGTTTTTGATGATATTATCGCAATGGTTGCACTATACCGTCCTGGACCAATGCAATTTATTGATAGTTTTATTAAGCGAAAACACGGCGAAGAAGAGATTACTTATTTGCATCCAAAAATGGAAGGAGCACTTTCTAGTACTTACGGAATCTTGGTCTACCAAGAACAGTTTATGCAAATTTCAAAAGATTTGGCTGGTTTCACGGGTGGACAAGCCGACACCCTGAGGAAAGCAGTTGGCAAGAAAATCATGGAAATGATGCGCAAGGTAAAACCTGAATTTATCGAAGGTGCAATAGAACATTCTGGAGCTGACAGGGCTTTGATGGAAAAGTTTTGGGCACAGCTCGAGGAGTTTGCAAATTATTGTTTTAACAAATCTCATGCAGCCTGCTATGGCCTGATTGCTTATTGGACTGCTTACCTTAAGGCGCATTATCCAGATGCATTTATGGCTGCGCTGATGACTAGTGACGCTGACGATATTGACAGGTTAGCGATAGAGATTGGAGAGTGCCGTCATGTTGGTATCGAGGTCTTGCCTCCTGATATAAATGAGTCTTACCCAGAATTTGCGGTTGTGCCTGGTAAGAATCAAATTAGATTTGGTATGAATGCCATCAAAAATGTTGGATCGGGTGCCGTTGAAGATATACTTCGAGCTAGAGAAGAGGGACATTTCAATACTCTTGAAGATATTTTTACGCGTATCAACCCTAGGGTTGTTAATCGTAAAGCGCTAGAAAGCCTTGTCAAAGCAGGTGCACTAGATGGATTTTCTGACAGGAGTACCTTGCTTGAAAACATGGATAGCCTTTTGGCATTTGCAAGCAGGATACAAAAAGAGCGTATGGCTGGCCAAGTCGGACTTTTTGCAGATGAAATGGTAGAGGAGATGACACCAAAAATATATCTCGAAAACGCCACTATTACCTATAATAAGCAAGAACAACTCAAGTGGGAAAGAGACCTGCTAGGTCTATATTTATCAGAACATCCACTAAAAACTTTTGAAACATATCTGGCTGAGTTAACTATGCCAATCAGTACCCTAAAGCCAGAGATGGACGGTAAAGCAGTCGTAGTTGGTGGCGCAATAGTCGACAAAAGAGAGATAACAACAAAAAAGGGTCAAAAAATGGCTTTCGTACGTATAGCGGATCTCCAGTCTGAGTTAGAAGTAATATTGTTCCCGAGCGTTTATCAACAAACTATCGGTATCTGGGAGAGAGATAAGGTTGTTATGATAAAAGGCAAAATCAACTCCAAAGACAGAGACACTGGTGAGATAGGTCAAGAAATAAAAATTCTAGCTGATGAGGCTAGGGAGATAACGGTGGAGCAAGCAGAAGCTTATCAGCCAAGAGGTAAATCGGTAAAAGTACCCTCAGTACGAAAATCAAAAAACACTAAGAGTACAGAAACTATAAAAAACAATAAAATAGAGGAGCGATTGTATCTCCGGTTGCGAGACAGCAGTAATCAAACACAGCTAACAAAGCTGAAAAATATTATCGATAAAAATCAAGGTAAAACAGACGTCGTACTCGTAATAGGCAATTCGACCGATAAACAAATAATCAAGTTACCTACAGGTATAGCCATGAATCTAGACGTAGTCAAGGAGCTTCGTGAGCTGGTTGGAAGTGAAAATATAGTTACACAATAATTATTTTATAAACCCACTGGTGGACAATAAAACATATGCCAAAAATATTAAGGCTAATACCGCTAAGTCAATATGTATGTTTCGGCCAATAGCTTGTCCGCTATTTTTTATTATTTGAGTTAACCGATAGCCACGATGCAAGCCCCATAGGACTCCAACACTACAAACTAATAAAATCACTAATGTAGCGCTCCATATAGCTTTTCCTCCGGTCATTAATTGGATACGGTTTATTTCTTTGGTTTCTTCTGGCTGGGTATTCGTAAGTTCTGCGGTTGGGCTGTCTACTTTCTTTTTTCCTGGATCTTCATCTACTGTTTGTTGTGGAATGGGTTCAGGCTCTGGTTGTGCTGGTGCGGGTGTGGGTGTTGGTGCTGGTGTTGTTGGCTTGGGAGTTGTTGGCTTTTTTTGAGATTGTGAAGGTTGATTCGGTACTGTAGTTGACTCATTTTCTACCTGGGCTGGCACCTCTGCGCCCTGTGGCTTACCATACATAGCTACAACGACTGTTTGTTGGCCGTTATTAACAAAGTTGGCGCTATTAGCAATACCAAAACCAACTTCTGTATAGGTGGCGCTTAATAAGTTTTCTTTATGTGAAGGACTATTCATCCAACCTGTAACGGTAGCATCGCTATTACTAAAACCATAAGCAAGATTTTCGCCGGCGGCTAAGTATTGGTAGCCAGCATTATCTATAAATACCCATGGCTGTTGACCATCTGGAGTTTGATGGGACCAATAGTCTCGAGCCACCATATCATTGGCTTTTGCTTGCGCCGCTGAATTTAATTTTGCATTTAATCCCAGATTAGCAACACTATTTGCGCTCCGCCTAGAGTTTGTAGAAGACAGTAACCCACTGATAGTAGTATTGGTTGCATATGCTAATACATCATTTGTTTTACTAGGAACACTAGTCAAGGTAGCAGGTTGTAGCCAAAGGAAAGAGGCGCACGATGCAATTAAGATTGCTGGAATAAACTTAATCTTATTAATATTTGTAGAATTACTTTTACTACGAGATTTAGTCTTTTGTTTTGGGTTTGATATTTTTACTTTTTTCATAAGCTTAATGCATCATTAAGCTTAAGTATATAATATTAACTTAGTAATCGCTAATAAAAAGTGAGCTGGTAAAGTGCTATTGCAGTCGCCTGGACCACGTTAAATGATTCTTTTTGACCAAACATTGGAATAATTAATTTGTAGTCAGCAATCTTTATTAATTCCGATGATACACCATCTACCTCAGAACCAATTAATAGAGCTAATTTTTCTGGAGCTTGGAACTTATGAATTTCTACCGCGTCTTTTGTCTGCTCTAGGACAGCCAAAGGAATTAACTGGTGATTCAGACTTTTGATTACCTGGTATATGTCATCTATTTGTTCCCAATCAAGCGTTTGTTGGCTATCGAGCGAAGTCTTTTGAATCTGTCTATCTAGTTTTGTCGCTATATGAGGTAGTCTTTGATCATCTTTTTTACGGGGATAGGGTGAATATCCAGTTATAAAAAGTTTCTTGACACCAAGCCCTTCAGCTGTTCTCATCAAAGATCCGATATTATGAGCACTTCGAATATTATGAGCTATTAAGTATATTTCTGACATTTCACTAATAATAAGACATATCCAATTAGTAAAAAAGCTTAGACGTTTTGGAATACCAGACTTCTATCAGTATAATAGAGTTTGAAATGGCTCAAGACGCTAGACTAATAGAAGAACAAAATACATCCAGACGGGCTCATATCTTGAGTTTGCCATATGTTGATACTACTAAAATGCCTAATCGTCAGCTCTATTTGCAGTTTTTGAGCATACCTGAACTCCACCAAATGCGTACGATACCGCTTACAGTTGAGCAAAAGAAGGTTACATTTGGTGTAACAAATACAACATCTCAAGTAACTATGAGGCAGATTACTCAACGTTTTAGTGACTATCAAGTTACTTTTGCACTGATTTCAGACTCTGGCTATCGGGACTACATGCTACTTTATGACCCACCGAAACAAGTGGTCTATGAAGATATTAGTATCAAAGATGCTGGTAGCGAAGATTTGGTAGCGAGGGTAAGTCGTATGCTGAAGGAGATACGTCCCGATGATATGTTGGCCTATTTGGTTGAACAAGCTCATAATTTAAACGCCAGTGATATTCACATCGAGGCTCAGCGTGGTGAAGCACGGTTACGACTCCGTATAGATGGAGTCCTGCATCCTATTGGCGTGATTGATCCCGACAGATATAGAACTTTACTTGGGGTTATTGCTAGCGCTGGTAATATTTCTAGTGCTGATCCCGATGCTCAGCAAGGACATATTTCCCAGGATCTTCGGATGGCTGATGGCAGAACTGTCAGGGTTAATGTCAGACTAGAAACAGTACCAACCGTTAATGGTACGGACGTAGTAATGCGTTTGTTTAATATGAGTCAAGAGAATTATTCGTTAGATAAGTTAGGCCTCGATCAGGAAGAGCGGAAAAAAGTTGATGAAGTAATAGAAAAACCAAGCGGGCTTGTACTGGTCGTAGGTCCAACCGGGTCTGGTAAAACTACCACTATGTATTCAATATTGAATACATTAAATAGTCCAGAGCGGAAGATTATTACTATAGAAGATCCAGTAGAGTATCAGTTTGCCGGCATTTCACAGATACCAGTAGATACAAATGCCGCAGGTAACGATGGAAGTTTTGCTTCAAAACTGAGAGCAGTGCTTCGATTGGACCCTGATGTTGTTATGGTTGGTGAGATTCGTGATAATGAAACAGCAAAGACCGCATTGCAAGCTTCGCTAACAGGGCATTTGGTTCTCAGTACTTTCCATGCTTCCTCTGCTGCAGCAGCGCTAACCCGTATGGAAGAGATTATTGGCAAAAATCCATTGTTTGTTTCAGCCATAAGGCTAGTGATGGGCCAGAGATTAGTTAGGCGACTTGATGATTCGTTAAAACAACAAAGAGACCCCACTGAAATGGAGTGGAAAAAGATAAATGAAGTTTTGGTAGGGCTACCTGAAACAGTGCAAAAACCAAATATTGACGGCCTGAAACTCTATGATCCTGGTAGTTCGCCTGAGAATCCTTATGGTTATAAGGGACGTATTGTTCTACGAGAGCAGTTTACGATGACTCCTAATGTACGTATCATGCTCGAGAGTCCACAGCCAAATATGACTGCTCAGCAACTTGAAGCGGCTGCGTCAAAAGACGGTATGCTTACCATGGAGCAAAAAGGAATACTAAAGGTTATTGCTGGGCAAACAACGCTCGAAGAAGTCTACAGAGTGGTTGGTTAATTGTCTTAATTTCTTCGCCTTGAATTAAGCTTGGTCCTCAAAAGATAAAAGTATTTATCATTTTATGACATTAGCAACAGCGTCGACAATGCCTTCGTCAAATGGTCCAGGAATAATCTTGTCGGCTGTTGGTTCGGGAACTAAATCGGCCAGGGCTTGTGCAGCGGCAAGTTTATGCTCGTCAGTTATTTTGTTTACTCCATTATCTAGAGCGCCACGGAAAATGCCAGGGAAACCAAGTGAATTATTGACTTGGTTTGGATAATCACTACGACCAGTAGCCACCACTGCAGCGCCTGCTTCTATGGCAAGATCGGGTGATATTTCTGGCTCCGGATTAGCCATAGCAAATATAATCGGATCATCGGACATGGTCCGTATCATATCTTGGGTTAGTAGCCCTGCCTTTGAAACACCAATAAATATATCGGCACTGGTTAGAGCATGCTCCAATGAGCCACTGATATGATTAGGATTAGTGTAGATAAGTAGTGAGTGCTTTTCGGGGCTAAGATCATCGCGGTCTTTGCTGATGATTCCTTTGCTATCAACTGCTATTATCTCGGCTTTGGTATATAAATTGAGTAGTTTTATTATTGCGGTACCAGCTGCTCCGGCTCCTGTTACGACTATTCTCGTGCTGTCTAGATTACGGTTTGTAACTTTTGTAGCATTAATGATACCAGCTAGGGTAACGATAGCCGTACCATGCTGGTCATCGTGCATCACCGGGATATTTAGTTCGGCCTTTAATCTTTCTTCGATTTCAAAACATTTCGGAGCTGCAAAATCTTCTAGATTGATACCGCCAAATGAAGGGGCAATAGCTTTTATGGTACTAATAATTTCTTCTGTTTCATGCACGTCTAGGACTATCGGTACAGCGTCTATTCCGGCAAAATGCTTGAAAAGCATGGCTTTTCCTTCCATTACAGGCATTGCACCATATGGACCTATATCTCCAAGCCCCAAAACAGCCGAACCATCAGAAATGACAGCTACCTGGTTATTTACCCAGCTATATTCTTTTAAGCTTTCAGGGTTTTCTGCGGTATGCTTTGCTACGCCACCGACTCCAGGGCTATAATATAGACTCAATTTCTCTTTGCTATCAGGTATGTCGCGTAGTGATGTTGTTATTTTGCCACGTTTTTCTTTGTGTAAGTTCAATGCTTCTTCATAAATATCCATAATAGATATATTGTAATGCTTTTGAGGCTTCAAAGATATCGCAATACTAACAACATTACTATTTCATCCTTATTCAATACATATATTTTTTACAAGTGAATCGGATTTTAGTTTATATTTACACGTAGCCTTGCATATAGAGGTGTAATGAGGTATACTAGCGTAGTTATGCAATCAGCTATTCAATCTCTGAAGGATGCGCAAAAGAAACATCAGATCGTTAATGTTCGTTCTGGTGATACTGTACGTGTTCATCAAAAAATTAAAGAAGGCAACAAAGAACGTATTCAGGTATTCGAAGGTTTGGTTATTCGTACAGACCGTAAAAACTCCCAGACAAGTAGTATCACAGTTCGTCGTATTGCCAGTGGTATCGGTGTTGAAAAGACTTATCTTATGCACTCACCACTCGTGGTCAAGGTAGAGGTAACAAAACGTTCCAAAGTTCGCAGAAATTATCTAAGTTACATGCGTGATCGTCGTGGTAAGTCAGCTAGGCTTACGGGTCTTGCGTTTGATAAAGATGCTGTAAATACTATCGAAGAAGCACCGGTAGCCGAAGAAACTATATCAGAAGCCACAGAAGATACAACAGTCGAAGATAAATAACCTATATAGTAATTATATCAAAAAACAAGCTATTTGTCAAATAGCTTGTTTTTATTTTTCTTTACTCTTTGATTAATTATCCCTATTCTTTATAACATGATAGGTATTGACGAAGTTGGTAGAGGATGTTGGGCAGGGCCACTGCTGGTAGTAGCTACTAGGTTAACAGGGGATTTGCCTCTTGGTCTAAAAGACTCTAAGGTTCTAAGTAAGAAAAAACGTCAGGCGCTGATTTATGATATTCAAATAGCCTGTGATATAGGTGAGGGCTGGGTAATACCTGCCGAGATAGATCAGCTTGGCCTAACAGAATCAATGAGGCTAGGTGTTGCTAGAGCGCTTGATAATATACAGGCAAAGACAAGCGAGACAATAATAATAGACGGAAATATTAATTATTGTGATAAAAAATATATTAACTCTAGCGCTGTCATTGACGCCGATGCAAAATATCCAATTGTCAGTGCCGCCAGTATCTGTGCCAAGGTGACTAGAGACGAGTATATGGCTAATTTGCCAGAACGGTATCAGATTTATGATTTTGTCAATAACGTGGGTTATGGAACGAAAAGTCATATCACTGCCCTTGCTTTGCATGGTGTAAGCGATGTGCACAGAAAATCCTACGCGCCAATTAAAAAAATAATAAATAACCAGTATGATAACCAATAAACAAGCTGGTTACGATGCTGAGGAGTTGGCCTGTGAGTATTTACTAGACCTTGGTTTCGAGATTATTGATAGAAACTGGCAGAACCGTTGGGCTGAGATAGACATAATTGCCAAAAAATCCAACAGATTATATTTCATCGAAGTAAAGTCACGGGTAAATACTAGCCAAGGAAGTGGGCTGGATTATTTAACCCCAAAAAAGCTTAAGCAGATGGCCTTTAGCACTCAGATGTGGATTAATGAACAAAATTGGTCAGGTGAGTACCAGCTATCTGCTATATCTGTCGATGGCAAGAATATTACTTTTGTTGAAGAAATTTATTAGTTTAGTAACTGCTGGATAGGCTCAAGGTCGCGTTTGCGCCAGGCAGTCTGCCACTCGAGTATTTCTAGTCCTTGTTTTATACTCCTGTCTAGTGCGGGTGATTTTTTGTCTTTAAAGAATTGATTGTATTCCTTAATAAAATCCTTATCACTGAAACTGCGGGCTGCATAAATTGGTGTTCGATAAAAACTAAGATCACTACCAAGTTCACTATCTAACCATTGCCAGTTATCCTTCATCCATTGCCATGCCATGGATTTGGCATGTCTATTCATGAAACTATAGGCGATCCAATACATTGCATCTTGACGACGAACGGTTTTTGTAGCTATTAGATCTAGGGACTTTTTGATAAGTTCGGGCTGTTCAAAGGCAGTCAAAGCAGCTGCTAAGGTAGTGCGCTCCTCGCTAAGTTCGGTAGAATTATGAAACTTGAGTAATTTTTGATATGTTTTTGCATCACCAAATCTAGCCGCAGTATTAAAGATAATACCTCGCAGGTCAGCATGTATTTCTTCGACTTTTTCTATTTCATTGAAAGTTTCAATACACCATTGTTTTATCTTTGGATGATCGGCACTTGAAGCAAGCCCAAGGATAGTTGGCCTTAGGAGTTTGTCGAAATGAGAGTCTGATTTACGTTCTTTGTTACCGAGGCGTTGCAACTGTTTTTTGGTCAGTTTTAATATATGGGGTTTGAAAGCTTCGCGGATACTGTCATCATCCATGACACGTCTGA
>JAKQIK010000067.1 GCA_029557395.1 bacterium
ATAGACCAGATTGGATATACTGGGATAAATCCAAAGTTTGCGATCAAGCCAAGACCTGCAAAGATTACACCAACTACTCGACCCCACATCTTGCCAGACATAACCGCTGCTCCAGCAAGTAGCAGGAAAATACCCAAGATTAGGTGTGCCCAGCCCCAGGTAGTATAGTCTAGTAACCAAATATTCTTTGTACCAACTACAAAAACTTCGTTTTTGAATAGGCCTACAAGTCCAGCGATACTTTGAAAAGCACCATCTAGAATCATTAAGAATCCAGCGAAATATACCCATCCTACCCAGCCGCTGACATCTGCACTGTTAGTTGTTTTTCTTGCCATATGAACTCCTCCTTATATAACCTTATAATTGCATTATAAACCCATGAATTTTTAAAATGCAAGAGAATATTGTATTTTTTATTGACAAAGTCTACATAATACTTGATTATTAGGATATATAAAGGAGGATAGATCATATGAATATTAGTTTATACGACCTATGGTGGCTACAGGTTGTTAGGGGTATATCAGCAATTGCTTTTGGTATTTTGATACTTGTTTGGCCATCAGCAACTATTACTGCAGTTGCGATTATTTTTGCTTCTTTGTTTGCCTTGTACGGGGTGACGGATATTATTTCTGGTATACATGGTATGACAAAGCATTTTTCTTCTATACTCAGAGTTTTTCTCGGTATACTAGAAATCGGAATAGTAATCTTTTTGTTCAAAAATGCTGGAAGCGGCTTGACGCTAGCATTAATGGGGCTTTTGATGGCGGTTCAACTACTTGTTTTTGCGGTAGTATTGATTGGGGCTGCATTCATGGCTGATTTTTCGGCTGGATACAAATGGGCACTGGGGCTAGCTGGTGCTGTTACTTTCTTTGTAGGTATTACTGTTGCGAGGGCACCAGTTGTAAGTATTGCTACTGTAATATTCGTGCTTGGTATTTTTGGTCTGTTTGTTGGTCCAATAGAGATTGCTTCTGGGTTTATTCTTAAATCAGAACGAGACCAATTACTAAAAGAACTAGAGTCTTAGAAATGTACCCTTGAGTAAATTGTAGTTGCAACGGAGTAGCTTGATAAGATTACCTTAGGACTAACGGGTTTCACTACAATTTTTTATATCAAATGTTTTGGTCACACTTAGGTGATCAGATCCAAAGTCATCTAGCATTGCTCCACTGGTTAGTCGGCCACAATTTGTAATGATATGATCCAGTTGAAGTCTCGGCTTGATGGAGGGGAATGTAGAGAATCTTCGACTCTTCGCCATAGATCCTAGTGGACTTGATTCCAGTTCATCCAGAGATTGGTTAAAATCACCACAGCCAAAATCCATAGTATCTCCAACGGTGGAGTTTATGTATACGATTTGTCTATCAGAATAGGTGATATTTGTATCCAAATGAGTACTGAGGAACTCAAGCGTTCCACGAGAGCTCTGTATACTGAAATTAATTGCATTTCTATGAGAATCATTATGTCGACTTGGCAGAAGCATAGCACTGGTGTCTAGTAGTTCGGATTTGGATGCTACAGCGTTGCCATATCGGCCATCGATTAGCTCATGTGTACTAGCAAAAAAGTATATGTTATAGCCGAGTTTATGCAGATCTCGCAACTGACCTTTGTCAGCTAAAACTTCTTGCATGCAGATTATATCTGGGTCTCTTTTTTGGACTGCTTTAATAAATCGGGGATAATTACCTCTACCGTGTAATTTCCAGCGATGGACATTGGCCGTCATGATGGTGACAGAATCTTCTAGAAGTTCATTGTTGCTTTTATCCTGCAAGAATTCGGCATCTGGCTCAGGTGTATCACGCATTTGAATAAATGCACTTGTTAGAATTAAGGTGCAGGCTGCTACAGATTTTATTATTCTTGAAATATTTCTACGTTTAGGTTCAGTATCCTTTATGAGTTCCGCCATTAAAAGCATTATAGTATCTAATATGCATAGGTTGAAGTGTTATAAAGTCAACATTTATGTATAATTGTTATGTATACATGGAAGTTGTTAGAAGCAGATATAGGTATAAAAAAAACCAGCCAACAAAGAAAGAATCTCGCTTGAAGAGATACCGCATTCATCTTTTGGTAATATTTTTTGTAGGCATAATATTGTCGTATAGCTGTCTTGCGCTAAATAAGCCTGTAAGTGCAGTTACTCTAAACAAGTCCACTATCAATAAAGTACAACCTTCGTTAGCTGAGATAATTTGGCCTAGTGTGGGCCAGGGAGCGATAGGTGATAGGGACGACGGTGTATATCAGCTAATGAATAATAGTGACAAGGTTGCGCCTATCGCTAGCATGTCGAAGTTGATTACCGCACTGGTTATTTTGGAAAAAAGTCCCATTGAACAAAGTAGCCAGGGCGAGATCTATACAATAACTCAAGATGATATAAATACTTACTATAACTATGTAGTAAAATTTGGCTCGGTTATGCCGGTTCAGCTTGGTCAGAAGATAACTCAATATGATTTATTGCAAGGCTTACTCTTGCCATCGGGCAATAACGCAGCTGATTATCTGGCAGTTTGGAAGTTTGGTTCAATAGAAAATTACAAAAAATATGCCAATGAATATCTTGCTAGACATGATTTGAGTAAAACGCACGTAGATGATGCTAGTGGTTTTTCTCCACAAACGGTGAGTAGTCCATCAGATATGATAAAAATTGGTCAGTTAGCACTACAGAACGAGACTATTAGTCAGATAGTCATTAAGCAGTCGGCAGTCATACCTGGATCTGGTGAGATAAAAAATGTAAATAGAATGTTGACCGATCAGAACGTGGTAGGCTTAAAAACAGGTTCTACGGATGAAGCCGGGAAATGTTTGATATTTGCAGTCAAGCATGGACCAAATTTATCACATACTTTTATCGGTGTTATTATGGGTCAATCCAATTGGTCTGAGCTCTATAGTTCTGCTAGATCGATGACACAATCAGCGTTAGCTAATTTTGGTAATGTTGAGGTGTTGTCTGCTCAGACATCTGTAGGCAACGCAGAAACACGGTGGGGCGAAGCCAGTAATCTAATTATCAAGCAACCCCTAGAAATATATGGATGGAAATCAAAAAGTTATGAAACGAGGCTTGATATAGAAACGCTTAAAGCACCAAAAAAATCAGGTGAAAAAGTAGGCAAAGTATATCTAGCGGATAACTCGAATACCAGCCAAGATATCTTTTTAGAAAACAGTTTGTCTAGACCAGATATATTTTGGCGACTCACAAACTATTGGTAGGATACATAGTAAGGTTTGGGCTTTAATTGCATGGTTTGTTCAGGGGTGAGCATGGGTTTATCTTCGTCAATGAAATTTTTCCAACCAACGTTAACATTATCTGGAACTTTGTCGAGTATCGTATGCCATGTTTGAAGTTTTGTAGCCTGAGCTCCCAGCCCATCCATTTGGATTAGCCAGTTAAGATTTTGTTGGGTTGGGCTAAGTTTTTCTTGATTTTCAATCATAGAAAGTTTAAATTGATGAATTAAAAATAGTTTTTTTGGTAGATTATTACGGATGCACAAATCATTTAGCCAATTTGCAGTAGCATTGATTTCATCTGCACTGACAGAGCCTATGCTCTTCATGTGTTTTTGACCAGGTTTGAGTCTCCATTCTGGGTCTAGGGCCAGGCCAACGTTAGGCTGGCTCAATAGCTCTTCATAGAGTTTTGCCTGAGAGGTGAAATCTGCTAGCCCAGGCTGTAGGTCAAGTATGACATAAATATTATTTTGTTTGGCGATTTCTACCCAAGGCTTTAGGGTACTAATATCTATCTCGCTTGAGTAATCACCGTTTTGGGTTGGGCCTGCTGAGGCCACAGTAGTTATTATCTCGAAGGTAGGTATTATTTTTTCCGTACTGTATTGCTGGTATTGGCTAGACAGGTCCATAATACGCTTCACTGATTGATCTATAGGTTGCTCACCTAGTACTCCTAATGCCGGTATACCTGGTGAACCATATAAAGCGATTAATCTACTGCCTGGCAGTATAGACTGTGCTGCTGTGTCAAGCTTCGGGGTTTCGGTATTTACCGTATTTTCATTTTGCTTAGTGGGAAGTGATGGTGTGTGTTCAACAGAAATGTTTTTGGTGGGTTGATAAAAATAAGCAAGAATTGAAAGTATAAGTAAGCTTCCTAGTATTAAACCAGTCAAGATTATTAATATCAGATAACTTTTTGTTTTCATGGTTTATACATATTCTATCAGGCTAAAATTAAGATATGAAAGTATAATATTTTTGCTTGAGGCTAATTTTGTTTGACTATAGGGTGATGTTTATGCTTATATCAATGTAAGATTATGGTAAAAATACAAAAAAATACAAAAAAAGTAGATATTCAAAAAGATCCAAGGCATATCTTGCTTCGACTTACACGGGTTCATTTTTTTTATGGACTAGTTTATATTGTGTCAATTATTATTGCAGATGCAGGTAATCTTATAGAAA
>JAKQIK010000068.1 GCA_029557395.1 bacterium
AGCAGAGGCCGATAAACAAAGTGCTCGCCCCGGCTACAGTGAGCACCAGACTGGTCTTTCATTTGACATCTGTGACGCAAATAACTGCCAGTTAGAGCAAGCTTTTGCTGATACGCCTCTAGGAAAATGGGTGGCTGACAATGCTTACAAATATGGCTTTACGATACGTTATAAAGAGAATAAACAAGATATTACCGGCTACATATATGAGCCTTGGCATCTTCGTTATGTCGGTATAGATTTAGCTAAAGAGGTTCACAAAACGAACCAAACACTAGAAGAATATTTCAAACTCTCACCTGCTCCAGACTATCAATAGGCAATCTAGTTGTTGATTAATTTCACTTGTGTTCGAGAATTAACTGCTTTTTCTATGCGAGCTGTTTGTTCCTCTACGGACGTCCCTAGCTGGGATTTATTTATATAATCTTGAGCTTGATATAGAGGCATTATCAAAAAGTTTTTTCGAGCCATGAGGTTCTCGTTTGCCTTATCAGTTGCCGACCAGTCATAATGCTGATAAAAAGGTAGACATTCATTACTAGAGATCTTCTTTGATGATGTATCGATAGTTAACCTTGCGACACAACCAGTCAGACCACCTACCTCTAACTGAGCGTTTAGAAAATTACCTAAGCCATACCAAACAATAGTCTCATTACCATCGGGTTGAGTCAGCCGATCCACCGCCTGAAGAGTGTGCGTACCATGACCAAGAATAATATCAGCACCAAGTCCAGCTAGTTTTTGAGCAGCTGATATTTGTGCAGAATTAACCTCATCAGAATACTCAGTACCCCAACGCATACTAACTATTACAATATCGGCATTAGCTTTTGCCTCTTGCATCTGGGGCAAGACTAAGCTATCTTCAAATCGATTCAAACTATAAGGATGTGGATTTGGTGTATTCGAATAGGTGCTGTATGACAAAAAAGCAAATTTAACGCCTTTCTCTTCAAAATATCTAACTTTCTGCTGTTCTTCTTGATTACGATTAGCACCAGCTACAGCTAGCACACCCTGTATCTTGTCCCAGTCATTAAGCTCGGCTGTAATAGGTTCTTGGCCTTTGTCATTGGTATGGTTAGTACCAGTGTTAATAACATTACAGCCAAGACCCGCCATATCACGATTCCATTCTAGTGGTGCATTAAAAACAGGATACCCTGTAATACCAAACTCCTCACCACCAGCTAATGTTGCCAAATTACAAAAATCTACATCCGACTGGGCAAATATACCCTTAAATGGCTTAGTCATTGAAGAATAATCATAACCTGTCTCTGTCTGAGCAGCTGCATTAATAGCATCATGCGCAATCCAATCACCAGTTGCCAGCATTGTAACCCGAGAGTTATCAGTATCAGTTGACCTTGATGCCGGTCTATCCTGACCCCTGTGACGAGATGGTGCTTCAGTCCTACGTACCAGAATAAATAGCATTATTACGATAGTCAAAATACCAAGTCCCATAAATAATAGTGCTACTATCTTCTGTTTGGAACGCTTTTTTAGCTTAAATTGTTTAGGCTTTTTTCTCAATTTTCTTACTCTTCTGGGCCTTACGCCACCAGCTTATTATTTTGTTAGATTCTTCCCTGGTAATGCTTAGAATAATACGCCTGTATCTATTTTGACTGGTTTCGATTACGAGCACATCTGTTAATTTTGGTTTATAGAAGCCAGCCGGACGTTTCGCATACAAAAAGTCCCAACCCTCCTCAGTCCAATATGAGCCTGCCATCAAAAGATGTGGTGCACCTGTACCAGGCATTCTAATCTGCCACTTGCACCAATCTTGAAATACCTCATTAAAACTAATGTCTATGATTGTATCTATTGGCACACGTATTTTTGCACGCAGTGACCATAATTGTTCTTGGCCATGTAATTCTAGGTCTAGCTCGTCTTTACTTGTTGTTATTTTCATCAGTCGCCTTTCTTTATTTCCTAAAGTTGCTCTCCTGAAGTGAAGCATAAACCTACGATTCACATGCCTAGTATGTATTATAACCAAAAAGCACCCTGTATTTAAGAGTGCTTTTTTGATCATACTTTTGATAAAGTATTATTTTTTAGAGCTTTTAGTGACTCTGCGAACAAATAATGGCCTTATATAGATAACTACGCGTAGAACAGCCTCGAGCACAACTACCTGCAAGAAGGCACTAATGAGTGGTTTTGCTACAAATTCACGCCACTCAAGATTTGGCGTACCAGTGATACCGGCCAAATAAGTTGCTAAATCGTTAGTAACACTTGGCAAAGTACCGATCAAGATAAATGCCAGCACTACCGCCACAATAACAGAAGCGGCGTCTTTTCGCTTTAATATTTTTACTATGTACATAATGACTTACGTCTCCTAATTTTTATTAGTTTTTATAGTATCCAGTATACACCTTTATTAGCATATGCAAGTTATTTAGAGTCTGTTTTTTTCTTATCTAGTTTATCAAGGCCCAACCCCTTAACGACAAAATATATAACGGCCGCTACAGCCACTAGTGTAATAACCGATGACAGTATCATTCCCCAGCTAATTACTAGGGTTCTACTGCCCATAGTAACCCAATAATTAATTTCAGCCGTATCAACCCCGACGACATACCATCTAGAAAGCAATAATCCTTGCTGGCTACCAATAACAAATGACACTATTGGGTTTACGAAACCTTCGACAATCGCCTTGACCGTTGCACCTGCCTGAGTACCAATAGCCAGACCAATAGCTAACCCTATGATGCCTTGAGTACGGATAAAGTCCGAGAATCCGCCTATCTGACGCCCAATACGTGTATTAGTCTTGGCTTTGACAGCCTTTTCCTTAATGGCGGCCGCACTAGCCTTGGCGCGAGCCTTAGAGGCGTTGACCTTCGCCTGACTGTTTGGTTTTTTTGGTGAGTTTGGTTCTTTTGTCATAAGATTCTCCTATTCTACATCTTATCTGGTGCATGTATACCAAGTAACTCAAGGCCGGATTTGATAGTATCGGCGTACAAAAGCACTAATTTTAGTCTAATACCCTGTCGATCATCGTTTATTACACGGTTTTTTTCATAAAATCGATTAAACGCCTGGCTCAACTCATACAAATAATTACATATATGATGGGGAAGCATTTCATTGACTGATTTGTTTACAACCTCATTAAAATGACTAATTTTTCGTAACAAACTACGTTCATCAGACTGCAAATCCTGAAGGGGCTTATCTTGAACCTCATCAACCTTTGCCAGTATAGACCTAGCCCGAGCATGGGCATATTGTAAATATGGGCCAGAATTACCAGTTACACTAACTGCTTCTTTGATATCAAACACTACATCACCACCAATTCTAACTTGCAAAAATTGGTAGCGGAGCACGGCGGCAACCGATTGATCATCAGGCTTGCCACCTCTTGCAGTAATCGCCTTTGCCACCTCGTCAAATAGCCAAGCAATATCAACAACATCTCCATCACGTGAGCTCATTTTACCGGTAGGCAGCTTCACCGTACCAGTTGGAATATTGACAGTTACGCCCTTACTAGTTGGATTACATAGCTCTGAAGCCATAATTACGCCCTTAAAGTAATCTCTTTGCTCTTCTGCAGTAACAATATAACTTCGATATGGATGATAATATTCATCTTTTAACTGCATCAGGCCAAGATCTCTGGATGCATAAAGTCCAGTACCACGAGCACTGATAAATGCATTATCAAATGAACCATATTTACTACCCTCAAATATGATTGCCCCTTCACTCTGTTTAAATACACCCGGTGTATTGTCATGGACTATCTTGATACCACGAACCTCGGCATCACTCTCTAAAAATCTTTTTTCAGTAGGTTTATTCCCTAGGCGTATCACATCACGATCTATCTGTTCAAAACTCCAAGTTTTGCATTTTTCATAAACTAATGCATAAACTGGGTCTTCTCTGGTAAAAGATTGCTTGGTTAGCTCCTCTATGTCTTCCTTAGCTTGTGGGTTGTTCTTATATGCAGTCGACCCCTCGGCGTACATTTTGGACATAAAAGTATTTCTTTCTTCTACCGGAATATCATCTAGTTTTTCTGGATGACCAGCTACATAGTTAAGCAAGCTATACATACTTTTACCCACGTGTAGACCAACATCGCCATGATAGCTAACCCTATAGGTGTTTGCCCCGGCAACTTCTATTAAATTGGCCAGCGTATCGGCAATAATAGCATTAAAAGCATGGCCAATATGCATAGACTTAAATGGGTTTGGATTATTTGTCTCTATGACCACACTCTTGTCACTGAGTGGTTTTTTTATATCCAGTTTAGTAAATGAGTACAATGCCGTATCCGACAATGTGATGTTAATAAACCCTGGTCC
>JAKQIK010000020.1 GCA_029557395.1 bacterium
GTACTTCCATCCCACTTCCAGACCTGGGCATCACCTACTGCACCGGCTGTTGAGGCATAAATATCGGACCCCATTTTTACTTGATCAAATACACCCTGCACACCCGATTGATCCCAGCTACCGTCAATGGTTCCATTTCCGGCCGCCTGTGACCACGTATTTGCAGAATTATTTGCTAATTCATAGGTTAACTTACCTGTTTCATTATTGTAATAAACTTGATAATCACCCTTGTCAGCAATAACTTGCCGTTTGCTCGAGCTCGAATTATTGAAGTTATTATTTAACTTGGTCCAGCCTTCAATTGTTTGCTGTTGCCCAAGTTTTAGACTGGCACTATCTGGTGCAGATGCAAAATCATCAACCCCATCTAACGAAACAGCGTTATTGAGATTTCCGGCCCCAAAGGACCCGCCCGAAAGCGTGGCGTCATTGCCGTTGCTAGATGAATCAGTTACATTAGTGCCTCCCGATTCATCAAGATGATATAATGCACTAGTATTTGCATCATTGTCATAATTCTGGGCTTTTAGCCGGGCAACACCAGAATTTATCTCAGCACCACTACTAACCGAATAATCCCCTGGAGTATTAAAATCCCATGTATCGTTCAAATCTGGAGCAGCCCTCAGTGGTGCAATAATTACCGAGAGCAAAAACACACCAAGCAAGCTGACTGTCAAAGTATTTCTAACTGGTGCGCGATACTTCCAGCTATCCCACTGTTGCAAGATTTTATATCGTTTTACCAACCTATCTCTAAATGGCTCAAGTGTTTTTCTATAGACAAACCGTACCGATCGATACAATTTCCTGAGACACCATACGATTGCCAGTAGCGATATCCAATAAGCATACCTCAGTAGTCTGCTGATTTTTTTTAAGGATATTTTTGCCTTTTGCAAGAGTGGCCTAAGATAAGGCTTGACAGCTCTGTCTATTTTTTTCAGCGTTCGCATAACGAGTGGCAAGAGCATTTTTCTTATGACATAAACCGCAATTATTAGATATCTTCTGAATAAGATTCGACCTCGTCGAAATGCTCTCAAACACCATGCTAATGTTTTTATATATAATTCTCTCATGGCTATTGCATAGTATTGTATCAGAAACATTACCGTTATGATAAATTTTTCTCAATCATTTTTTGTTAAGCTCGTACAGCTACATCATGATACTTGATTACGAGCAAATATTCGTATTCTTACCTCTGATACTTTGCCTCCACCCATTGTTTATTGATACCGTTCGTAACGTTAGTATATCCCATGTTTTCTAAAATATTTTTTGAAACATTTGAGCGACTGCCGCTAATGCAATACACGATGATTGGCGTATCTTTTGCAATCCCATCTAGTTTATCTGTTCCATTCATCAGCTCATTTGGTGGAATATTTATAGCCCCGTCAACATGACCGCCTACAAATTCCGAAGGCTCACGCACATCAATAATTACATAATCCATAAAATTTACCTCCTAATAATTTGTTTCATCGTAGTACGGAAAGAAATCCTGCTTGAGCTGTGATGTAGACAGTCCATTAGCTTTTAATTCGTCTCCTAGTGCTTCAACCATGTGTTCTGGTCCAGAAACATAAACCAATGATGTGTTTAGATTAGGTATCAGCGTATCTAACTTCTTCGCATCAAC
>JAKQIK010000064.1 GCA_029557395.1 bacterium
CTACTACTTGCTTTGTAATCAAACTCAACACCACATGTCGTTTGCTTGATATTTGTGATTGATTGTTCTGGATTGACATAAGTAATAGAAGCCTGCTTATCCTCGGCTATACTGTCCAGAATAGTTTTTGTCTGAATATTATCTGGTTCGAGTATGATTGCGTGGCCATTTTGCGGAATAATACCACCTTTTTGATCTGCAATCTTAGGCAAGGTATCGCCCAATATTTCGGTGTGATCCAGACCAAGCCGAGTAATAACTGCCAGTTTGTCACTACGTTTTATCGTGTTAGTAGAATCATATGTACCACCTATACCAGTTTCGACAACAGAATAGTCCACTGCTTCGTCAACAAATTGGCTATGTGCAAACCCAAGCATCAGCTCAAAATATGTCGGCCGACCATAATCAGTTTTTGCAAAAGAATCAACCGCACTGGCCAGAGCAACCGAACGATTCACAAAACTATCTTCTGTAATATATCCACCGTCTACCAGCATCCTCTCGCGCACATCATAAACGTGAGGCGAGGTAATTGTGCCGATTTTTGAGCCAGAACCCTTTAGCAGGCTGGTTACCATATAAGCAACAGAGCCCTTACCCGAGGTACCAGCAATATGAATAGCCGGTACTTGTTCCTGAGGGTTGTCCAGCGACTCAAGCCAGGCCCGGGTTCTATTTATGCCAAGTTCGCGTCCAAAGAGCTTCTTTTCACTATCCAAAAAATTAGTAAACAAATACTGCTTTGCAGTCTCAAAATCTACAATATCTTTACTATATATATTCTCGCAAGAATCAATCTCTCTACTCATATATCAAATACCAGGCCCAATTTCTACCTAATATAATATGCTATATGTATCTGTTTCACAATATTTTGATTACATTGTAAAACTCTAGGCTTAGTTTGCAAATATTATTGTATGGCTTTAAACTACTTGACAATATGCAGTCCAATCACACAGTCATCGTAATTGAAGACGATGAATCTATCCGCGAAATGTACAAATATAAACTTTCGAAACATGGTTATACTGTACACTGCGCCAAAAACGGCGTAGAGGGCCTAATAAAAAGCGAGGAAACGATGCCAGACCTAATACTTCTCGACCTCATGATGCCTGAGATGAGTGGTGATGAAATGTTAGCCAAGCTACGTGAAACAGATTGGGGTGCTAGCATCCGAGTAGTTATACTAACTAATCTCAGCAAAAACGAAGCCCCACACTCTCTTAGATTTCTAAATGTCGATAGATATATCGTCAAAGCCCACAGTACACCTACCGAAGTTACCGATATCGTCAACGAAATACTAGGCAAAAAAACACCTGGAGTCGTATAATTAGACTATTATGACCAAAATAGCAATCATAGAAGACGACCAAGCCATATCACAGATGTATCGAATAAAGTTCGAAACAGAAGGATATGAAGTAGAAATAGCAGAGAATGGAAAGTTAGGATTAGAGTTAGTAGAAAACTTTAGACCAGACATAATATTATTAGACCTCATGATGCCTGAGATGAGTGGCGATGAAATGTTAGCCAAACTCAGACAAACAGACTTTGGTAGAGATGTTAAGGTGATAATATTGACCAACATGGGTGAACAAGAGGCACCTGATATCTTGAAATCACTCGGAGTAAGCGTATTTATCGTCAAAGCCGAGATGACCCCACGCCAAGTAGCCGAACTAGTCAAGAAACAATTATCAATATAAGTTATGGATATTGCCCTTGTTGGATTTGGGATAGAAAATCAAGCGACTCTTGAGTATCTTAGTGCAAAAGGTAATATCGTTACCATACATGACATCAGTCAAGAGTTAGACATACCTAATCACACAAATGTTGTCCTAGGGCCAGATTATCTCGATAACCTAGACAAATACGATTTGATCGTTAGAACAAGTGGCATGCATCCGCAAGAGATATTAGAAAAAAATCCACAGGCCAAAGACAAACTCACAAGCGCCATCAATATCTTTTTTGAAAACTGTACAACTCCAATCATTGGATTAACAGGTACTAAAGGTAAAGGTACAACCAGCACGCTGGTACACAAAATTCTGCAGGCAAGTGGTAAGAAATCTATACTCGTCGGCAATATTGGTATATCTGCTCTCAGTATGGTTGAGC
>JAKQIK010000065.1 GCA_029557395.1 bacterium
ATACGTTCTGTCATAAAAATCTAACCTAAAAAGGCCATACTGTTTTCTGGGAGGAAAGCAGGTATGGCCATGACTAATAATAGCAGTAGGAATGAATATCTTAGAGAGGCTCAGGTATTGTACTGGCGAGCAGTAAAAAAGAAAGATCGTAAACGGTTATCATCCCTACTAGACGATGTAACCGAAATTACTGGACTAAATCGTAAGTATCTCGTCACTAAACTACGCAAACGGTTAAAGTCTTATCCAACTGGCACAGATCGAAGTGACCCCAGAGGGCGTAAACGTATCTATGGCTCAGCGGACTTCAAAGAGGCGTTACTCATCTGCTGGAGAGCTAGCAATGAGATCTGTGCCGAAAATCTACAGCCCTTCTTGCCAGAACTAGTTACCAAATTAGAGTCCTGTAGTGAACTAACAGTAGATACAGAAACTAGAAAGTTACTGCTATCTGTCAGTATCTCTACAATAGCTCGTACGCTCAGTAAGATAAAAAAGCGTAGTTATGTGCCCCTAGGTACTACCAAGCCTGGCAATCTACTCAAAAGCCAAATACCCGTACGTAAGGGACTCTGGAACGAAACAGAACCAGGATGGCTGGAAAGCGATACCGTAGCTCACTGTGGTAGTGACATGTCCGGTAGTTTCATTCATAGCTACAACTTTGTAGATATTGCTACCTCTTGGAGTGAGCAGACGGCTGCTATGGGTATGGGCGAACGAGCCACAGTTGGAAGCTTCGACAAGGTAAGAAAGCGTATACCGTTCAAGGTACTTGGTATTGACTCAGACAATGGCTACGAATACATAAATCACCACCTATGGAGGTATACCAGAAAACACGGCATTGAATTTACCCGCTCTAGGCCAGGCAAGAAGAATGACAATGCCCACGTGGAACAGAAGAATTACACTGCTATACGTAAGACTGTAGGCTATGCCAGACTGGACACCGAAGTACAGCTGGAAATAATGAATAGGCTGTATGATGGACCACTAAGGCTATATCTGAACTCTTTTCACCCCACTAGAAAGCGCAAGAGTAAGGAGTATGATCCAACCACCGGTAAGAGTCGTAAATTCTACTTTGAATCTAAAACACCCTTCCAACGAGTTATAGAGCATCCAAATATACCTCCAGAAACCAAGGCCATGCTACAATCTCAATACAATAATCTAAACCCAGTGAAATTACTGGCTGAGATTAGATCTTTATTAGCAGAACTTGAAGGTACTTTGGGTTAGGTTTTATTTTGAATGATTACGAACTACACGGGCAGCTGGCTTATTTTCTACTCTACAAACGTAATCTCAGATAAGATTTTTTCAAAGTCTTGCTTAGCACTATCGCCCTCAGTCCATAGTTTGATAGTTTTATCCCTGGATTTTATCAGCACCATAACGCCTTGCTTTTTATTTTGAATTTCACCCTCAAACCTAATGGCTGTGGCGTTTGGTTGCTTCGGAGATGAGTAAGCAAAACTACTAATTTTGCCGGATTTTACTTTAGATTCAAATGCTCTTAGCTCTTGATCGTATTGCGTACGAGTTACTTGGTATCTCAAAGCGTAATTTGTAGTTTCGTTATCAGAAGGTACAAAATCTTTTTGCATAAAGCCGTCTAAGAGCGCCGATCCATCGTCTTGCTTTACGTAGTTACTCCAATTCTTTGGGTAAGTAATTGTCAGCGTGCCATATGCTTGGGGACCAGCGTAAACCATAAATGGATCTTTATATTTTTCCGCAAACTCAGCATCTTTTTTTAGAGTCAGCTCTTCTTCGGCTTTCTGCACATCTACAGCCGATTTTTGTTCATAGTTATTCTTATAGTCCATCATGCCCATATAGGACCAAACCCCAAAACCTACAACACCAACAAAAAACACTGACAAAACGATTAGGGGTATCAACAGTGGGTTTTTATCCATATATATTATTCACAAGCATTATCAATAATTTTATATTATTTCTAACACAAATATAGCATTTTTAACACCAAACAACAAACCATAACTATTTATTTGTTGTCATATTTGTACAAATAAAGCCCTACCTTATCTGTTGTGGATTTTTTTGATTTGATTGGAAATGCAAAACTAACCAGTGCTACTTTGCCTCTTATTTCTTGAATAATTTTATTATTCAATCTTTCCATATATTTATCAAGTAAAAACACGTATATTCCATCACATTCTGGTAGCTCCACTGACCAGAAATTGGCTAATTTGATTTGAATTCTGTCGCCATAGCCGATACAGCTAATTTTACTAATAAGAAATAATATCGGATTTATCTCATACCCAATTACATTTATACCCCTGTCAGCCGCCATTCGTAGCAACCTACCGTCACCACTACCTAGCTCAAGGAGTAATTGACCTGGTTGTAAATCAAGTAGATCGAGTGCTTCTTGTTGTTGCTTCTTTAGTGTTGGTAAATATGGCGCACCAAAAAATATAACAAATCCAAACATCAATACTAGTACCACTAATACGAATACTAGTATCTCTATCATTTAGATTCAAATTCAGTATTTATTTTGATAATTTTATTCTCAGCTTTTTGTAACCTAAGTTTTATTTCTTTTGCTAATTTTGTAGCCTTTTCATACATGTCAATAGCTTTATCTATATCAGGTTGCTCCGAGCTGAACCAATCTACCACGACGTCAAATTCGTCTTGAAGCTGTTTTATCGTTTTATCCTTCATATTACAAAACCTCTGCCTTTAGCTTATCATCACTTAGTTCAATTTCTATTGATTGACCTGATCTAACCTGATTAACCTTATTTATTACTTTTCCGTCTACTCGTACAATACTATAGCCTATTCTTAACAAAGACTTAGGACTTAATCGCTCTATCAATTTAAACCGACTGTCAAGACTGGAAATATTTTGATCTATGGTATTTTTCAAACCCCTTTGCAATGCTTCTATTTTTTGTAAGTTATCGTTTTCCCTACTAGCCAACCGTGACCGGAAAGAGCTTTGTATATGCTCAAGTTCACGACCATTACGCTGGACAACTTCTTTCCTGTCGGGCACTAGAAGTTCAGCCGCATTGCTCGGCGTACTTGCTCTTTGATCGGCCGCTAATTCCGCTAGTGCGACATCCTTTTCATGCCCAATCGCAATCATAGTTGGCGTTCTACTTGCTGATACCGCCCTGACAACCTGCTCCGTACTAAAAGCCTGTAAATCATCAATGTCGCCACCCCCTCTTGTTATCACTATGACATCTACTTGACCTGGGCTTTTATTAAACCACTCTATGGCACGGACTATTTGTTCTGTAGCTGTAGCTCCTTGAACATTGACATCTGCAAGCAATATTTCTATTTCCCCCGACCTCTTAGAAAGTATTTTGATAAAATCAGTATATGCGGCTGACTCTGCTGATGTAATTAATCCTATCCTTTCGGGTGGAAATGGTATTGATCTTTTGCGTTCGGGCAGAAATAAACCTTCTTTTGTGAGTTTTTCTTTCAGTAAATCTTGAGCTTTTTTTATTGTGCCTTCACCACTCAATATCAGCTGATCAAAATTTAGGCTAAAGCCAAACTGATGATGCAATCTAGGATATGCAATAACCTTAACTACCATCCCTTCTTCAACTGGCCCGGGTAGTTTGTAGACCGTGCCAAAACATTTAATCTTTGCACCACTATCAACTAGGTCAAAATAAACCCAGCGGTCCTTACTAATCTTAAAATTCTTTAATTCACCCTCTACTGAAACTATTGGATATGTAACTTCTAGAGTTTGGTTAAATAAATCAACGAACTCACTTGGCGTTAGTACTGGTAGCATTTTTGTTTGCCTTCCTAATATTCAATTCAGTAGTTTGAGATATTGCCTTACTGTAAAAGTAATAACCAATTGGCAAAAATACTGCCATCGTTAATATACGATAAATAACCGTAGCTGATAACGCCAGCGCTTTGTTGACACCGGCGCTAGCCAATACAGCAGTCATCAAACCCTCGTAAATACCAACACCACCAGGTAATACTGCAATGAGGCCGGCAAAGTTTGCGACAGCATAAGCAATAATTAATGCACCTGGGTTTATCCATGTGCCAAAGGCAATATAAACAAAATAAATAGTTAACACTTCAGTAATGTTAACGATTAAAGCCCAGGACAGTAGCCTCTTTATGAGACCCGTATCTTTGCTAAGCAACATATAATCTTTATGCAGATCCTCAAGTGTAGATTCTACTTTTCGCATATCCACTATATCTTTATTTCGTCTAATAAATCTTGAGATATAGTTCAAAAACTTTGGCAGCCAAGACACGAAAGCCTTGATACGCCTTGGTTTGCTAATAATAAAAACACCTATTGCCGAACCAGTGATAGTTGCAAAAATTATCGTTGAACTTACCAATACAACAAAGGGGCTAGTATTCTTCCCTAACGATAATGCTATCATGCCGACAACCAGAATAATGATGAAAGACAAAAAAGTTAATGCAAATCTAAGAATCTGAGCTAAGGTACTTCGATAAATAGGAACACCCAGTGGCTTAAGCCTTAGGCTTAAATAACTAAAGCCACTCACACCTCCGCTCGGAAAAACATGATTCACAAAATTAAGCTCCAACGTAACCTTATACATCTCACGCAAAGATATCTTTTGACCATGCGCCACAAAAAAATCCCTATACAACCGTGCCAACGCATAGTAACCAATTAATTGAGTTGGTATCATCAATAGCAAAACCCACAGATTTAGCGTAGTCAAGTTAGTTAGGGCTTCTTTTATCTGATCCCACGATATGAAAACCAAAAGTACGAGTGCGACTAATGTAATAATATTAATCCAAAGTTTAACCTGTTTCTTTCTTACAGTTTTACTCATACAGCTCCAACCATTATACTCTAAAGGTAATACTATTAATAATACTCTGAAAATATAACAATTATGCAAATAGCGATACTTGGCCGACAGCCTTCAATCTCTCTAGCGGAGTTAGAGAGCCTTTTTGACGGAAATAAAATTACCCAATTATCTAGTAACGTGGCTACTGTTGATACAACAACACCCCTACCCCAGAGTCGGCTAGGAGGAACCATCAAAAGTGGACATATAATCCATAAACTCAAGAGTCACAACATCGATGATGCTTATGAATACATAAATAGTAATATTGTGCAATGGGCAGATACTTATGTACCGAGCGGAAAAATCAAGCTTGGTATCAGTATTTATGGTACCAAATACTCAAAAAAAGCAATCTTCAATAACAACCTGAGTATCAAAAAAATACTCAAATCATCTGGGAGAAGTGTCCGTATCATTGAAAACCGTCAAGAATCACTAAACGCAGCGCAAGTCCTTAATAATAAGCTACAAAGCCAGGGCTTGGAAATCATTATCATAAAGCATACTTCTGGCATCATACTAGCCAAGGCAACAGGAGTGCAAGACATAGATGCCTATGCAAAACGTGATCAAGGTCGTCCGATGCGTGATGCCAGAATTGGTATGTTGCCCCCTAAACTTGCCCAAATAATAATCAACCTAGCCAAACCAATAAATAATGCATCAATATTAGATCCATTTTGCGGTACTGGTGTACTTCTACAAGAAGCCATGCTCATGGGATATAGTGTTTTTGGTACCGATATCAACCCTCGTATGATTGAATATAGTAGCGACAACCTCGCTTGGCTGGTAAAAAATTATGATATCCAAAAGAGTATTTACGATTTATCTATTGATGACGCAACCTCTGCCTCATGGAAACCCGTACCCGATACCATTGCCTGCGAAACTTATCTCGGCGACCCACTCACCTCCCTGCCAAATCGTCAAAAGTTAGACAAAATTATTAACCAATGCGACCAAATCCATAATCAATTCCTCAAAAATCTCAGCAGACAAATCAAACCAAAAACTAGATTATGTCTTGCAGTACCGGCTTGGAAAACAAAAAATAGCTTCCTACACCTTAAAACACTTGATTATTTAGGAGAATTGGGGTATACTCGAATAAGTTTTGTTCACGCAAAACAATCTGATTTAATCTATCATAGACCAGATCAAACAGTTGCTCGTGAACTAGTTGTATTAGAGAAGAGATAAGGATAAAAAGAATATGTCACATGTAAAAGCCGGTGGATCAAGCAAAAATATTCACAATAACGCAGGTCAAAGACTTGGTGTTAAACTTTTTGGTGGTCAAAAAACAAAAGCAGGTCAAGTCATAGTTCGTCAAGTTGGTCTTACCAAGCGTGCTGGTGAAGGTACTCGTCTTGGACGTAATTACACAATACATGCAGACAAAGACGGTGTAGTCACCTACAAAAAGCGTAGGGTTAGAACATTTACTGGCAAGACCGTCTGGCGCACAGAAGTAACCGTCCAATAGATATCAAGAAAAAAATATAAAAAAACCACCTTATGAAACAGGTGGTTTTTTTAGTTTATCGTCTGACCACTATTAGAGCTTAAGCTACCCTCTCGTCCAGAGAATCAACAGTATATAGACCATCTAGTCCATACCTTCCAAGCTCTTGCACTGTACCGATAACCCTCCGGTCAACATCTATTATCACTTCTGTGCCGTTATAGGCAGTGTATACAACCCACTTATCCGAAGACAGCTCTTTGTCACGCGTCCACTCTTGTTCTACGTTACCATATTCTATACTTACATTACCCCTGATTAGGCCATTCTCTTTAAATTTCTGAAGCAACCCCGCTGTTCTCATTGCATTTCGATTGGTGTACTCAACATCCTCCTGGGATTTGACAGTATCAAATACAGAGTTTAATACCCTTGCTCTTGCAACAACACCGTTAATACTTGCTCTACCCAGAGCTTCAGTGTACATACTATCAATATGTGAGGAATTTTCTCTCGTTTTTTTACCCATACCAACATCAGACCTAAAATCAAAGTCTTCATAAACTACTATCTCTTCAAACGCAGGGGTCTTTACGGCAAGCATGTTTGTTTTCCTCTTTTAGTTGTTAACTAATTAACAATAATAGCACAAGCGTCAAGCCTCTTAAATACTTCTGTAAAAATTACCACACCAGTACAAGTTATTACATACCACTAAACAAAATACTATCGCTAGCAAACCTATGCTGACCCTCAATTGCAATCCCATCCTGTCCAATAACAATATCCTCGCTATTGGAAGCATCTTTATCAAATGTGCCATCCAGCTGCGCCAGACTAAGTAACGCTACATACTCTCTAGATTTTAGCCGACCGAGTTCATTGTAACCATTTATCCCTGGCACCTTTTGTTTATTTTCCTTTATGCGAACAGGCATAATGTCTTCGTAAATTGCCTGACTATTTAAAAAATACTCACCTAGCTCAAGACGTAACTTAGCATTATTTCGAACTTCAAGCATGGCTTGCTGTGAATCAATCGAAACCCCAGCCTCTAGATGCCTACCGATTATCTTTGATATTTCCGAGTTCCTCAGATCGCCTTGGTCCCCGAATCGTTTTAACACAACTTCTTGAGTATATTTCTCTGAATCTTGTGTCGAGACCCCACGCCCAGTGGTTTCTCGTACTGCAGCTCTTTCTATACTTGCCTGTCCGTCGACGGTGTCTTGAATATCAGCAAATAGGTGGTCATAGTTACTAGATTCTATAGTATGTTTTACTGGTGCATATGGCTCAAAGAGTTGTTGTTTCCTTCTCATTTCCGTATTATCTGTGCTTACCTCTACTAATGAAGATGTTACTAAGTCACCCACCTCATGAGCTCCCTCAACACCATGCTTTTCTTTTTGGTCTTGATAATCAGCTAGCACTTCAGAAAGCCTAACTACTTTTTGCATCACTTCCTGAGGATTCTCAGGGTTAGGTTTTGTAACAAATAAGGCTGTCTCTGGTAAATTTGTATTTGGATCTATCACTTCTTGGTATTTTTGCACTTCCCAGCCAGTATCGGTGCTTCCATCTGTCCTGCGTACAGGAAAATCACCATTTACCAACCCGAGCTCTTCTGCCGGCCCTTGCTCTACTCTATCTGATACAACTTCTGTAGGAGGAAGTTCTGTTTCTGGAATTTTGATTTGTTCTGACATTTTTATTTTAGCTTAACTATAACAGTATAGCATAAGATTTGAAAAAAGTCAATAAAAACGAGTAATAGGTATCCTTACGCGAGGTGTTTTTTTATACGATCGACTACATCTGCTATTACTACTTGAGATTTAACAATATAGTCATCAACACCCATTTCTTGAGCCTTCTTTAAGTCTGCTTCTTGGCTAAGTGCTGTAAGCATAATAATCTTTACATTGGTCGTCTCTGGTGTATTACGCAAAATATCCAACACATCAAAGCCATTTACCTTAGGCATCATTATATCTAGCAATATCAAGTCGGGCTTGTATTCAACTGCCGTAGCAAGTGCATCCTCACCATTTGGAACTCGTTTAACTTCAAAACCATCGACTTCCATTCTGGTGATATATACCTGAGCTAAACCTTCGTCGTCCTCAACTAATAATATCTTCTTCGGCTGACTACCTGACATTTGTGTATTATCCATAACTATTATGCTAACGTAGCCTCCATTTTATTTCAACTTATTATTCTAAGCTCGGGTCAAACTCTGTATAAATCCAGCGAACATAGGATGAGGACGGTTGGGGCGAGAATTATATTCAGGATGGAATTGGCTGGCCAAGAAAAATGGATGATCGATAGCTTCTATCATCTCTACTAAATGTTTGTCTGGTGATAGTCCACTAGCTAAGATACCCCAGGCTTCATATTGATCACGATAATCATTGTTACACTCATAACGATGACGATGACGTTCCTGCACAACGTCCTCTCTGTACAAGCTATGCGCCAGACTACCTTTACTTAGGGCGCAATCATAATTACCCAGTCGCATAGTACCGCCGGTGTTTTCCTTGCCTACCTGACCATCCATAGTACTAATCACAAGATCACCCGCCTTTGGATTTAGTTCTTTAGAATTAGCACCCTTTAGGCCAAAATTACGAGCAGCCGCAATCACAGCTACTTGCAGACCTAAGCATAGACCCAAATATGGTATTTTATGCTCGAGTGCATATTGAGCAGACAAAATCTTGCCTTCTGTGCCCCTAGGGCCAAAACCACCCGGCACTACAATACCATCTAGTTTACTGAGTGCATTACTAACCTTTTTTTCACTGGTAAGTTTCTCGGCATCAATCCACACAAGCTCAATATCGACGTGGTTATGCCATGATGCTGTCTGCAACGCTTCAAAAACTGATATATATGTATCTTGATTATTTAGATATTTGGCCACAATACCAACTCGTACTTTTTGCTTATTTTGCTTTGTTGCTAGCTTAACTACTTTTTGCCATTCCTTAAGGTCTGATTTGGCCTGCTTAAGACCTAGTCTGTTTGCCAGTACATCGTCGATACCCTTTGCCTCTAGAGTTAGTGGCACTTCGTAAATAGTTTTGGCATTTGGTAAAAGAACAATGGCATTTTTTTCAACACCACTAAAAAGACTCAATTTGTCGACAATATCTCCATTGGCTGACATCTCTGATCTGGCAACTAGTACGTCTGGTACTATCCCGAGACCCCTTAGCTCACGTACTGCGTTTTGGGCTGGCTTAGTCTTTATTTCTTTGCTAGCACCCAAATAAGGTAAATATACTACATGCACAAAGGCACAATTTTCGCGACCCACCGACATCGATAACTCTCTAATTGCCTCAATAAAACTCAGGCCTTCATAGTCGCCAACCGTCCCTCCGATTTCTACGATATGTACATCATAACCGTCAGCCGTAGCTTTTATCTCTTCCTGGATGGCAGAAGTTACATGCGGTATAAATTGAACAGTTTTACCCAGGTACTTTCCGGCCCGTTCATCAGCAATCACCCTCTGTAGTACACGTCCACTCATAAATGAGCTCTTTTGTGATAGCTGGATATCCATAAATCGCTCGTAATGCCCAAGGTCCAGGTCTGTCTCGGCGCCATCATAAGTAACAAAACACTCACCATGTTCAGCCGGATTTAGTGTACCGGCATCAACGTTCAAATACGGATCACACTTTTGAATATTTACAGACAAACCCCTGGCTTTTAGAATACGACCAATTGAGGCGGCCGTAATGCCCTTTCCGACCCCCGAAAGAACTCCACCTGTTACAAACACAAATTTAGTTTGCCGTTTTACCACGACCTACGTACCTCATTTCCCCTTTATGATTCATATCCTAACATAAACCAATAGTCTGGATAAAGGCATTTATTAAAAATCTACAACTGTTTTAACGCAGCATCTAATTGAGGATCCCTGCCAGAAACAATATCTTCAGAAGTAATGTCTACTTTTGTATCTGGTTCGATACCTTCTTTATCAATATTTTTACCAGCCGGTGTGTACCAGCGTGCTATTGTAATCTTTAGGATTCCCCCGTCGTCTAGCTCCATTGGCTCTTGAACAGACCCTTTGCCGTAGGTTTTTTGCCCAAGCAAAGTAGCTTTTTTGTTATCCCTAAGAGCGCCTGAAACAATTTCAGATGCGCTAGCGCTACCCTCGTTCACTAATACAACTGTCTTGATGTTGCCTAGCTTAGGAGTCCCATGTGCTTCAAAGGTTTCGATGATTTTTCCATCTCGTCTTTCGGTCAAAATTGTAGAACCATTATCCAACCAAAGGCCGGAAACCTTGACAGCACTGTCTAGTAGCCCTCCAGGATTACCACGCAAATCTAGCACGATACCTTTTACTTTAGCGTTAACAAATTCATCAGCAGCCTTATCTACAAGACCAGCCGTATCGCTACCAAAACGGCTTATCGTGATGATACCGACACCGTCTTTTATCTCTTGTTTGACACTAGGAATATTAATTTCTTCTCTCGTTATCTTAAATTCTTTGACAGCACCTTTTCTAACTACTTTGATACTGACTTCAGTACCTTTTTCGCCCCTGATTTTATCAACAACCTCGCTGATCGAAAGATCATATGTAGACTCGCCATTGACCTCGGCAATGATATCTTTGGGCATAAGTCCTGCCTTTTCGGCTGGATAGCCTGATATAGGTGAGATAATGATAATATTATTATCCTTGTCTTTGCCTAATTCAGCACCAATACCCTCAAATTTTCCTTCTAAATCGCCACTAAACTCTTTGGCATCCTCTGGTGGCATATATTCGGTATATGGATCGCCGGCTGCTTTTACTAGACCCGACTTGAGGCCTTCCACTAGTTTAGCTTCATCAAGCTGGCCATCATATTTTTGCTTTAATGAAGAATAAATATCATTAACACTACTGTAGTCTAAGCTACCCGACAAATTTTTGTTAAGTTCATTCGTATGTAAATTACCAAAGCTAACCCGGCCAGCTCCGACATACCAGCCAAAACCAAATATCAATAGTGCTATAGCTATATTAGCCATAAACTTTGATACATTAAAAGTTTGCTCTTTGGTCTTTTTATTTATATTAGTCATTGAATCTATTTTAGCATGGAACTAACTGAGAAAAGACTTAAACGTACAAACCTTTGGCTATATTGTGATTAAAAGTACACGTATCGGAGATTTGCTGCCGTTGAAGCAGATAGCGTATTTGTATCGTATTTGCCAGTTCCAGCACGGTTATAATCACTGACTACTATGGTTCCATCACTATTCACAGCCTCTACATACATAACGTGCCCATAATAACCATTATTACTCACCGCGGCTGCGCCAACCCTCGCAACACTACTGACAGTTAGCCCATATGACGGAGCTCTGTCATCCCATAGTTTGGCATGACCTAACCCACCGGGTACGTGGCCACCAGCCACCTCTACCCTATAGGCTACCCAATCAGTACAGTTTCTATAACCATAGCCACTAAGATTCCAGTTCCAGATAGACCCATTAACCGACCAATCATAATTTGGGCAAGAACC
>JAKQIK010000002.1 GCA_029557395.1 bacterium
TTGCTATTGTCCACGACTGGCTGTACGGTGGTGGAGCCGAAAAAGTCGTCGAGGCCCTACACCAAATATATCCCGATGCCCCGATTTATACATCCTATTGCACTGACGAGTGGCGTGATAAGCTAGGCAACAAGGTTATCACCGGCTATTTGCAACATACTCCCTTCAAGCAACTTCGCAAGTTTCTGCCTCTACTTAGGCAATGGTGGTTTGCCCGTCTAGACTTGTCGGAATTTGATATTGTTATCTCGAGCTCAGGCAATGGCGAAGCAAAGTTTATCAATGTACCCAATGGTAAACATATCTGTTATTGCCATACGCCAAACCATTTCTACTGGCGCCATTATGATGAATATCTGCAGAATCCTGGCTTTAAACCTGCCTGGCTTGCCCGCCTAGGGCTCAAAGCCTTGATAAATCCTCTAAAAAAACGAGATTATCAAGCCGCCCAAAAAGTAGATTTTTTTATAGCCAACTCTACCCACATCCAAAACGATATCAAGAAATTTTATCATCGTGATTCTGAAGTTATTTTCCCACCTGTAAATATTGACAGGTTTTCTAGTTTATCAAATATCAAATATCAAATATCAAACTCGCGCAGTGGCTTTGTAACAATGGGGCGCCAAGTACCAATGAAAAAGACCGACCTGATCATCAAAGCTTGCAACGAGCTAAAATTACCCTTGACGGTTATCGGACGAGGCCCCGAACACAATAGTTTAGTCAATATAGCTGGCCCGACCATCACTTTCAAAACCGACATTTCCGATGAACAAATGCCGGCCGAACTAGCAAGTGCCAAGGCATTTGTCTTTGCTAGCTTTGAAGATTTTGGTATTGCACCTATCGAGGCCATGGCCTGTGGTACACCTGTAATAGCCTACAAATCCGGTGGCGCACTAGATTATATCATCCCAGGCAAAACTGGCGAATTTTTCACCGAGCAAACAGTTGACTCGCTCATGTCAGCCCTAAAATCCTTCAATAATGATGATTACAACCACGATGAAATAGTAAAAAAAGCCAATCAATTTTCTACTGACAAATTCCAAGAGTTAACTAAAAGCACCATAGATAAGCATAAGCAATAGTGAGATATTAGGGTATTTTGTACAGTTTGTATGTGCAAAAACATACTTCAATGAAAGTTTAATTGTTGATGCCTATACGCGATACACTACCCAGACCATATTGACCATTTTGCTGTGCTCCACCGGCAGAATCGACATAAACATAAGGTGCCCTTGATGAATATGAACTAAGAGTAGTTTGAAGTTTCTCTAGTGTAATACCTTCTAGCTCATCAGTTTCCTCCATTAACCCAGTGGCGTTTTGAGATCGAGAACTTACTACCACACTGAGTCCCATTGAGGCTGCCTTAGTCACAGCGTGTTGATATAAAGCCCTCGAGACACCATCACTTGCTTCAGCTGAATAAATTGTTTCAACGTGGAGAATTGGCAGACCATTCTCATCGCTTAGCATTCTAAACACGCTTCTTGCAATTGGCTTACCTCTGCTATTTGTAGCTAGCAATATTTTACTATTAGGATCAGTGTAGCCCAGAAGGGCTGTGTTTACTGCGCCCCCTCTAAAATTTTGGCATGATCCAACTGGCCTAGCACCAATTTCAAGAGTTACTTTGGGGTCGCTAGTATCAATTACTTTTATAGATTGAATGGTACCGGTCTGTGAAGTATAGCTATCATAGGTAGCATTAAGCTGATCAATAATAAAGCCATTTTCCTTACTTAAGTTCTTGCTCAATCTTCGTATAACAGCTTCTATCTGTCTACCCTTTTCTAGGTCACCTATTCTACCACTTGCTATTTCTTCTGTAGAAATGTGTATTAGCCCGATCGCATCTTCGATCAACTGAAGATCTTTTAACTCTTTTTGTGTACTAGCAAGCTCATCTTCAAGCTCATCCAACTGATCAGCCACGAGACTTTTATCCTTTTGACTGCGCAAAATTTTGAGTTCTGCATGTATTTCACCAACTCTCTGCCCTAGGTTTGAAATACTATCTGTTACCTCAGCTAGATATCCATTTTTGTTAGCCAAGTCCGAGAAGACCTCCGATGGAAAAACTTCTGGATTATCACGCATGATCCTGGCTATATCCCTCTGTACTGTTTCTGATGCTAACCTATCTATCTCTGAATATTCATGACTAGTGTCTTGTCTCCATAGCCTGTAGGTACTCAGGTCAATACCTGATGGAATTAGTCCTAAGAGCTTCATACCCTCCAAGCCTTCTTCACTATCAGGTCCATATTTCCAATCAGCATAATTACCATCAAGCAAACTTTTAAGCATTGGCATCATGACTTCCCTGTGCTCAGCTGAACTAGAATATTGCTGATAATAAACTGCAAAATTTACTACTGAACCCATTGAATTTTCTAGGTTAAACAGCTGATCCTCAGTTGGTGTATCAAGGCCCAGACTATGAGCAAGCTGAATGGTCAAAGTATTTTCAATATCTCGCAGTGATTCAGTACTAACCAGACTAGATAGGCTATCTGGGTCAAGCTGATGAAGTATTGTTATGCTATCAACCAAGCGCCTCTCTTGCTCCATATTTGGCTTAAATCTCTCATGAAAATTATGAACTAATTCCAAATTGCCGCTACGCCTGATAATATTTAAGTTTTCGTAGAATTCAGCAGCCTCACGCAATAATTGTTGCTTAGTACTTTCTTTATCTGTCCTTGATATTCTACCCAGAGTTTCTTGCAGATATTTGCCGCCAACCCCCATGGCTTCATGTTCAGAAAGCGCCAACTCAATAATACTCTCTTCATTGACAGCATCTATGTATTTGCTGATTTGATCCAAGTGTTCAATAGCAATAGCTGGGTTAGTGGTCATAAATGACCGGTACAAACTACTGATTTGTCCTTCATCCAGATATTTAGCTAGTTTGTCACCAATATTGAGTATCTCTTCTGGATAATCATAGCCGTATTCATTGATAAACTCTGTGGTTAGCTCTTTGCCGGCGTAGTAAGTCCATGAACCACCATACCCGTCTATGCTGCTTAGAAGTGTTTTTATATGCTCTGGATTACTGGCTAGTTCGGTTATTTTGTTCCTTAATTCGTCTTCGTCATACAGATAGCCAACATCGCCTAGCAGTCTTATGAATTTTTCTGGGGACTTTTCAGAAACAGCAGATAATATGTCCAGGCAATATTCCCTGCCAAGCATTTCGGCAACACTTTTTAGCGACTCGCCGTCACTATAGTGACTATCCACTCCATCTATAAGTCGCTGTACAGCTATCTCAAGCCTGTTATTAACTTCTTCCTCGCTAAGTAATGCACTGAGTTGTTTATAGTCTCCTGCCTTGAGCTTAACTATCGTTGACAAGTCATCCTCTCTCTGAAGGAATTTTATAAGTAGTTCTTTTTGCTGCTCCTCACTACCCATAAATGAAATATTCTTCTCTAATTCATGTAATAATATCCCTTCTTCAGAGTCGACTATCTTGACTAGCGAATCTCTAGCTAAAGAATCTAAGTCCTCTTGAGATAAGATACCATTAAGCTCCTCGCTATCTAACCAAGGTATCAGGGTCAAAAATCCTCTAGGATCTTCGGATGACAGTTCTAGCAGTAGTTTGTGTTTACTTGGCTGATCAATGTGCTCGTTGTTTATGAATAAATGCACAAGACTTCTTGGCCCAATATAATTATCTACGCCCATCAAGCTTGCTGTCTCTTGAATTTTTTGTAGTTCCTTAGCAACAGCCTCTTCGCCTACAATATTTACTACATAAGGTCCATCAGCCTTAAGCGCCTCTACTGGATCTTTTGCAAATATCTCTTTTACGAGCACATCTTTGTCTTCTGGGCTCAATACCCTATTCCTCCAAAGTCCTCCTATTCCATCGGCTCCTTTGTGCCGTACTTTTTCGATCACAGACAGATACAGTATAGCTTTTTCGTTCTCCGTGAGTATTTTTGAGTCAGCATCCATATAGGTAGATAAAAAATCTTGACTTGGGTCTTCCATTATCAGTTTCATGACGTGGTGTTTGACAACCTCTTCTGGAAGCAAACCTTTGTCTATGAGATCTTGTGCATGGTGGGCGGGTAGGTAATATACGTTGTCCAGTATTTTATAGGCAAGCTCACTAGCCCGCTCCTGGCCGACTACGTCTATCACCTGATCACTGATCACCATGGCAAGCACACTGGGGTTTACTTTAGGTTTTTTATCACCGCTTTCCGCCATCATATCAAATGAATCTTTATATTCCACCGGTTTACTAACCTTGTGAAAAATATCCTCAACAAACTCGGCTTGTTTGTCTTTCTCTATAGTCGATAGCGCTATCTTTAGATATTCCGGTGAAGTAAATACATCAGGGTGACTCTCTGACAGACTTTTTATTGCCTCATGCATCTGCTTGGGCGAAGCCACATGTCGCAGTACTGCCTGTGAAGTTATAACAATACTAGGTTCCCTATTGACAGCCTGTACCAATGCTTGTTGAAAAAGCTCGGGTGATCTCGATGCCTTCTCTATCTGCTCTTGACTAAACAATTTCGCATCACTGAAGTGAAGTCCATATCGGCTATTATGACTAGTTTTTTGATCTATTCTTTCTAGAGTAGACTGAGCTAACACTGGACTGAATGATATGGCATCAAGAAATTTCTCTCGTCTTTCAGCTTGATCTGCCTCACTAGTAATCTCCTTCATCTGTTGAACCATGTGCTCACGTTGACCACGTCGTACTGCCCTCAGATCCCTTACATAGGCATCGTAATCTTCTAGTAATTGTGACTTAGTTCCGGTTCTGTCGTACTCATCACGCTCTGCTTTAATTATCAATCTAGCTTCTTCGGGTGACATCTCCGAGAGCTTTTTGATACGATCGAGCCTTGCAAGGTGAATATCATTATCATCATTTAACTCACGGTATAACCCAACTAGTTGATGTCTCTCCTCTAGCCTCTCCGGGCTCAATACTCCATCAGATGGTGGCACAGATAACGCCAGCTCTTCGGCATCTGGTATATGTCCTTCGGTCAACTCTGCACTCATTAGGATTATCCTTTGTGACGATTATGGTTAATTGTAATTATAGCATTATCATAAAGCACTATTCCTCAATACGTTTAGGATAATTTTAACTGCATTGCTTGACAAAAGCATAAGCTTTGTGATATAATGAGAATATATATTTGATTAGGTGTTATCTAGCCAGCTCGACCAAAATCATCAGCTAGCCGAACTATATCCTCATATCTTTTCTATTGTCTTTGTACACTAAAAAGTGCATGTGGTAGTGATCCTTGATGGATTGTTTGTTGTTATAATTTACCAGACGGCAGTCATAGGTATCGCCTAATTCGTCTATAATAATATCAAGCTCTCTTAGCTCCTCAGCATTCAGATCTGACCTAGGAACTACACG
>JAKQIK010000008.1 GCA_029557395.1 bacterium
GATGATTTTGTTCTCAAGCCTATGAACTGTCCTCATCATACACAGATATACGCTAGTCAGCCTCGTTCTTATCGAAATCTTCCGGTTCAGTATCTTGATACTACTATGGTTTATCGTGATGAAAAATCAGGTGAGCTTGGTGGTTTGAGCAGGGTAAGGTCAATTACCCAAGATGATAGTCATGTATTTTGTCGCCATGATCAGATAGAGATGATTATTGATAATCTTTTGGAAGTAGCCAGAGAAATGTATACTGCTGTTGATATGAAGCTTAGGGTGAGGCTTTCTTATCGTGACGACAGTGACGGTTATCTAGGCGATAGTAAACTATGGGGTAGCGCTCAATCACAGTTGAAAAATGCAGTTGTAAAAAATCAATTAGATTATTTTGAAGAAGACGGAGAAGCCGCTTTTTATGGTCCAAAAATTGATTTTATGGCCACCGATGCTATTGGGCGTGAGCATCAGCTTGCTACAATCCAATTAGATTTTGTAATGCCAGATAGATTTAATCTAGATTATGTTGCTGAAGATGGCACAAAGCAACGCCCGGTTATGATTCATTCGGCCCTATTAGGCTCAACCGAGAGGTTCTTATCTGTCTATATTGAACATACGGCTGGTAGATTCCCAGTTTGGCTAGCTCCAGAGCAACTTAGGATTATCACCGTCAATCAAGAAGATTCGACTACAAACTTTGCCCAGGAGATTCGAGATAGTGCCAAGAAGCTTAGTCTTAGAGTATCTGTTGATAATGACAATGAGTCAGTTGGCAAAAAAATCCGTAATGCAGAGATCATGAAGATTCCGTATACGATTGTCATTGGCGAGAAAGAGATAGAAACCAATCAAGTCGTTCCTAGAATTAGATCAGACATGGTTGTTCAGCCTGTTAACCAACCTTATGGTATAGAACAATTTCTGAACACTGTAGCCAACGAAGCAAAGTCTCGAGTAAGTAAAACTTCTTTGTAAGGGATAAGTTTTGGATTTTAGGCAAACCGTCGAAGAATTGGTCGAGAGGATACCAAGGGGTAGGGTGATGACCTATGGGCAGTTGGCATCCTTGGCTGGTAGCCCTCGTGCTGCTCGTATTGTTGGCGGGGTGGCACATTACGGTGATCCTAAACTGCCCTGGCATCGAGTAGTGAACAAAAGAGGTGGTCTGGCTAGTGGTTATCCAGGGGGTCGACAAGCACATAGGACACATCTGGAGTCAGAAGGTATTGTAGTTAATGATGATTTTTCCGTAGATGTAAATAGACTATTATGGTGGCCGACCAATGACTAAGCAGTTATCAGACACTCCGCCTCTTATAGTAATAGTTGGCGTTACGGCTAGCGGTAAGAGTGCTCTTGCCATGGATCTTGCCAGAAGATATAACGGAGAGATAATTTGTGCCGATTCAAGAACGATTTATCAGGGTATGGATATCGGTACGGCAAAGCCGAGTATTCAAGATAGAGTAAGCGTATCGCATCACCTACTAGATGTGGTAAAGCCAGATGAGTTTTTTAGTGCAGCAGAGTTCAAGCGCTTAGCTAATCAAGCTATAGCAGATATTTCTGCCAGAGGTAAGCTTCCAATTATGGTGGGTGGTTCGGGCCTGTATATTGACGGAGTAATATTTGATTTTGCATTTTTGCCACCAGTATCTAGCGTTGAACGTCAGGAACTAGAGGCGATGACAGTCGAGCAACTACAGCAAAAATTAATAGCCATGGGGGTGGGGTTGCCAGAAAATCATCAGAATCCCAGGCATTTAATTAGGAAGATTGAGACAAATGGTGCTGTGCCCGTAAAAAAGAGTATGAGAGAAAACACCTTAATAATAGGCTTGGATATAGAGCGGGATATAGTTAAAGAACGTATCACACGTAGGGTAGAACAGATGATAAAGGATGGTTTTGTCGGTGAAGTGGAAGGGCTTTGTGAATCATATGATAACAATGCACCAGGTATGTTAGCGCCGGGCTACAAAGCATTTCGCCGATATTGTAACGGTGAAATAAATATTGAACAGGCAAAAACAGAGTTTATTAGGGCAGATTTTCAGTTGGCTAGACGACAAAGGACATGGTTCAAACGTAATCAAAACATTAACTGGATAAAAAAAGCCTCCGAAGCAGGTGCAATGGTCAAGTATTTCTTACAACAAAAATAGTAAAAAATATTATTTTTACCTCTGAAAAGAACAATTTATGTTAATCTATATGTATGGTCGAACAACTTTTTGGGAGTAAAACTAGGGTAAAGCTACTGAAGCTTTTTTATAGCAATCCAAATAGATCATTTTATGTACGCGAAATTACTCGCAAGATTGATGAGCA
>JAKQIK010000012.1 GCA_029557395.1 bacterium
AGAAACAGGTGATGACATGGATCTTAAGCCTATGAATGCAGCCGATAGGCGTATTGTTCACAAAGCTGCATCTGAGGCGGGATTGGCCACAGAATCTATTGGACAGGGCAGGGACAGGCACATAGTGCTAAAGTCTGTAGAGAAGTAAAACCACTCTGTTAATTTGACAAATTATATATAAATATGATACAATTTAAGGATAGAGTGATGCCTAAAGTATTTGTTTCCACCAGGCATCATACCCACAATATACGAAAGATTTGAGCGTAGGCTCGTTGTTTTCTTTGCCAAATAGTGTAGATGCTACTGTACACTCTTCATTAGATACACTTACAGTCTTATATATATCTGTATCCGTGCTTGATTTACTGGAGTTAAACAAATCTCCTTGTTTGAAGGTTGATATTTTACTATTTTCTATTATCTCTATTGATGTATTGAGACCTATCTCGGCATCTGATTGAGAGCTGTACTTTTTGTTTGACTCTAAATTAATACTGCAATGAATCGGTGTTCCTAGTTTTATAGCCTCACACTCATCTTTTTTGGTAGTATTTTCTATGCCACTTTGCTCAAGCAATTTTGCTACTTCTCCTACCTTTTTGTCGAGTGATTTGTAAGCAAGATACTGCTTAGTGGTGACCGCTATACCTATCAGTAATACAGATACAATAACCAAAACAACACCAACCTTGACAACGGTTAATATTTTGTTTTGGCTTTTCTTGGATTTTTTATTGTTTTTGGTTGTCATTACCGATTAGCATAACGTATACGATAAACTAGGGCAAATATGGAGGATAATATCAACGTAACTATAATCAGTTGTGGCCAATATGATTGCTTTGGCTGATTTGTTTGAATCAAGTTCTCGCTAGGTGTACCATCAACATTTGTAAATTTATCGCCCAAAACCTCTGGATGTGGACTGTTTGATGACTTTTGCTGTGTTTGTAGACTTGTTTCGTTTGATGTATAGGTTTGATCGGTCAAGCTAAGACTAGATATCATAGGATTGATAGCTGGTTGCATACTACTACTTACCAAAGGATTATCGCTGGTTTTGGCTGTATCGGTGCTTTGGCTGACTGGTTGCGTTGGATTATTTGGTTCTTGGGGTGGGGTTGGTGCTTCACCGATATCTGGATCGCAAGCGTCATCTATACTATCACCGTCTTCATCTATACTAGAGTAGGGTAGTGCGCCACATGGTTCGCTACTATCAGTAATACCGTTGCCGTTTTTGTCGTTCTCAGACTCAGCGACATACACGATTTTTTGAAGGTTGATATTGTTGCCTTCTAAATCTTGGCCAAGTAGGTTGATTGTATGAAATCCGGTCGGGATACTATCTGGTATTTGGATGGTCGTATCCACGTATCCACGTATATTTGCATTGACGGTAGCGAGTCTAACCGGATTTGATCTAATCTCTATCTCTACCAAACTATTTGGCTTGAAAAAATTCTGGATATCACCAGCCGAAATATCTGTATTATTTTGTTTGTAGATAATATCCGTAGTCATATCGTCTGTGTAATATGTGTTGTGCTGCGATTGGTTTGTCTTTGGCTTGTTAAGAAAGTCTAGGTCGTCTTCCTGCGCGGGTGCGGTAATAGTTTCATTTGGGCCTGGCATTGGCTTGGTTAGTTGATTGGTCTGCTCCCAGATGGCATTTCTGATTAGTCTATGACCAATCTGGTTAGGGTGGAAACTTTCTTTGCCAATAAGTCCTAGCAGTTGCTCCTCGCCCCTTGATAAGCCATTAAAGGCTAGGTGTTTACCTTCGCATAGAGCTTGACCCCTAAAGACATCTTCTATATCTACATAAACCACACCAGCCTTGTTGGCAGCGGACCTAATGACATCATTGAGTTGAGCCACAGTTTGATTGCCAAACACAAGCTCATCATATTCCATAGCTACGTTTAGTGCGCAATTGCCATCTGGATTTGCAAATTTTGGATAACCGACAACGTATAGTTTGGTCTTGCCATTACTTTGGTCCAATATTTGCTTGTATAAATCCACCAAGTCATTAAACTTGCTCCTGACCTCTCTGAGTATAGCTAGCCGGTCTTCGTAGGTGTTATAGCAAGTCTCGGGCATCAGGCAAGTAGCTAGTTTTTTGCCAAAACCAATATCATTGCCAATGATTGATAATGTCAATGCGTCTGGTTTGTAGTCGCGTGCAAACTCTATCTGGCGCTTATAGCCTGGCAGTAGATTGCCTAGTGTATTATTGCTAACTTGATCCGGCCCGAGGTATTGATTTGTCCTTTCTTGATTGTATTCATCCCTTAGATTGGGATTGAGGGTGTTATCAATGAAGTCTTTTTTTGCGTTTATATTTCTAATCTTCGCACCACTACAAGCAACCGAAAAGTAGTCATTTTTGTTCATGCCAAGATCTTTGCCAATTAAATAGGGGTATGATTTGTCAGAAAGATGGCATCCATTGATGTTTTCACCCTCGTCGGTGCCCCTGAAGTATCTATAGGTACCCTCGCCAGACGCAAATGAATCACCCATAGCCACGTAACTTTTTGTACCCGTACTTGTACCAGGCGCTCTTAAGAAATATTTCTGTAGCTTATCATTTGCCCCAGCTGGGATGTGATAAAAAACCAGAGTGTTATTGTCGCCAAATTTTGCCATCGAAAATCTGTTAAAGTTTGGGATATTTTGTCTAAGATAATCAGTTAGGTCAATATATTTACATTTTGCGTGCTGATTGGCGATATAATCTTTCTCATCATCTTGACAGTCGCCTAAATCGTATAATCGCATCCACTGATTACCAGCGTGTGCCGTGCCAGTGGCTACGGCGTAGTTGCCATCATCAGTGATAGAAACTTTCATAAAAGGGTTCCAACCAGAGCTTTGTTGTATAGGTTCGCCAAAACTAAGGATTTTCTTGGTTTTGACATCTACCCGAAACAAAGATGTATTAACAGTAGTACCGACCATCCAGCGACCATTACTCGAAAAGCCGACGTCAGAAACGTTACTAGCATTTTGACCATTTTCCCACTTGAGAGTAAAGGTATCTTGGGCAGATAGCGTGTGAGTAACGCTTCCTGTGATACTTCTTGTAGTAGAGAGACTGGGTTTGTAATGAAGTTTTTTATAGCTACCACTACCGCCTTTTTGTTCTAGTATCACAAAATCATCGGGAGTGGGCATAAGGGTAGACAATGTGTTGAGGTTTTGGACTCGACCAGCAATATAATCACCCTTTGCAATTAGGTAAGGGTTGGATCCTTCAGAGATCAAACCAGCTGAACTATTACGCCAACACGAATTGACTGTTTGTCTCCAAAGTGCCCATGATGGATAAAAATCCCTAGTTAACATCACCTCATCATCGCATTTGCCACCAAGATTTAGGCTATTGACATTATTCAACCCACCCCTTGGTATCGTACCTTCTTGACTAAGGGTAGGAGAGAAGGGTGTCTCAAACCAATTCGACGTGGGACTACTGCTGGCGCTTGTGCTTGACACAAATAGGCCCAAAAGTAATGTGCCAAAGATAATCAGCAATCTAGCCAAAACAGAAGCGAGTATTTGTTTCAAACTATCAAACTCCAAACATTGATATTATCTAATAAAATAAACTATTTTTTGATAAAAATCAATACAATGTTATAAATATCCTTATGCTAATTAAAAGGAGTAGGGGAGTGTAGTTATTATTTTCAAAATAGTTGACGATAGATATCAAAAGTTTGTTTTGCCATCTTTTGCCATGAATACTGCTTGCTAAGCTTCAAACCTCGAGCTCTTAGATCTTTACTATGTTTTGGCAATTGTTGGATTGCCTGCACAAAACTTTTTGGATCGTGCG
>JAKQIK010000013.1 GCA_029557395.1 bacterium
TGCACGAGTACTTGAACGAAGAGATATTGATGAAACCATAAAAGACAAATTAACCGTTCAATATGAAAGCTTGAATCCAAAAGTTTTACGTGACAAAATACAAACATTAACAACTAAGTTAGAAAGGATCCAGCGGGATCAAGGTTACCACTACTAACCATTAGCGGATACGGTAACCTTTAGTTATTATCTAACGCGGCCTGGGTGTAACTGCAGGTGTTTCAGTGGACTTGCCTGGTATAATAAAACCTATGAGCAAGGTAGGGATATTCAGCGGAACATTTGATCCAATCCATTCTGGGCATATTGCTTTTGCTCTTCAGGCTATTGAGGTAGCTGGTTTAGATATGGTTTATTTTTTGCCGGAAGCACTTCCTAGGCGTAAAAATGGCGTAACGCATTATGCTCATCGTATAAAGATGTTAGAGTTAGCCCTGCGCCCCTATCAAAAGCTTGCATATCTAGAAATGCCGGACAAAAGATTTAGCGTCAATAGTACTATGCCAAGGCTCAGGCGCAGATTTGAAGGTGATGACATGTATATGCTGATGGGTTCTGATATGTTGGAGTTATTAGATCAGCCTGCTGGCTTAGATCAATGGCCTGGGTTAGAGATTTTTTTGGCTAATTTCAAGTTGATAGTCGGAGTACGTAACCAACATCAGATACAGGAGGTTAAACATTCTTTGAAACGTATTCAGCCTGGTGGGTATATGGTGGTTTCTAAAAAACCTTCTGTGTCATCGAGTCATATCAGAAAGCTGTTGATGAGTGGTCAAGTGTCGAATGATGTGCTAACGAGCATAATGAATTATATTGATAAAAATTGGCTTTATGTTTCGGTTGAGCCAAATAATTCATGATGTGATTGCAGGTACTGCAAGTGCTTTTCGCGATATTCCTTGAAGGCAGTCTTTTTTAGTTCACTTCGTTTTATAAAAGCTCCAATTTTTTCTGATCCAATATAGTGAGGGAGCATAACGTACGAGACACCTTGTTCATATAATTCGGCAGCTTGTTCGGCATTATCTGCAGTAGTGATAAAAACGGCATAAGGATTATTAATCTCTAACCATTTAGCTAGGCTTTTGTTGGTCCCTTGGTCTGTAATAGTCGATACAATGAGCTTACTGTGCTTCAGATTGAGTTCTTCTAGTAAATCTGAATCGGTAGCATCACCGTACATATATTCAATATTCCTTTGTTCTAGAAAATCAATGACGCTAGGATCGTAATCTACCACTATAAATTTCTTGCTTACTTTTCTAAAGACTGGTAAGAATTCATGCCCACCTCTCTGATAGCCAAATAGAACCAAATCATATCGACGACGCCGTTCATGCTCGTTGCGGGCCTTACGCCTCTCGAACATTCGTAAATATCTTTCAGATAATTTGTAAAGTTGTTCTGAGTACAAAATCATGTAGGTTGAGATAGCAATAGTTATGAGAGCGACAAAAGTTATCAAGGACACTACTTCTTTGTCGATGTAGCCTTGATGATTGGCGACGGCAAGTAGTATTAGAGAAAACTCGCCAACTTGGGTCATGGCAAGACCTGCCTTGAAGCTAGTCTTTTTGGTATAGCCCATGAGTCCCATAATAATGAGGATGGAGATTGGATTTACGATCAGTACAATAAGTGAAAACACTAACGTCCTACCTGGCGAGCTCTGGATGACATCTATGTTAAGTAGCGATCCTAAAACAACAAAATGTAGGACGATAAAAAAGTCTCTGAGTGGTTTTAGTCGTGATGCTGCCTCGGTAGCGTATGGCATAGAAGCAATAGTCATACCGGCCAGCAGGGCTCCTATCTCTAGAGATAGACCAACCTCTTTTGATAGCGTGGCAATACCAAGTGCTAGGGCTATAGAGAATAAAAATAAGAATTCTTGACTCTTGCCAATGAGGTTATTTAGATGTGGCAATATCAAATATCGGAATATGATTAAGCCAACAAGCAACAGACTGCCTTTGATGGCAATTGGCATAAAGCTCTCCAAGGTGATGTGTCCATTACTACTCGAAGAAACTAGCAGAACAGCCACGGTGGCCAGAAAGTCTTGTACAATCAAAAAACCAATCGAGACTTTTGCGTAAAGTCGGGACTGTTCTTTTTTGTCTGAGAGTAGCTTGAGGACGATAATTGTACTGCTCAAAGAAAGCGCTAGAGCAATGAATAATGACACAGTATGGCCATAACCGATAATTGTAGCTACAGCATAGGTTGCTCCACCTACAAATACCACCTGTGCAAGACTTGCTAATAAAGCTACTTTACCAATATCTTTGATAACACGAATATTTAACCCAAGTCCAATAATAAACAACAATAAAGCAATACCAAATTCTGCAAAAATATGGATTGTTTCGGTTGAACGTACAATATTAAATACTGCAGGACCAACTAATATGCCGGTTATTATATGTCCGATCATTAATGGTTGCTTGAGTGCGCGCATTACTAGACTTACGGCTACGGCTATGACTATTACTAGCGTTAGTTCTTCAAACATTTATAGGTAAATAGTTTCTTTTTTTATCATTCTGTTATGCTTATAGCATAAGCTAAATTTTAATAAGGTCAAATTATGCCAAAAGAAAAATTCAGAAAGATATCTACATTTGTATCAAATATCGCTGGTAGTGCATGGGCTTTTTCGCTCGCATTTCTAGTAGTTTTAGTATGGGCACTGAGCGGTAAATTGTTTAACTATTCTGATACGTGGCAATTAGTTATTAACACTGGTACAACAATCATCACATTTCTGATGGTTTTCTTAATCCAGAGTACTCAGAATCGTGATAGCAAAGCTATGCAACTAAAACTAGATGAGTTACTCAGGGTAACGAGGGCCCGGCATAAATTTATTGATATTGAGGATCTTAGTGACGACGAGCTGGCAGAGCTCGCTGCTAAATTTAGTAAAATTAGGAAAGAAAGTAATGATCCTTTGGCAGAAAAGTTTTATCAAAAACTTCAAGTTTCGTTAACAAAACGAAGGGAACTGCCCGGTGAAAAAGTAGCTACGCAAGTTGTTAGTTTGTTGAATCCATTTACTCCTCAGCCAATAGAAAAAAGCGTAAGTGACAAAAAAGATATTGACAAGACAAATAGTGTTAGCTGATAATAAATCTATCCAGATAAGTAGTTGCGAGCTACCGACAGGAAAAACAAAAATATATTAAATTAAATCTTCTGCATTACTATCGTTGGTAGAGTGCGGTTAATTAAAAGGCAAGGTAGAACAATGCCAATAAGTGTAAAGGATATTTCTAACAGACCGGCGATGATTAAGGTAAAAGTTCGTCGGGCACCATGGCAAGAATTCTTAGAATATTAAACCAATAAATGACTATATAATTAATGACTAGGTATCGGCTGGTTATTGGCCTGTGGGTTCATTGTTTGTGTTCGTTTCTTTTTGTTTCTGGGCATCTGTATTTTCGGATTGTTTTTGTTCGGGTTTCTCTTGGTTGTCACCGGAGTTTTTGGACAGCTCGACAATCTTTGCATCAATTTTTTCTTTGAATTGTTCAAATCCTGATGGGTTTGGTTCTAGTTTCTGACCATTCAAGAAAAAGGTTGGAGTTGAATCTACCCCAAGTTCACGCCCCGCCTTTAGATCGGCACTAATAGTTGCTGATACCTCGCTACTCTTATAATCCATAGCAAACTTTTCTTTATTCAGACCTATGCTGTCTGCATAGCCTTCAAAAATACTAACTGGGTTTGAAGCATTTTCCCATTGAGCCTGGTTTTCATAAATTTTGTTGTGCATTTCCCAGAACTTTCCTTGCAAACCAGCTGCTTCAGCGGCTCTGGCGGCGGCTCGAGCATTCTTGTGCATTGTTTCTAGTGGAAAATGCCTAAACTGAAAAGTAATTTTATCTCCATAATATTCTTTTACTTGCTTCAATATAGGATAATAGCTCCCACAGCCAGGGCATTGGAAGTCTCCATATTCAACCAGTGTCACGCCAGCAGTGCCAGCACCTACCTTATGCTCCGATGGTGTACCTGCCGCTTCTTCTTTGGGCTGAGTTAGCACCAAAAATCCGATTACACCAACTATAATCGCAATTACTATCATTATGGTTTTTTTGTTCATACAACTCCCTCAAGATTACGCTTTTTATCATATACAACTTGGCAAATAACTTCCAGTGCCAGTTAACATAATAATATTTTATTGGCCAGATGTTACAATAATCTTATGTTTCTAATATTGTTACTTAGTTTAGTCGGGTCAATAATTTTGAGTGCGATGTCGCTTAGTCTGAGGTCTTTGTCTTTGCCATATCTAAGATACTGGGCTAGAAAAGGAGATCAAGTATCAAAAAAGATTTATCCCCTCAAAGCCAGGGGATCGGCTGTTTACCTGACTATAGAGTTATTTCGGTCTATTTTTATTGTCGGCGTTTTGGTGACGATGACAAGATTGTTTGGTGGACTACTGACGTGGATTATCGGTACAGCTATTCTGTTTATTGTGTTTGTAGTCTTAAATGATTTGTATTTACGATCTATGGGAACATGGTTGCTAGCAAACTTATCAGATCAGATACTGAAGTTATCATTTCTTCTAAAGGTCATTACCACTCCACTTGGCAATGCACTCGACAAATTTGTTAGTGAAACACCAACCACTTTGACAAGAAAAGAGCTTACTCAAATGATTTACTCAGTTCAATCATCTGATACGGATTTATCATCGGATGAGCTTAGAATACTCAAACACTCTTTGTCTTTTGGTAGTAAATCAGTGCATGACGTCATGACACCCCGTAGTGTGATTAATGCGGTACAGGCTGATGATATTATTAGCCCAATTCTATTAGATGAACTCCACAAAAGTGGGCATTCTCGTTTTCCGGTATTCGATTCAAAAAAAGAAACAGTACTAGGCATTTTATATATAAAAGATTTAGTTGATGTAAAGCATAAGATTAGTGTGTCTGAATTGATGCACAAGCCGGCTCAATATGTAAATCAAGAGCGTGAGCTAGATCATGTGCTCCAGGCTTTTATCCGCACTAAGCAACACCTTTTCATTGTAGTAAATGAATTTGCAGAGATCACAGGTTTAATTACTATAGAAGATATTGTCGAACAGGTCTTAGGCAAGCCTATTATTGATGAGTTCGATAAGTACGATAGTATGCGCGATGTTGCTGAAGCAAGAGCAAAAATTACAAAAAAACAGCTCAAAACAGTGGATTAAGCTATAAATAGTTCTATTATTATTGTATAATTATGTTTAATATATGTTTGTAGTAGTATCTGATAATAATATTAGGGTATAAGCAAGGCAGTCTGGCGCTGTCATTGCTAGCCCTGTCATGAGCCAATATAGCAAGACTAATACTGTAAAAAAGGAAAATTATGCAAAGAACACTAAGTATTGAGGCACTTGATAAAGTAGGGCAAGAGATTAATGTAAAAGGCTGGGTCAACTCACGCCGTGATCACGGGGGGCTAATATTCATTGACCTGAGAGATCACAGGGGGGTTGTTCAGCTTACGATTCAACCAGAGTCAGCTGAGGCTTTTGGTAGTGGCGAACAGTTACGTGATGAATTTGTAATCAGTGCCACTGGTTTGGTTAAAGAGCGCGATCAAACACTAATTAATCCAAATTTGGCGACGGGGACAATTGAAATCTTGGTGAGTGAACTGAGCATACTCAATAAGTCAGAACCACTACCAATTCAAGTAAATACCAAACAGAATATTAGTGAAGAAAATCGCCTCAAATATCGTTATCTTGATCTTAGGCGTCCAAAAATGCAAGACATGCTTGTTAAGCGGGATAACCTCTATAAAACGATACGAAACTACATGCAACAAGCTCAATTTACAGAGGTAACAACACCAATTTTGGCAAATAGCAGTCCTGAAGGAGCTCGTGATTTTGTAATTCCTAGTAGGCTGCATTATGGCAAAGTTTATGCACTGCCTCAGGCACCACAGCAATTCAAGCAGTTATTAATGGTCGGCGGAGTCAATAGATATTATCAACTTGCAGCTTGTTTTCGCGATGAAGATCCCAGATCTGATAGGCTTTATGGCGAATTTTATCAGCTTGATCTAGAAATGTCCTTTGTAGAGAACGGTGAAGAAGTTCGAAGTATGATGGAGCCATTAATCAAGCAACTAGTAACGGGTTTTGCTGGCAAAAAATTACTAGATGACAATATACCTAAAATTCCCTATCAAGAAGCTTTGAATAAATATGGTACGGACAAGCCAGATTTAAGGTTTGATATGGAATTAGTTGACTTAACAGATATCATGAAAGACTGTGGTTTTTCTGTGTTTTCGTCAGTAGTTGCTAGTGGCGGTGCAGTCAAGGCAATTGCCGTACCAGGGGCAAAACAGTTGAGTCGATCACAAATTGATAAGTTTACTGAAATCGCCAAGCAAGAGGGTGCTGGTGGTCTAGCATATATGTTTATAGAAGGTGGAAAGATAGTCTCACCGATTGCTAAGTTTTTTGATGAGCAGACACTGGCAAATATACTTAATTCAACAAAAGCAAATGAAGGTGATGGAATCTTTTTTGGCGCTGATAAAATTACAGTAGTGAACAAGGTACTTGGACGACTAAGAAATGAGTTTGCTGACCACTTTGACCTAAAAGACCCAAATATTATTGCACTAGCGTGGATTGTTGATTTTCCTTTTTATGAATGGGACGATAAAGCGAATAAGCTTGATTTTGGGCACAATCCTTTTAGTATGCCAAAGGGCGGGCTGAGTATATTAGACTCTGAGGATAAGCTTTCAATTTTAGCCGATCAATTTGATATGGTTATGAACGGTTATGAAATATGTAGTGGTGGTGTGCGCAATCATAATCCTGAAGTCCTCTATAAAGTCTTTGATGTTCTTGGTTTTAGCAAGCAGTATGTTGACAGCAAATTCGGTGCAATGATAAATGCTTTCAGATACGGTGCGCCACCTCACGCTGGATGTGCTTTTGGTATTGACAGAATGTTTATGGAACTAGTGGGTGAAGATAACATTCGTGAAGTCGTGGCATTTCCAAAAAACGGCTCGGGTGTCGACCTGATGATGAATGCTCCGTCACAGCCGGAAACCCAAGTCTTAAAAGATCTTGGTTTTGAATTTACTGAAGCCAAAGATTAAAAGATTAATTTAGCAATATAAATTTATGATTTTCGATTGCGGGTGTTTTTACGCCGTTGGTTCGGTGCAGATTTCTTTTTGATTGTCTTCTTTTTTGTGGCTGTTTTTCTCTTGGTTGTCTTGGTGGCCGAGGGTTCCTCTATTTGTTCATGATCTTCATCTTCTTGTAAGTAATCATAAATAATTTTGACCATAATAACCAAGCCAATCACCAGGAATAAGCCTGCAAATATTGTCCAACCATTTATAAAACTTGGTTGTTTTGGATGTACTGGTGGCTCTGTCAATGGTTCACCAGTCTGCTGGACGTTTAACTGGCCTTGATGACTATTGAGAGCATCATCTGTGACTGTTTCTTGAACCCCCGAGACATAGTCGCCATTGATTGACTGAGAGGCTTGCGGATTGGCTGTAATGGGTGAGGATGATTCTTGCAACCTTTGATCTCCATTTATCTTGTATTTTTATACTTAGCTAATTTTAGCATAAACTTATTAACCTGTTTGTAACTTTTGTGCAAATATCAAAGACTAACAGCTTATGTTAAATAAGCTTTTCTGATATGATGATACAGATATGACTGACAAAAAAAATAAGTCTAGTATTGACGAAGAAATAATACGTCTAGATGATGATATCGACGACCAGGCAATAAATGATATGGTTGGTAATCTCGCTATTGAAGAAGATGGTGAAGATACTGACACAACCGACGCGGTATTAATCAGTAAAGAAGGAACTTTTGATAATCAAGATGACTCTTTTTCACATGAGTCAGATGAAGTCCCACAGGTAGTAGAGAGAACAAAAACAGGAAGTATTAAAGAAGATTCAAAACTCGAAAAAGCCATAGAAGATATTGTTGCAGAGGAGGCAGATGTTGTACTCGAAGCAGAGGATAAGGCAAGGTTGGAAACTGACCTAGCCGAAGATGACACAAATCTTGCTGATACATCGGACAAGAAGTTTTCTTTACGAAAATTATTCAAAAATTCCAAATTCCGTTGGACGGTAGCAGGCCTGTTGCTAGTAATCATGTTCACCTTGGCTTTGGTACCTGGTAGTCGTTATTTTTTGCTTAATACTGCCAGTATTAGAGCAAGCGTAGAGATGAAAGTGGTCGATGGGGCTACTATGCAACCTTTAAAAAATGTCACAGTAAAGATTGGATCCTCAGAAGCCAAGACCAATAATGAAGGCTTTGCCAAACTCGAAAGAGTTCGACTTGGCAAGGGTCAACTCAAAATTGAAAAGAGAGCATTTGCAGAAATAGTAAAGCCAATTACTGTTGGCTGGGGTAGCAATCCTCTGGGTGAGTTTAAGGTTGAGCCAGTGGGTAGTAAGTATACTTTTAACGTTAGGAACTTTCTAAGTGGAAAACCGGTAGTCAAAGCCGAGGCTACTTCTGGTGATGGCAATGCACTATCAGATGAAGATGGAAAAGTTGTATTGGTACTAGACACTCAAGAAATGAATGATGCTGAACAGATAGAAGTCGATATTATTGCAGATGGTTACCGCACAGAGAAGGTCAAGCTAGCTGTTAACAATAAAGAATCTCAGAATATCAATATTGTTCCTTCTAAACCCCATATGTTTGTTTCTAAGCGTTCTGGTAAATATGACGTTTATGCAATTGATGTAGACGGCAAGAATGAACGACGTATATTGGCAGGTGAGGGGTTTGAACGTGATGGCATGTCGCTGGCTCCACACCCCAAAAAGAATATTGCTGCTTATGTTGCCACTAGAGAAAATGTGCGCGACAGTGATGGTTACTTACTTAGTACCCTATATATTATCAATGCTGACACAAGTGATATCCTAAAAATAGACCAGTCTGAACAAATCAAGATAATTGGTTGGAGTGAGAGTAGGCTAGTGTACATTAAGATAACAGCTGGGGCTAGTGGCACAGATCCAAATAGACACAGAATTATGAGTATTAATACCGAGAATTTTGAGGACAAGAATAGTGAACTTGCTTCTTCAAACTTATTTAACGACGTTGCGCTAGTAGACGGTCAAATATACTATGCGCCATCAAATATTTTTAATGAAGAAGCTACTCCCAAAACTTACAGTATCAAGCCAGATGGTAAGGATAAGAGAGTTATTCTAGACAAAGAATCTCACTCTATTATCAGGGGAAAATACGATACATTATATTTTGATACCGGTGATCAATGGTATGAGTATGTGCTTGGATCTCCAGGTACGGCTTCGAAAACAAATCCTCCTGCATCACAACGTTCTAGGACTTATATTGATAATACCTATAATAAGTTTAGTCTGTGGGTAGATAGTCGTGATGGAAAAGGTGTTTTACTGAGTCACGATAAATCTACCGACCATGAGAAAGTGATCGTGGAAATGAGTGGCATAAAATACCCTGTCGTATGGCTTGATGAAAAGAATATTATTTTCAGAGTTTCTAACGGGAAAGAAACAGCTGATTATATAGTTAGTACAGATGGTGGCGAACCATACAAGATTACCGATGTGACTGATTCGGAAGGGTTATCTAGTTGGTACTATTATTAATCAAAGTATCCTAAGATATCTATCTTAAGGTATCAATCCCCACAACTATAAAACGTTTTTATTGAATATATTAAAAATATGTTATAATATATTCGATTAAATGAGTTTTTATGGAGAGTCTCAATCCAAATTTACCAGATAAAGACAATGAGTCAGGAAGTGCTGACTCTGCTGAGTCAACTAAAAAGAAAAAAAAGAAAACGACCAGAGCTCCTTTGCCCTTTGTCACAGCCTCAGAAGTAAAGGCAAAAAAAGAACAGAAAAAAGACAAAAAAAATACTGAAGAGAAGAGGCAGAATAATGAACAGGATACAGTAGCTCAAAAAAGTTCGGATGCATCTTTAGATACTTTTGTAGAACGAACTGCTACAGAAAGTAAATTAGAAACAGTATCAGATACTGAACTCAGCAGAGCAGAGGATGCTTCGGAAGATATCGTGTATCCAGAAGAATCTGAATATCTCGGGGAGTTAATAATTGATCATTCTGATGAAAAATCTGAAACAATACTGCCATCCGTCGTTGACGAGACAAAACTAAATAGAGTAGCCCCAGACATACAGATAGAAAACGAACAAATCTATAGAAATATCCCAGAAGAAAGCCCAAATAATATCACAGAAATTATCTCGGCCTCAGAACCAATATTTGAATCCTCACCACGTAGTGGAATAATGACGGAAGCTTCAGTGCTAACTCCCTTTGAAACTACAGCTGATACAGTAGAACAAGATTCAAAGGATGATCAAGTAAGACAAATAACTCATGAACAGGTTCTTGCAAAGAGCGGTATTGATGCGTCGAACATGATTAATCCCAGTGAGTATAACAGGGATCGGGAATATTATTCGACTGCACAGCCTACAAACGAAATTGAAGCAAGCCAAAAATCATATGAAGCTCCGAAGAGATCGGAAAAACATATTTCGGGTCATAATGTAACAACATGGCCGATATTTGGCTGGTGGTTTGGCAGAAGAGGCCGTTCTCGGGCAGAACGAGCAATACAGCAGTCGATAGTAGACAATAACGAGGCAATAAAACAGGCAACCTTTGATATTAATCGTGAAAAAGAATTGTCTAACAGACGAATTTCATTACTTGAGCGTACCCAATATGAGCTCAATAGGGCATTATCTAAAACAAAACGAGAGATAGAAAATGTACGTAGCAACATTAGCGAACAAGCTTATCAGCCAAAATATCATGAATTTGATAGTAAAATGACAGCATTTACAGCGCCTTCTCTTGAATTATATGATCAACCTAAAGTAGAAGAGGCATCGAATACCGATAATAAAGAACCTAAAACCACAGATAATATCGTCGAAACAAGCGCGTGGCATCGTGTTGAGCTCGACAAAAAAACTGGCCATCTTGTAGAGAGGCCATCTGTAGAATATGGCAAAGAATTTGCACATGAACAAAACCAAGAGAAGCTTTCACACAAGGTGTCCGTAGCAACAACCGCTACTCATCTGGGAGCGACGTTGTTTGCCACTAATATGTCTACACCGTCGGGTCCTACAGGAGCGCGCTCTAAAAGTAGCAACGGTGCACATAGCCAATCCAAGTCAGGTACTGACCTTGGTCAAGAGTTTGCTTATATGGGGCGACAGGTGATAAGTAATACCAAAAATCCATCAACTTGGCTGATTGCCTTTGTTATATTACTGTTGCTGATAGCTCTAGGTATCTTGTAGATAGTGTATACTTATCGAGTAGTAGGGGTGAAAAGTATGAATATGGATGAGTACCAGCAGTTAGCACTGCGTACGGCTGCAGATAGGACAAAAAATAATGAATTATTCCATCTGATTCTTGGATTGGTTGGTGAGACCGGAGAAATAGCTGAGAAATTCAAGAAACTAATCAGAGACAGAGATAGTGACGAATCACAAATCGATAAGGATGATATCAAAAAAGAACTAGGGGATGTACTCTGGTATGTAGCTGTCCTAGCAGACTATCTTGAGATTGGACTAGATGATATTGCAAAATTAAATATAGAAAAATTAGCCGATAGACAACAACGAGGAGCACTAAGTGGATCGGGAGATAACCGATAATTTCTCTCGGAGCCACTCGTCCAGACTGCCACCACCACCGCCGCTGAGAGCTAACACTGTATCCCCGTTCTGGAGGTGTTGTATTATTTTATTTTTTAGATTGTCATCAAAGATAGCTGATTCTGCTTTTGATTGTGCTGTCGGGCTGATCTGGGCTATGAGCTCATCGGGCGATAATACGTGTTGGTTGGGGTCTTCTCGGGCAAGATAACTTGGTACCCAGTATAATTTGTTGACACCTTCAAAAATATTATAGTGATCTTTGATAGTGTGATGCATACGCCGGTTTGTCAGGGGCTCATAAATGACAACTAGCTGGCTTTGCTTGTTGTTGGCAATTTCCTGAGCTATATCAATAGCACCAATAATTTTGTCAGTAGTATGGGCGTAGTCGCTATAAAGGTTGTCTGTAATCTGTTCCATGCGACGAGATACGCCGGGAAATTTACCCATGACGGTACCAAGAAGAGAAGGGTCCTTGCCGATAAGCTTAGATACAGCTACGCAGACCAGCCAAGCATCGCGTTTGTTAACTAATCCAGGCAAATTAATTTTGGCAATATTTGGGTCATTGTCATCCAAAATAGTATAAGAAGAGTCAGTTTCTATGCTTAGCCTGTCCAAATCAGATTGCCATATCATCTTGAACTGACTTTGACTCAAAAAATCTACGAACGCTTGATTATATGATTCTTGTGTTGGGTATATTTCGTGATGATCGTAGCTGATGCCACTAATAATTGCCATATAAGGGGAGAAACTCAAAAAATTTCGATCGAATTCATCTGCCTCAAGTGCAAAGAGTTTAGCGTCTGGGGTAAAGTGACCCATTTCACCAAAAGTAATTTTTGCTCCGACCGAGTAGCTAAGCGGCGTAGCGAGAGACTTGAGCAGGTAAATAAGCATTGCCGTCGTGGTTGTTTTGCCATGTGTCCCAGCTACAGCTAACAAATCAAGCTTTTTTTCTTCAAGGATATAGTTAAGAAGCTCGTCTCTCTTGCTTCTTTTGATATTATTTTGGTCGACGTATATCAACTCAGGATGATTAGGATTCTCTTTTTCAACTGCAGATGAATAGACGTACCAATCAATATGTTTGGCTTGATGGTGTTTGGTGATATTTTCTGTTGTTTGCCCAATATATATATCCGGAATACCATGATCTTTAAGATATTCAATATACTGACTATTTTGTTTGTCAGAGCCACTCACTTCATAGCCTGCTTGTTTGGCAATCAAGGCTAGCGGACCAATACCGGTCCCACCGATTCCCGAAAAAAATATGCGCATAAGGGTAGTATCATATATAAGCTATAAACTATCAAGTATTCAAGGTATAATTTACTATAATAAGGTTATGCTCAAACAAATGAATAGTCCAAAGATTTTTAGCAAGTTTCCGGTGTGGGGTCTCTTGATAATAAGTGGCTGTTTGTTTTTGGTGTCTGCTGTTGCACTCAGGACAAACAATCAGAATATGATAAAGCTACGTGAGGCTGTTTTTGTAGCAGACGAGAAAAACGGTGATATAGAAGGGGCCCTAAAAAATCTTCGTGAATATGTTTATGCTCATATGAACACAGATCTTGCCGCTGGGAATAACGCTGTCAGACCACCAATACAGCTTAAATATACCTATGATAGGTTAGTGCAGGCCGAACTGGCTAATCGTGGTGGTGAAGAGGGTGACTTGTACACCAAAGCTCAGGATTATTGTGAGAGAACTCGCCCAAATGGTTTGTCTGGACGTAATCGCCTAGACTGTGTGCAACAGTATGTTGACCAACATGGATTAGGACAGATGCCTGAGGTTTCAATCCCAGAAGACCTGTATAAATTTGATTTTGCTTCCCCAAGATGGTCAGCTGATTTGGCAGGGCTGAGTCTTGTCTTTGCTTTTATTTTTCTAGGGCTATTCTTAATCAAGTTTGGCGTTGGCCTTGTTATTGATAAGAAGCTTCAGTTTTGACCAGCTAACAAACTATGAGCTTATGTCTTACGGATTCTGTGTATTTGATTCCTGAGCTGTACTTCCTTGGCTTGGAGCTGGGCTTGTTGGTGCCTGCTGTGTGCTCGATTGACTACCCGGTTCGGCACATTTTTGACCATTTGGATTTTGCTTAATGAATTCATTGATAGCTTTTACTACTTGACCATCATCTTTGAGATTCTCCCAGAAGCTTACCTGTGATCTAGTGATAGTCATCTGGTCCTGTGGCCCATGAAGCTCACAGCCCAGCCTTGACAGGCTAACATCTTGGTTTGCCTTAGTCTCTTTTTCTTCACCGTTGACTCTTAGATAAAAAATATTATCAAGCTTAATATAATTCTCATTGATTGTCCTGATTTTACCAAAATATACTTGTCCACCCTCGAGGAACACTGCTTGAAACTTACTACTGTCAACTAAATCTATTTCCCTTGCTCCTTTTGAGGTAGAAGTGATAAATAAAAGAGCACAAACAAGCAAAGTAATTGACGCCAGTAGTACTAGAGATATTATGTTTATCCATTTTGATCGGTTTTTTGGCTTTTTTGCACCAGATGACATAGGGGCCTTGCCCGCTCGACCGACTTGCCCTTGTGGTTGTTGATTCAAGATTGAATTATTAAATTCCATATGCTCCCACTATTATTCATTTATTACATTTGTTTGACTTCAGATTATATACTAACTAAAAAAGCTTATGTATGCAAGAAGGGTGTCATCACAAGATGATTACTTTTTGACAACTATTCTACATCTGTAAACGTAATTATTATCTCTGTTTGTCGAAGATAAGTATTGACAAACAAAATCCTAACAGCGTACATTAGGGGTACATTTAGTAATGCTAAGAGAGGGAGTCATAAAACATGGCATACAAGCACACAAATTCAAAAGGTGTAACTTACTACCTAAACTCGAAGAAAGTAACTCTTCGTGGTGGTAAAGAACAAACTATTTACTACTTCAGCAAAGATGAGCGCCCAGAGGCTTCAGATCTTCCATCTGGCTTTACTGTAAACGAGAACCCACGTAACGGCTTCCTTACAGTTAAGCGTAGCTAAGTCTGATATATAGTCACATAAACACCCAGGTTATTGCTTGGGTGTTTTAATTTTTGTTTAAAAGACTATAATATTCATCGAATGGCTAAACAAGATAATATAGTAGAGGTCAAAGATCTCAAGAAGATTTATGGTGACAATACTGTTGTAGATGGTATTAGCTTTGAAGTAAAAAAAGGTGAAATTTTCGGTATACTTGGACCTAATGGTGCTGGCAAGACAACTACCCTCGAGATGCTCGAAACTCTTAGGCCGATAGACGGGGGCAGTGCATCGATTGATGGTATTGATGTCGCTAGTAACGCTCAAAAAATCAAATCTATTATCGGTGTTCAGCCCCAAACTCCAAGTTTTGAAGAAAAGACCAAGTTAACGGAGCTGATTGAGATATTTTCATCTTTTTATGGTGAAAAAGTAAATCCTATGAAATTTCTCAAGGATGTACAACTAGAGGAGAAGGCAAATAGTTATCCCGAGCAACTGTCGGGGGGTCAAAGACAGCGTTTTAGTGTGGCCGTAGCTCTTGTGCACAGTCCAAAAGTTTTCTTTTTGGACGAGCCTACCACTGGGCTTGATCCACAAGCTCGTCGTAACCTATGGGAACTAATCGAACAGGTTAGGGACAAGGGTGTAACGGTGATTATGACTACTCACTATATGGATGAAGCTGAGCTCCTCTGCGACCGAGTAGCCATCATGGATAACGGAAAGATAATCGCACTAGATAAACCAAACAAACTTATCAAAAATCTTTTGTCTAAGGGCTTTAAAAAATCCCAACACGTTGAACAGGCCAATCTAGAGGATGTATTTATAGATATGACTGGAAAGGGTTTGAGAGACTAGAAAATGGCGAGTAGTAGTACAGACAGCAAGCTCAAGAGAGCATTTTTGCCAATAATAGCTTATGTTCCTATAGATATAAAACGACTCTTTAGAGATAAAGTGGCAATATTTTTTGTCTTTTTATTTCCCCTGATGTTCTTGTTTGTTTTCGGCTCGATATTTAGTGGGGACAAAAATGTTTCTTTCAGGGTAGCCTTGCTAAATGAATCGAATAGTCAATTTTCACAAAAATTTTCTGAACAAATAAAACAGAATAATATTTTCAAAGTCGATAGTGAAGTTTCAGACATGGATCAAGCCAAAGAAAAAATGAACAGAGGACAGATAGATGCAACAATAATTTTACCTAAAGGATTCGGGGACGTGGCTAGCGGCAAGAACTACCCTAGCGGTCAGGCAGAGATACTATATGATCAGAATAACCAGTCTGCTGGGACTACCTTAAGTTCTGTCATGGAGGGTATATTTAAGGAAATTAATAATAATTTTATCAAAACCGAAACACCGTTTACTGTCAAGGCTGAATCAACCGCAACCAAGGGCTTGACGCAATTTGACTATACATTTACCGGCATCATGGGCTTTACTTTACTTAGTCTTGGTATTTATGGTCCGACAAGTGTTTTTCCTAGGCTCAAGCAAAAAGGCGTGCTGAGGCGCTATCAATTAACGACACTAAAGGTTTGGCAGTATTTTGTCGGTAATGTAATATCCAACTCATTTATTGGTTTATTATCGGTAGGGGTGATGTTTGCGGTTGCTCTACTTATTTTTAACTTAAATATGAGGGGTAATTATTTCAATCTAGCAGTTGTAGTGGTACTTGGTGTTGTGATGCTTTATGGTATTGGTTTGGCTATTGGTGGCTGGGCCAGGACAGAGAGCCAAGCAGCACCTCTTGCCCAGGTAATTACACTACCAATGATGTTTTTGTCCGGGGTATTTTTTCCGGTTTTTCTCATGCCTGAATTATTACAAAACATAACAAAATTCATCCCCCTGACTCCTATTATTGATGCGCTTAGGTTGATAGTGACAGAAAACGCTTCGCTCATAGATTTGTGGCCTCAATTAGCAATAGTAATAGGTTGGATAATTATTATCTACCTCATAGCTTTCAAGGTTTTTCGCTGGGAATAAGATTATTCGCGTCTAAGTGCATCAATTGGGTTAATTTTTTCGGCTCGACGAGAAGGTATATGTTACGGTATTAATTTTAACAACTTTGGCTTAAGCAGTAAAGGAGTGGGTGGAGAAGTGAAGGTAACCACTCACTAACCGTGGCGCTAGACTGAGACGCTAGCTTCGGTTGTAGCCAGCGCGTGTAGCGCTGGCAGGAAGTTGTCTTTGTT
>JAKQIK010000014.1 GCA_029557395.1 bacterium
AGCACGAACAATGGAAGTCCTACTCAGTGTATGCCAGTCTTTATATAACCAGAACAAAGACAACTTCCTGCCAGCGCTACACGCGCTGGCTACAACCGAAGCTAGCGTCTCAGTCTAGCGCCACGGTTAGTGAGTGGTTACTTTCGTACTTGTACTCCTATTAAAACAGCTTTGCGTAATGAACAGATAGCCTAATCTAAGTAGTACATAAGATTCGATTGATAAAGAGCTCTATCCTTGGCAGTTGTCCTCTGGCTTGGCCACACCATGAGCAGATTTAAGCGCATCATGTTCTTCATTTGTATTACTGAACCTTGTAACACAGTCACTGCCCGAGACAAAATAAAGATAATCCGTTGCCGACGGATTTGCGACCGCCTGAAGAGAGCTAGTGCTGACATTACTGATTGGTTCTGGAGGCAGGCCACTGATATTGTAAGTATCAAAGTTGGCAGGATAGCCATCTGTGGCGTTAGATTGTAGTTTCATGCCACTACTTAGGCGTTTCAGGAATACTTGAGCGACAGTTGCTCGATTGTTATTAACTTGGCCATCCGCCCCCCTCTCGCCAACCTCACGCTCAACAATAGAGGCTAGGATCACACCCTGATAAACACTCAAACTCTGTTTTGCTATTCCAGCACGTATTTCTGGAGTTAAAGCGTCCGCCATTTCGTCCAGTGATTGATTTACAATATCCTCAGGTGTTGTCTCTGCAATGAACTGATAGGAGTCAGGATACAAAAACCCCTCTAACGATGCACCTGTAGGTAAATCCACTAGTGCCGGGTGGTCTTTGTATCGGCCAGGGTCTAGTGCTTTATCTATCTGTTCTGGAGTGAAATGAGCTTTTTCAGCCAGCTGCTTTTTGATTTGGGTCAGATTACTACCGGGATAGATAGTAAATAAGTCCGTTGCAACCTTACCCTCTGTAAGTATATTAACAATTTCTGATACACTCATTGATTGCCGTAATTTATAAGTACCAGCAATGAACTTCTCGCCAAGCTCATTACTCCTGACGTATTGTGTAAAAGAGGTTGCATTTCTGATTAGTTTTTTATCTTTGAGACTTTGGGCAATCCTTGGGGTGGTCATACCTTCGCTAAGCGTAAAATTAATATCTTCTGTCGATTGCAAATTAACTGGCTCGAGGCTTTTTTTATAATATCTCGATACATACACAAACAAACCTGCACCAAACAACACACAAATAACTAAACCAAAGACTATAAACTTTATCCAATTCTTAGCTGGTTTTACGCCTGACTTATACGCTTTCATACTATCCTTTGACCGCCATCGTTTAGGTAGTCCTGTAATATTATACAAGCCGCTTCAGCATCGATATCAGCTTTACTATACGGCTTTCCAAGGTTTTTGAGTCGTTTCTCGGCTTCGATTGAAGTTACTGCCTCTTCTTGCATAACGATTGGGATAGATATTATTGCCTCCAAACTCCGTGCCAGTTCTGTAACTTTGGCAGTCTGTTCGGTAGTTTTGCCATTAAGGTCTTTTGGCATCCCCACCACCAAAACGCAGACATTATTAGATTTAACAAAGTCGCCAACCCAAGCTGGCACATCCATAACTTGTTGTCTATCAATAGTAGTGTAAGGTGCCGGCAATCGTGCTATCAGAGAAGTCAAGGCCACGCCAATACGCCTATCTCCAATATCCAGCGCCGCCACGTAGCCATCGGTCACGTCCGAAGGAACCTTATTCATCACTATTGTTTGCATCATCCTGGTTAGTATTTGTTGGTTTTTCGATGGTGATTGTGATTTTCTTGGTTGATTTTGGTGTTTTGTAGATCCAGAAAGGACTGTAGTCGATAGTGACATCTTGAACACCTTTGATACCTTTGATATAGCTCTCGGCCTCACCGCGTTTTTTGCCCTTGATAGCTTCTTTGATAGCATCCTGGTCAAGCTCAGGACCTGCTACGACTGTAGTCCTGAAACTAATCAGAGCCTGATCAGCCTTAGCGTTGTTTATACGCATGACAGCGGTATCAATTCCATCATCGATAATAGACTGCTTTTGATAATCTATCTCTCCTTCTACGTCATGTTTGACTAGCGCAAGCAGATCATCTCGTTTGACTCCTAACATTGAAAATGTGGCTTCATAATTAACTGTAAAATCGCTAGCCTCAGCTTCTATAGCGGGTGTTGGTTTAATGGTTGGCTCTGAGGCAAAATAAGTTTCTTTGAGTGCCAATAGATTATTAGACTCAAGCTCAGAGGCCAGCTCATCTTTGACTGTATCGGCCTGTCTTGTCTTTATTCTAGATACAGCCTCATCTACATCTTTTTGAGTGACAAATTTAACAATCTTGCTCGATCCGCCAGTCATGTCTGCGCTATTCTTGCCTGTCACACTACTAAATCCAGCTACCGTAAACGTCTTACCGCTAGCCAGGTTATACTTGTCACCATTTTCGCTCGCCAAAACCTTGACACTGTCAGTTAGCGTACAGCCAGAACCTAGAGAATTAAGTGTTGCTTTTTCTTGTGTAATGAAGTTCAGTCCACCGCTACTTACAGCAACTCCAGCTGGTA
>JAKQIK010000016.1 GCA_029557395.1 bacterium
TACCAAGCAGAGAATTGCCAAAAAATTAGAGTACTTTCTGGGCCAAGACAATACACTATCATTCGCTAAACAATTGATAGACTCCAAGCTTGGGACTTATAGATTCAGAGTTGGGCATTATCGGGTAGTGTTTGATATCGAAGGTGATACGATAGAGGTATTAGCGATAAAACATCGCAAAGATGTATACAAATCCTAGTATTTGGTCCAGACAATAAAATTTTATACAAATTAGAAACTGCCTAGAACAGGCGGTTTCTTAAATATCAGATATTTTCTATTAAATATCAAAAACTACTTGGTAGTTTTCTTGGCTGGAGCTTTTTTGGTTGCTGGTTTCTTGGCAGGAGTTTTTGTAGCTGTTTCTGCCGTAGTTTTCTTGGCAGGCGCTTTAGTGGCGGTCTTCTTGATAGCTGTGGCAGGTTTTACACCAGCTTCTTTGGAGGCTTTGGCTAACTGGCGCTTTTTGCGAGCAACTTTGTTCTTGTGTATTAGGCCTTTTTTTGCAGCTTTATCGAGGTTACTCTCGGCTTCACTCTTGGTAGTGGCACTTGGCTTCTTAGTAAATGCTTTTAGGGATTCGCGCAAATAACGCTTGGTTTTTGCATTTCTAATGGTAGCTTTTTGGGTTTGCTTAACGCGCTTTTTGGCTGATTTTATGATTGGCACTGATTAATTTCCTCTTATGTTGATTGCAATTAAATTATTATTTGTAATTCGAGATGTAATTATACACATATTTACCACTGTTGTAAAGTGTTGGTAGTATCTGGGCAGAAAATCTATAAAAATTTGTAGACTTTATAAAATGTTTATGGTAACGTAAGCGTGTAGCGTATATCAAAATAAAAAAAATAAAATGGATAACGATTACTCATCAGATATAGATAACCAGGATCAGTCATCTGCGACCCCTAAGCAACAGGTGGTCGAGAAGCTTCGTGATGCAAATAATGTACTTGTAACAGTCAAGTCCAACCCGAGTGTTGATGAGCTAGCGGCAACTATTGGTTTGACGATTATGCTCAATAAGCTCGATAAGCACACCACAGCCGTATTTAGCGGTGAAGTACCCTCTACTTTGGAATTTTTGAAGCCAGAAGAAACTATCGAGACCAATACAGATAGCCTGCGTGATTTTATTGTTTCTCTGGATAAGAGTAAAGCTGACAAATTGAGGTATAAGGTTGAAGAAAACGTTGTCAAGATCTACATTACGCCTTATAGGACATCTATATCAGAGGCTGATCTCGAATTTACTCAAGGCGATTTTAATGTCGACGCAGTTGTGGCACTGGGTGTAACCAAACGCGAGGAGCTAGATAATGCAATCACGGCTCATGGTCGAATTTTGCACGATGCAACTTTTATTACCGTTACAACTGGTAGTGATTTTTCTGAACTAGGTCAGATTAATTGGCAAGATCAAGGAGCTAGTAGTTTGTCGGAAATGCTTGTCAGTATCAGCGAGTCATTTGAGAGCGGGCTGATAGATACCCAAATAGCCACTGCTTTTCTTACTGGCATAGTAGCTGAAACACAGCGTTTTTCTAATCCCAAAACAACGCCGAAAGTAATGACTATGTCTGCGCAGTTGATGGCAGCAGGGGCCAATCAACAACTGATTGCCAATGAACTAGAAAAGGCTAATTCTGTGAGTATCGATCATTCTAGCTCGGCTGATGATAACGATGATGCTAAACCTCAAGAGGTCGAGACTTCTAGCGATGGCACATTGAGTATTCAACATGATAAAGATGAAGTTACTGAAACCAAGCCGATGACTATCGAGGAGCTAGAGACAAAGCACAAAGGTGACAACTCTGAGCCTAGCGTAGAATTACCTAATAACTCCAATCAGACAGATGTAGCTCCGGTTGCTACCGAGCAAACTCCGTCAGCAACTTTTAGGACGCCAGTATTATCTGATTCAAGTCGACCAGTTGGTGATGGCTCGGAAAGATTGTATTCTGACAATTATGGTCAGACGGGTACCCCAGTAGCACCGCCAGTTGCTCCAGAGACAACAAATCCTGTTGCCAATACACAACCAGTAGGACAGGCAAGTCAGCTTGGTTTGGGCGCACCCGAGACTCAGCAGTCAGGTATTTTGCCACCATTAGACGAACAGCCCGAACCAACCGTAGTTGCGCCGAGTCAACCCGTGGATCCAGTAGAGCAGAGTGCATCTTTGGTTATAGATAAAGAAGGTAATATGCTAAGAAATGCAGCATCTCAGCCTAAGCACAAAGTATTGCAACCAATTAGTAATGAGCCTACTGTGTCGCCCGGTGATAATGTAACGACAAGTCCGGGGGCTACGACAGGTATAGATTCTGTACACCAGCCCCAGCAGGATGCGCCCTTGCCAGCCGTAAACGACATATTGCAACCACCATCTTTACCACAAGAACAGCAAAATAATCCGTTGCCTGCATTTGCTGAAGAGGAGATTAAAACCTCTAATCCAAACGACATACCGATCGAGGACAAGGCAACTTTAACAGATATAGAAAAGGCAGTGGACAGTCCTCATCTTAAGACTGCTCCTGAAGTAAGTAGTCCCGATACGGATACTTCAAGTTTGGATAACGCCAGGAATGCAGTATTTGATGCTTTGGGTCATTCGGATTCTGCCTCCTCGTTTGAGGCTCCTAGGGCCGATCTCAACGCCTTACCCTTGAGCGCACCGCCAGAGGCTGTTTCTTACGATACTTATAGGTTACCAGATACACCAGAGCCACGCACTGTCAGTGATGTAAGTGGCAATGTACCTGATGCGTCTCTCGGCATACCCAGCGGTGAGTCGGATAAAAACGCACCACCACCAGTACCGCCACCAATGATGCCACCAACCCAGACAGCTTTGTAGAGTGTTATAATTGTTCGATATGAACAAAGACACAGCAAATATTATTCTAGTGGACAAGCCAGCTAGCTGGACAAGTTTTGATGTTGTTGCCAAGATTAGAGGTCAAATACGTCGAGAATTGCAGGAAAAGGGCCAAAAACCAACAAAAAAACAACTCAGGGTTGGGCATGCCGGTACGCTCGATCCATTCGCGACTGGCCTGCTCATAATATTAAAAGGTGATGCGTGTAAGCAGGCTGGTGAATTTCTAAAATTAGACAAAACTTATGAATTTACTGCAAAACTTGGTGAAAACAGCACCACTGGTGATCCAGAGGGAGAAATTACCCCCGTGTCTGGTACTAGTCCGAGCAAAGAGGCCGTCCTAGAGGCTCTAGATAGCCTTACGGGCCAAATCACCCAAATCCCACCCATGTATTCAGCAATAAAAATAGGTGGCGAGCGTGCATACAAGCTTGCTCGTGACGGCAAAGATATTGATATGCCACCAAGACAAGTAGAGATCTATAGACTAGAGCTTATTTCTTATCAGTATCCCTATATCAAGGCAGTCTGCGATGTCAGTAGTGGCACGTACATCAGAACACTTGTAGAGGATATTGGTAATTATCTTAAATCCGGCGCCCACTGCACCGAACTGCGCCGTACAAAAATAGGTGAGTATGACTTATCAGATGTCGATAGTGTGATAAATTAAGGGGTACTGTTACGGGTAATAGTTCTTGTGGTAAACTGACAATATAGATAATTGTATAAGAGTATAATGGCAACAATAATTACAAAAACCTTGCTATCTGGTTCTGCCAATGGGAGACAAATAAAAGTCGGGGCAACTACGACTCCCGGTACTTTGTTGCATACCGTAACCAATACACCTGGCCAGATGGATGAGGTCTGGCTGTGGGCTATGAATAGTGACACTACCAATCGTAAGCTCACTATCGAACTCGGTGGCACGACTACTCCGGATGATGTTATAGAAGTTACGATTCCACCAGAATCTGGGTTGGTACTTGTGGTGCCTGGCCTGGTACTCAATGGTGGAGTAATTCTGCGAGCATTTTCGGTCAATTCAAATGTTGTGCTAATATCGGGATTTGTTAACCGGATTGCAGTGTAATGGCGGTTTATGGACGTGATCGCAACCCTGGCAAGATAGACCCTCTGGCCAAGAGTTCAAGTTTATTATTGGAAATGTTAGTAGATTCGCCTTATGCAGTATGGATGTGCGATGATGGCACTGGAGCACCTCTAGATAAGAGTGGCAATGGCCGCCATCTGACGCTTTCACTTGGCACGAATACTTACACTACCGATCCAGATTATGGTACTGTCTTGACAATGACTAACGGGTTGTGGGCGTGGCCGTTTAGACTCCCGCAGTCTTCATATACTCTGGAGAGCTGGGTCAAGTTCAATTCAAGCGTGGTAGAACAGTCACCTATATCAGACTGGGGTGGTAATTATTCGGCTGGAGCAATGATTTATTTATCTTCAATGTCTCTTCGTGGCTATCATGGTGCCGCTGGTTATATCTCGGGCGGTACATTATCAACGGGTGCGTGGTATCATCTTGTGCTAACTTGGGACGGGTCTATCGTGCGTCTCTATGTAAACGGAGTAGAAGTAGGAACGCTGGGTACATCAGCTACACCAGGTACAGCTAACGGTCCAAGTAACGGAGCTTTTTTATCTGGTTATGGTAATACTATTGCTTCTGCAAAAGTAAATGGGGTCGGTCGGGGTTTCGCCGTATATACACAAGCTTTGTCGGCTACTCGAATTACTGCTCACTACGGTTATGCATAGTTTTCTAACTGGGGTAATGAAGAAACTTTATATTGTCTGACCTGTGTTAATATAAAAGTATAAGTAATAATAAGAGTTGAATAATATAGCTTTATGCCAAGACTACCAATACCGGGCTCAGATGGCGGACAATGGGGGAATATACTAAATGAATACCTTTCTGTCTCGCATAATTCAGATGGTTCTATAAGATCTAGTGCAATCCCTGTGTCATCAGCAGGAGCCACCGGTGCTACGGGGCCAGCCGGTAATACAGGGCCACAAGGGTCAATTGGTGACATTGGTTCTACGGGAGCGCAGGGGGCAACTGGTCCAGGTGTGCCTGCTGGAGGTACGACGGGACAGATACTTACAAAGAATTCTAATGTAGATGGGGACACTGGCTGGAGTAATGCAGGAGGGGGGATTGATGAAGGTAATATTATTCTGTTAAGCCAAGTATTTCATTAAAAGTTATCCTCAATCATATGCTTATTTGTCTCGACTAATAGTATAAGTCTCGTGATACAAATTACTTATAGGTTGATAGTTGGTATTAGAATCTGGGAAGCTGAGATTAATTTTGGTAAAACTTATGCTAAAATAATAGCAATAATTAATTAACTAGGAACAATACTTAGACTTATGCCAAGACTTCCAATACCAGGCTCAGATGGTGGACAGTGGGGGAATATACTCAATGAGTATTTAAGTGTGTCCCACAACTCAGATGGAACTATTAAGAATTCTGCACTACCCCCCCTGACTCAAAGTGCTGGCGCAACTGGACCTATGGGTTCTACCGGACCAAATGGTATCCAAGGAGTTAGTGGTGCAACTGGCGCAACTGGTTCTGAAGGTGCTACCGGCGCAACTGGACCACAAGGTAGCGGAGACTTTGTTAATATTAAAAATCATGGAGCTACAGGGGATGGAATAACAGATGACACGGCAGCTTTCGAGTCAGCTATATCGTCCATTACACCAAAAGGAGGAATCGTTTTTGTACCTGTTGGCACTTACCTGATCAGGCGTACCATACTATTGCCCTCCAACGTTATTCTTCAAGGTGCCGGTAGAGGCTCAGTAATAACAAAGCCTGATACCGTAACATCAAACCTAACGGTAAATGGTACAAATGGTGACACAACTATCAACGTAGCCGATGGAACAATATTTAATATTGGCGATGGCGTAACGATATCTGACACAACCAACTGGACATGGATGGGCACTACTGCAACAATCACCGGGAAAACATCATCAACAATAACAATATCTATGGGCTTAAATGACGCCATTCAAACAAATCGCTCAGGACGTGTCTTTACTTGTTTCCCACTTATATCCAACACTGAAAATCTTACATCTAGGATAGTTGTCAGGGATTTGTGTTTAGACCAAAATAAAGGACCTAATGACCCTGCTGATGATTTTACGCTTGGTACAGTCCACTGGGTTGGGACATATGACTCAGTAGTAGAGAATGTTGATTTTATTAATGCTGTGGGTGATGCGTACAGCGATCAAGCTCAACCGGGGCTTGGGCTCGATGTAACATACCCAAAGCCTGCATCAATATTAAAATCAACCCGAAATACTATTCGAGGATGCCGCATCGTGGCTCCTGGTCGACATGGTGTACATCTTGGCACAGCTCAAGATGGCGCTTTTGTGTTGGAAAACGAGATTAGTGACATATCTAATGGCTTAGGTATGGCCTTATTCTTCTGTGCATACTCTTGTAACGCAATAATTGACGGAAATCATATTATCAACTGCGCACAGGGTGTAGCAGGTGGTGATAACCGCGATTCAGGAAACACTATATCAAATAATACTTTTATCGGTGGAGTAAATGGATCTGGCTCATCAGGACTCTACGCAATTGATACAGGGCCTCAGTCTATCGTAATCGGAAACCAAATCATAAATATGGCTGGTGGTATTAGGTTAACAAATGGAGCAGTAGACTGTGTTGTAACAGGGAACTATGTAAAAATATCGGCTGCTAGAGAAGCGCTAACTATATTATCAGGATGTCACAGGTCAACTGTTACTGGTAATACATTCACTGGTGGCACTCCAGGGTCAACCCCGGTACAAATTCAATCATCAAACGACTGTATTTTTACTGGGAATATAACTTACGGAAGCTACCGTGGTTGGTCCATCCGTGGGTGTACAAGACTTCGTATTGTTGCCTCACCCATACTATCGGCAACTGTAGAAACAGGGTTTAGGTTTGATTCGACCACATCAACAGACGTTGAGATAGACACCCATGGAACAACACAAGGTTCAAACGTTGTATCACAGACAGTAACACCGGTACGGTTAGTTATCAATAACGTTGGGAATAACGGCTCCACTAATCCAGCAACAGGTGGGGACTGGAACATCAACCCCTCCACCGCTTCTAACGAGAAATGGCAGGGAGTTCAAGTATACTGGAATGACGGAACTGCACACCTGTCTCAATATCAACACGGTGTTGGTTGGTTGAATATAAACTAATATGCCCTATACCCTTACTGTATGATTATTGATATTATCAATAATCCCAACATAATTCGGTAATAGGCAAATATCTTGAAATCATACTTTGAAACGTCCTTAAGCAACCAGCTGATTACAAAAAATGATGTTACAAAAGATGTGATAGCCCCTGCCAGTAGTGCACTACCACCCCCACTAACGGTTGTTAGGCCATCAAGTCCATCAACAAGCTTTGATATCCCTAAGGTCTTACCCTTACATCTGTAATTTTGTGTTATTTATTTGCTGGCTGATATATAAGTAAATCAAGTTCTGTTGCTCCATCTTGGCTTATGCTCAACCCTTCTCAAAGTCATTTAGTTCGTAACAGTTCCGGTAAAGGATCTCCAAATTTTACCTCTAGTATATTACCAACCGTATCTTCTTCTGTTAGGTGCGGGTATTGAGATCTGTACGCCGCCATGACGTCACCGAATACAGCATCGTTCCAGTCAAAACCTAATTGTTCTGAAACATCGCGAACGTGAGCTTCGCTGTTGCCTTCGATTTCTACATATGGATTAAGCCATGGCCATTCATCTAGAACAATTTCTGCATCCCCAAGTTTCCAGGTTTCACGTTTTGATTCTTGAAACGATCTATATGGTAGCCCCACCGACTTTAGTAATTCAATGGTAGCTTGAAAATCATTAACGGTAATCTCATGTTCTTTAGCGCCATCAACCGATAAATCATTAAATTGTTTGTAAGTAAGCGTAATCTTGTTACCTTCATCGCGTACTCGAAGGAAAGCATTTTTCTGTTTCATTTCAGAGTTATCTATAATGGCACGCCTCATTGTCCGCATTTTTTGCGTCTGTTTAGCACCGATTTTTTTGAGTCGCTTGCGGATAAAACTCAAGTCAACGTTAGTGAACTTGGCTTCAAACTCTGTTTTCATGTTTAAATTATAGCATCCCTAGTTGCGGTGAATCCATAATTTCTATACTTCCACTGAATTCTTTGATGAGGTAGCGTAGTATGCTTGAAGTCTATTGCCCTAAGCTCATCAAGATTTAACGTTAAAGGTTGATCGACAGGAATTCTGCCATTTGCATAAGAGCTTAGATACTCTTCTAGTAAGATATGGAATCTAAATAAATCGTTCCTATGCTTATTTTTCGATGATAATATTTGGTGATGTGTTTCAATAAAAAACGATAAATAGTCAGGGTCGAAAGGATCAAGTTCACCAATAATTTTTCTAGTCTTATTGTCACGTTGTTTTATAGTGCCAAACTTACGACGCTGCTCGTCAAGTTCAGTTATATAATTACTAAACGTAAACCCAAGGCTTTGCCACTCCATAGACCCCTTCTTTAGGGACTTTATAGTTCTATATGCATCCATATGAATTGCATCCAATCTACCCTCGACAAAATATTCATCCAGCATTTCTTCTAGCCGCGAAGATCGAACTAGTGGCCCGAATGCCGAAGGCATTGTTTGAAAATATCTAACCCCAAAAGCTATACTGGCTACCATTTCACCCTCACGCTTAAAAATATCTGTCATTTCGGGATTTCCAACCGAGTCGAATAAACCCGAGAACTTTTCTAGTAGACCGGTTTTCTGTAGCATATCAAATGTCCACACATGATCCATAAAATCATGTACTGCTAGAGATATTTTCGAACCCATAAACCCACTTACACCTAGTATGCGTTCGTTCTTTAAGTACTCGGTCAAGGGAAGTATTCCTGACCCCGCAACAGCTCCATATTCTTTAATTATGTCTTTGTTCGCAGGATCTATTGATATAACCATACCTTTATTCAGAACTTTTTCGAGACTTCTTGGAGTATTACTACTGAATTGGTACGAGTCGGTCCTTTTAATTCTCTTGATACTCTCATGAACCGAAGCTTCGATGTCATTCTGGCTTTCTTCTATGTGTTCGTTTAATGACCGGTGTAAATAGCCAAATTGCTCATCATTTATCAAAAGAGCCAGTTCTTCATCGGTTGTATTTGGGGATATTTCCCTAAACCTTTCTAGCCCTGTATCCACATCTGTCTCTAAAAAGCAGGTTACAATTTTTTTTGCAAACTGATTTCCTACACTTTCAACGGCATGCATGGGGGCATAAAGTGCGGCTAGCGATCTGTCTAGCGGTGTTAGATCAGGCTGCATATACCAAGACCTTATAAACTGTGAAGCACGATATTCTCGCTCTAATCTTTCTATAGTTGCTGGCTTATCTATCTCTACCTCTGTAATTTCTAAAGATCGGTTACCTATTAAATATCCGATCATCGGATGTGGATTTTCGTGATCTCTCATTAACTCCACAGCTTCTGTTTCGGGATTATGCTGTGTCATCATTTTCTCCCACAGATAGGCTAGATAATAATATTGAGTTCATAAAATTAATAACCTTTATCCTTAATTCCGGTAAATCACCAGAATTAATAATTGTATACTTAGCCATCTCTAAAAGTTTAGGAATATTTGTTCCGGAATAGCTACCTGTTGATTCATTTTCGTGGGAGGCAAGGAATTCTTCATATGATAAATTATCTCTTGAACCATCAGATCTATTCTTTAGCCTATAGTATCGTTCAGTAGGCGCATCAGGATTATTTACCATAACCCCTAATAAAAAGCCACCGAGTGATTTCTGTATATATTCACCTTCTACAGGAGAATATATACCCGTCAGGACAAGTCCTCTTGAATTCATGCCCGCCACTTTTCGTATGGCAATGTCAACAAAATATTCCGGAGCGATATTATCTCGCATTTTGTTTGCATATACTCTTTGGTTTTCTCTTGTAGCTTCAATGCCCTGTTCCGACATTTCATGTCTTAGGACATCGCTTAGTGAGATGTGAGTAAAGCCAAATTCTTCTGTAACTATATCAGCAATGCTATCTTTGCCAGATGCGGCATATCCGACGATCCCCATCAAGCTTTTATGAATTACTGGATCTTTATCAGTCATGGTTGATAATTAATCCTCTACTTTAATTACCTGAACTTTGCGCATGAAATACTGTTTGACTGCCGACTGGTCAATTCTTTCGATTTTAACTCGGATATCACTTCCTGCGTTGTGAAGCATTCCTTCAAACCCAACTGTTTGTCCCAGCATAGTCCTAGCAAGGGGTGAGTCAGGAGAAATTCCCATTACCTCATCTTCGAACCCCTCACTAGTAACACCTTCAGGATAACCCGATCTGAAGCCCACCACATCAACTGGGAAGGAGTAGCCACCCTGATTTACTAACACCCTGCTCCCTATAGTCGCTCTGGGTTCTCCCGGATCGGGGTACTCAATTACTACAGCACCAACATACGGACTAATTGCTGACATTTGCTGGCCTATAATCTTTGCTTCATTATCAGTAGCAATAAAGGCACCATCATGCCAGTCATCGCCACCAGACACGGATTTTTTTTGTTCGATAACTTCGTTATACGCATTTCTTTGTTTTTCTATTGCTTTCTCAACAGCTTCACTTTCGTGCGGCAACAATACTTTTCCTACAGAATCGATATCACCAGCCAAGTACAAATCCAGATATTCTTTGTTTGATAATATTCGAGGCTTCATTTATAAACAGTAACCTATATTAGTATTTAAGTCAACATTCTTTAATTAATTATCGGTCTAGGAGCCTGGCCGTACTTTTGCCCAGCCAGTCGCTATGTAGCTAGCAGGCCAGTTCTAGAGCCATCCAACAGTGGCCAAAAGAAGGATCAGCCATTTACGAAGAGCTCCCCAAGGTCTTAGCTTCTCAAGGTCTCACCCTTACATCTGTAAACGGCGGTTCGGGCATAGTAATTGTTCGTTATCAAATAGCTTAGATAAGTATTGTGAATAAATCAGTTTGGTCAATGAGAGTTGACATACTTTATGGAGATGCTTAACATGATGCTAATGACTATTTATAGAAACATAGAAATAGCTAACACTAAATTTTTGACAAAAGGTCTAGTTGTAGCAGGTTTGCTGTTTGCTGTATTTAACATAAGTACTACAAACGTCAAAGCTCAGGATAATTTGTTGTTTTTTGGTCAAAAACAAGCTTATACGGTAATTGTGCGCCCAGATAAAAGGGCGATTACCTATGGCAAAATTTACTTAAACAACGGGGGTGGGAACTATATTGACAAGACATCTTTTACGGTGCCAGAAGGTGTTGAGGTGTCGAATATGTCTATCTACCAGATACTTTTGCCTGAAAGTTGTACAGGCAGTGGGTATAACAGTGACATTTATGGCTCAAGTTCTGGTAGAGGATATGGGCCAACTTGTAGTAGTTTGGATAATAATATATTTGACCTAGATGGTTATTATTCTGATTCTGTATATAGCTATGAATCAACGATCAGGCAAGAAAAAGTTAATTTTAGCCAAGATGGGCAGACTTACAACTTAACTTTGCCAGAGCCAATCGAACCGGGCAGGCGAGGTGCGTATGTGGTCTCGTATATTGCTAACAAGGGTTATGTAACGGACTCGTTTGGACTGTTTACCCTAAATTTCAAAACTCTCAAAGTAAAGCAGAATATAGAAGAAGTTAGAGCATCGGTATATCTGCCTAACAACTTCTATAGTGAAAATAGTACTAGCAAGATATCAAATAATGTCAGCAACTTGAGTAATCTTGAAACAAGTTTGTCCTCTGGTGCCTCTGTGAATAAAAGTCTCGGTGAATTACAGAATAATATTGGTAAAGGTGGTCAATTTAGCGAAACGGGTAAAGGTTTACTAGCTAACGAGACTCTTGTAGTGAGTGGAAAATTTGCCGATGCAGTCTGGAAGCTAAAACGTAATGTTATTTTTGTTGCTGTAGTTATCCTCGTGTCATTAATACCAGTAGTTATATTCTTATTAAAGAAAGCTAATGGTGCTGTAGAGGCTCCACAAAAGGAAGGTCATAAACAATGGACAAAGAAGTCGAAATCGAACAAGTAAAATCGCCCACTCAACAGTCAAATAGGCCAGAGGATAGGATCAACTACTACGCTGTTGGTGGCATAAGTATTGTTGTTAGTGTGATTACTGGTTTACTTACTTTTTGCACCATCCTTATGTTAAGTAACCACAATGATTCGACGGCGGTACTACCAAGCTTGTCTTTACTAGTAGCCTTATTATTTTTTGGTTTACCATTAATCTATACTATTAAATTTGGTTGGCGAACTCTGGTGATGACATACATTGCTCAAGCTTTGATATTATTTATTCTTTCATTGTCTGTCGTGTTTTTGTACCAGCCAGACAAAAGTTCCTCGCGCTACGACTACCTCGATGGTTACAGGATTATCGAATAGTGTCCAGAGTATCCTGGTATTGATAGAAAGATAAAAACAGTTAAAAATACGTACTCATTCAAAATAAATATTGCTATTGGTGTTCGAATCTGCTATAATGGCAGTAACGCTATCAGGGATATCCCACAGGAGAAGTGCTAATCTAGCTTCACCGAACAACTATTTTAAGTAAATTAACGAAGGAAGTGTCTAAATTGATAACAACAGAGAAGAAAAGCCAGATCATAGCTGATCTAGCGACAGACAAAAAAGATACCGGCAGCCCTGTTGTGCAGGTTGGTATATTAACAGCGCGTATTGCAGAGATTACAGAGCATTTACAGACTAACAAGAAGGATCATATGGCTCGTCGTGGTTTGCTCCAGATGGTTGGAAAGCGCAAAAAATTACTCAAGTACATAGCCGACAAAGATCCAGCATTATATTTGAGTACAATTAAAAAATTAGGTATTCGCAAGTAGCTTGTACACTTCTAGGCCACACCCTCGTCTCAATCTGCAGGGTGTCGCCAATGAAATGCGCAAAATAATTAACCAGAACTTGGTATCAGAGCATAGCTATACAGCAAGTCTTTTGCATTTTGACTGCTGGTATACCTAAACCTTGCTACCAAGTTCTAACAGAAGGAGCAAAATGAGCACAATAAACCCTTATGACAGAGAGATTATCTCAGTTGAGACTGAATTTTGTGGTAAAAAACTAACCCTAGAGGTTAACAGAGTAGGATTTCGTACGACGGCTAGTGTGTTGGTACGCTACGGCGAAACGGTAGTACTTGGTACAGCCATGGTTGGGTCAAGACCAGTGGTGCTAGATTACTTTCCACTATCCATTGATTATGAGGAAAAATTTTATGCTGCCGGCAAGATTAGTGGTAGTAGATTTATCAAGCGCGAAGGTCGCCCCAGTGATGAAGCTATCCTGATAGGTCGTTTAATTGATCGACCAATTAGGCCACTATTTCCGAAGGGCTATAGGCAAGAAGTACAGGTAGTAGCCAGCGTGTTATCAGCTGATCCAAACTTCCGCCCAGATGCAATTGCTATGATCGCGGCCAGTAGTGCACTTAGTTTAACTGGTACGCCGTTTGATGGCCCGGTTGCTGGTCTTAGAATAGGTTTGGTCGATGGCGAATTCAAGGCTTTTCTAACTCCTGAAGAACGTGAAAAATCAGACCTCGACCTTGTAGTGGCGGGTATCGAGAGTGGTATCACTATGGTTGAGGCTGGAGCTAATGAAGTCTCTGAGGAGATAATTGGTGATGCATTAGAGTGGGCCTTTAAGGCGTATCAGCCAGCGATTGAATTGCAGAAAAAACTTGTTGCCAAGATTAAGCCAGAAGCACAAGAGTATGAACTTGTCCTGCCAAACGAAGAGATTCAATCTGAGGTCAATACCTGGATAGAGGGTAAGCTTGGTGATGGTCTAAGAAAGCCATATCCAGAGCGTAATGAACTTGTGAATCAACTGAGATGGGATTTCCATGAAGTGTTTGCTCAGAAATTAGGTGAAGATGAATATACCAAGGAAGTTCGTGATGAGTACGATGAAGCCTTTACAAAAGCAATTCACGAAGATGTACGAAGGGGTATTGTCGAATCCCAGACTCGTCCAGATGGTCGCAAATTGGATGAAATTCGTCCACTAAGTTCTGAGGTAGGTATTCTGCCCCGTGCACACGGATCGAGCTTGTTTACCAGAGGCATGACACAGGGTATGAATATAGTTACGCTCGCACCACTGAGTTATGCACAAATTGTTGATACTATGGAAATCAATGACGGTGAACGTCGGTATATGCACCATTACAATGCACCTGGCTATACAGTCGGCGAAGTACGAAGGCTTGGTAGCCCTGGTAGGCGCGAGATTGGCCATGGTTATCTAGCAGAGCGTGCTTTAACTGCGGTGTTGCCAAGTGTCGAGGACTTTCCTTACGCAATTCGATCCGTTACAGAAATCATGTCTCAAAACGGCTCGACATCAATGGCCGCTACCTGTTCTAGCTGTCTTGCTTTGATGGATGCAGGTGTACCGCTCAAGCGCCCCGTCTCTGGCATCGCTATGGGGCTAATGATGGACGGTGATACGCCGTATGTGTTGTCAGATATTGCTGATGCCGAAGACTTTGCTGGTGATATGGATTTCAAGGTTACTGGTACCAGCCAGGGCGTTACGGCTCTACAGATGGACATGAAAGTCCATGGTTTGCCTGTTGAAATTCTGCGTGAGGCAATCAACAAGGGCAAGATTGGGCGAGCTCACATACTTGAGCATATGGTTTCTGTTATTGCTCAGCCACGTAAAAAGCTCAGTGCCTATGCTCCACGCATTGAAAAGCTCAAGATTAACCCGGACAAGATTGGCGCAATCATCGGCAAGGGCGGTGAGACTATCAACAAGATTACATCCGAGACTGGCGCCGAAGTTGATATCAAAGACGATGGTTTGGTTACTGTATCAGCTGTAGACGCTACATCTATCGAAAAAGCATTGGATTGGATCAAAGGGCTGGTCGAAGAGCCGGAACCAGGTAAGATTTACAGCGGTAAGGTTGTCAAAATCATGGACTTTGGTGCATTTGTAAACTTTATGCCAGGCCAAGACGGCATGGTGCATATATCCGAGATTGCCGACGAGCGTATCGAGAAAGTCACCGACGCATTGAAAGAAGGCCAAGAAGTCAAGGTCAAGCTAATCGCTATCGATGAGCGTGGCCGCATGAATCTAAGTATCAAAAAAGCACAGTAACAAGATCGAAGATTAAGGACTGAAGATTAACGAAAATAGGCTCGCCGTAAGATGAATATAGAGATGAGTAGTGATAATAGAGAAACGGACATTATGCTGAAAGAGATTGTGGTTGATTCTGAAATTACTGTGCGTCCGTTGATGGTTGATGATTCGGAGCGGATATTTGAGATTCTTGAAGCCGATAACGATATTCGTAGCCACGTAGGGTTATTTGGCGACTGTGACACTCTGGCTAGGTTGCAAGAGAAACTTGCCGATCAGATTTCTCACGGAGCACTTCGTTACGGTATAATTTTTGACAATAAGCTTGTTGGTTATGTGGGCATACATCGGAATCCAGATGAAAAGGATTCCATTCAATATATAATTAGTGACTTTTTGTCGAGTGATTTTAGGGGTCGGGGCATCATGGGCAAATCGCTTGAGGCCTTGCTAAGCGAAGCAGAAAAAAATCTAGAAATTGATAGCTTTAGTGCCTGGGTTGAAGAATCAAATCCTGCAAGTGCTAATGTTCTCAAGCGTCTCGGATTTGCTCATACCAATATCCCGCACAAAGACTCTAGAGGTAGAACAAACTGGGATTACATCCTTGAGGTAAGAAAATGAGTAAGTTGGACGATTTGCAAAAGATTGCCGATGAGATTATCTCAAACGACATTTGTCCTGAGCTAAGGGCGCAGGCGACTCAATTGGTCTTTGGTGAAGGCGATGTAGACACGAATATTATGTTTGTTGGTGAGGCTCCAGGCAAAAAAGAAGACGAGCAGGGTAGGCCATTTGTCGGTGCGGCGGGTAAGTTTCTAAATGAGATGCTTGGGAATATTGGTATCAAGAGAGACGATGTTTATATAACAAACATCGTCAAGTATCGCCCACCCGACAACCGAGACCCTCGCCCAGAAGAAAAACAGGCATTTTGGCCATTTTTGGTGCGTCAGCTTAATGTTATTCAACCAAAACTGGTTGTAACATTGGGTCGGCACAGCATGGGATACTTTCTGCCGAATATTAAAATCAGTGAAGTACATGGCGAGCTTGCTCAGA
>JAKQIK010000029.1 GCA_029557395.1 bacterium
TGCTACGCATCTCCTTAGCAGCTTTGTTCGTGAACGTTACGGCCAATATGTTATAAGGCGTAGCACGATTTGTAGCTATCAAATATGCAATCTTGTGCACTAGCGTCTTGGTCTTGCCACTACCAGCACCAGCCTGGATAAGCAGTGGCCCATCAGTAGCTAGGACAGCTCTTCTTTGTTCGGCATTAAGACCAATTAATAGACGGCCCGTATCTACTTGACTATCACGCTCTTCATCTGCCCACGGATCAATAATATCTGTATCTTGCATGCCTAGTAATTTTAACAGACTTCGGATAGGTTGTTTTATTATTATTTTCTAACTTAACTCATCAAAAAGAACACTACTATAGAGATAATCGCAATCACGACTATCACGGCCATCACGGTAAAAACCTTTCGATTGGATTGTTCTGTAGATATTGGCACAAAATACTCTTTGCTACTAATCATGGCATCGAGCTCGGCCCGTTCAGAGGCTTCTTGCATAGCTTTCTGTTTGGCCTCGCGCTTCTCGACCACCGCGGAAGCAAGCTCATCTACTTCGGCATTACCAGATTGATTGGTATCGCTATTGGTTTTTGAATCAATATCAGACTCTGTTTCATGCACAGTATCCGACTCGTCATACTTAGGCTTAGCGGTTTCCTGATATTCCCCTACGTCTTCCGTCTTCTCGTCTTTCGTCTTCTCATCTACAGAATAAGTACTCTCTGAGCTATCTTTTATTTCTTCACTTTCGTTTGACTCAACTTCGTCTGATTCTTCACGCCAACTTGGTTGCTTTTTATTATGATGGAGCTTGGCATGTTGCTTTTTATCTTTATCATTATTCTTTAAGTCATCGCTAATAGGTACAATTGTTTTACGATGAGAATAATCGTATTTGACTGACTCATCATAAGCATTACCCCCAACTACAGGCGAAGCAACTGGTCTAGAAGAGGCCGTGATAATCTTGCCCTTGCCCGGATGATTGACATCCATGACTTTTGGTTTGTCCTCGCTCCAATTATTCGACATTTAGCCCTCGTTTATTTCTTGTCTCATACGATAAGCTATGTCGGTAATAGTCGAAAATTGATGATAGTTAATGCTAGCACCACCTACTAACAATCCATCTACACCCGCAACATCCAAAAAACCGCGCGTAACATCAGGCACAACACTGCCACCATACAAAACTCTAACTCTTTCGGCCGACTTCTTGCCGTATAACTCGGCAATGTTACGTCTTATGACTTTAACAGACTCCTCTGTTTGATCTGGTGTGGCAATAATACCAGTCCCAATCGCCCAGACGGGCTCATATGCTATTACAAGGTTACTGATATCACTTGAAGTTAAGTTTTTTAAAGCACTGACGACTTGGTCATGTAACACTCTTTTGGTCTGACCAGCTAATCTCTCTGTTTTTGTCTCGCCGACACACAATATTGGAGTAATATCATTGCGTACGGCAGCTTGAACTTTTTCGGCAATATCTTTTGGTGTTTCACCAAATATATGACGCCTCTCTGAATGTCCAATAATGCAGTAATGCACAAGCTCCCTTAGCATAGTAAAGCTAACTTCACCCGTATAAGCTCCTTGGTCTTTTGCGAAGGCATTTTGAGCTGATAGCCTAAACTTACGTCTATCTATCTGCAAACTAAGTGGCTGAAGAACAAGCATACTTGGCGCCAGCACAACTTCAACACTACGATATATCCTGATTCGCTCCTGCAGTCTATGAAGGAGCAAACTAGCCTGCATCGTATTAAGATTCATCTTCCAGTTACCGACTATCAGCGTTTTACTCATGACGTTACCTCCTGATAGGGGAGAGCAGTCGGAGCATGCGGATTTATTCCGCTGCCCCGCACGATGAGAGGGGATACTCCCCTCTCATAAGCGATAGCGCTTATTTTCATCTTCCAGTTACCGACTATCAGCGTTTTACTCATGACGTTACCTCCTGACTCACCCTACATCCTCATTTTTATCCAAAAGAGCCTCGACACCTGGTAGTTTTTTGCCCTCCATAAGCTCTAACGATGCCCCACCGCCAGTAGATACATGATTAAAAGCCTTCGTTAACTCATTATTCTCAACAAAAGAAACCGTATCTCCACCCCCTACGATAGTAAACGGCCTATTGCCAAAATAACCCGTCAACGCATCAACAACTATGTCAGTACCGTGAGCAAAAGGGCCAATCGGGTCATTATTCACACCATCTACCTCAGTGACACCCATAGTGCCATTCCAGACAACCGTTTTTGCTAGCTGTACGCTGCCTGCGATAAACGAGCCCGAAAAAGGGCCAATATCCAAAATCATTTCGTCTTTCGCTACTGTCGTTGCTCTACGCGAAGGCCGTTTTGGGTAGCTTTCAATATCAGCAATTGCGTGCGCGTCCCAGTCTACTATTCTTGTCGAGCGTGGGTTATCTATGTTAGTAGATACGACACCGTCTTGAGGTAAATAAAATACAAATGGGCGCTTCTTAGCTTCTTTTTGTGCTTTTTCAATAATATCTTTTGCTACAGGTATGTCATCTGGTTCAGTCAAACTTTTGCCAGTCTCTATGCCCATAGCGAGCAAAAACGTATTAGCCATCGCTCCACCTACAGCAATAAAATCTGCTATTTTTATAAACTTTTCGAGAACCTTTATCTTGTCTGATATCTTGGCACCACCAATAATTGCTGTCAGTGGTCGCTCTGGACTACTCATCACATTACTAATCGTGTCTACTTCTTTTTCAACCAAGAGACCAGCTACACCAGGAATATATTTTGGTATCTCTGACACCGAGACAGCTCCATGGTGCACAACACCAAATGCATCCTGCACAAATACATCACCGTACTTAGCCAGCTTTTTGGCAAAGGTTGTATCATTCTCCTCTTCTTCCTTATAGAACCGGACGTTTTCGAGCATCAAAATTTCACCTGACTTCAGCTCATCAACCGCTGATTGTGCCTGCGAGCCCGTACAAGTATCAACAAATCTCACCTCTCTCTTGATAAGCTCAGCAAGTCTAGTAGCCGTGGGTTTAAGAGAATATTTTTTATCTGGTCTGCCTTTTGGCCTACCAAGATGTGACAATAGAATAATCTTACAACCCTGATCGACTAAATAATTTAGCGTTGGCAAGCTCTGGACTATTCTATAATCGCTCTCTATCTTACCGTCGGATAAAGGGACGTTATAATCAACCCTAACCAGTACTCGCTTGCCCTTTATATCTATATCGCGAATTGTTTTCTTGTTAAATGCCACCCTCGTCCTAAAACCTTCTTTATAACTTACTATTAAACCTTAACTATAAATTTACCTCCTGTGGGCATAAAGCACAAGCAGAAAAATCTACCTACTCTAATACACGGACTTTTATTGTATCAGTCGTACCGACAACACCAGGGTACTTTCCAGAGCAACTAACAATAATATCACCTTTGTCTAGTACTTTGTTACTTCTTAGCCAGTCGGTTAATTTCGTGGCTGCAAATTTATCATCTGGACGAACAAAGCTTTTACAGCTATAAACAATGGATAATTGCTGAGCTACTCGCTTCTCAGAAGTAGCCGCAATCACGGGTATATTTGAGCGCCTAGAGGCAATCTGTAGTGCGGTAGAACCAGATTTGGTCTCGGCCACAGCAGCATCAGCCCTCAATGTTTTAGCCAGTCTAATAACTGCGTCCGAAATGGCTTCTTGCCTAGACATATGTTGAGCAGGGGTTCTTGATTCATCAAAAAAAACAGGTTTAAGGGGAGCATTCTGTTCTGTATAGACTATAACCCTTTTCATAACTTCAACAGATTTAATTGGGTAGCTACCGTTAGCTGTTTCGTCACTCAACATCACACAGTCTGCCCCAACCAAAACAGCTGTAGCAACATCAGACACCTCGGCCCTGGTTGGTTCTGGCATCTCTGTCATACTAAATAACATTTGGGTAGCTACGATGGTTGGCTTTGCATATTTTACACCCAGACCAATGAGTTTGCGTTGAATTATAGGCACACTCTCAGGAGGGGTTTCAACCGCCAAATCACCACGCGCAATCATGATTGCATCAGCTTCACGTACTATGTCTTCAATATGTTTCGTCGCCGATCTTGTTTCGAATTTTGCAATAATCTTTGCGTCCATCCCCAAGTTTTTTAGTATTTTGCGCATACTACGTATGTCATCTGGAGTTTGTACAAAACTCTGAGCTACGTAATCGATATCTTGAGTTGAACCAAACGCTAAATCTTTTTTATCCTTATTGGTAATAACATCTCCAGAAAAGTCCGTATCTGGTAAGTTCAGGCCTTTACGTTTTATGAGAATTCCATCATTTTCTACCCTTGCATGAATAATACTGTCCCTAATAGAGGTAACCGTAGTCCTAACTTTGCCGTCATAAATATAAATACACTCGCCGCGCTTGACCTTATCGCCAAGATCATATTGCACAGGTATAATACCTGTCTTTTCATAATCAGCCTTGTACCCTAGGCGTATTTCTTGACCTTCAGCAACATTAATTATCCCTTCGAAATCGCCTAGACGAATTTTTGGGCCTTGCAAATCTTGAATGATAGCCACTGGCTTGCCCAGCTCCTTTGAAGCTTTTCTGATCCACTTTATCCTCTGACCATGCTCTTCGTGATCACCATGGCTAAAATTCAGGCGCAACCCATTAGCACCAGCTTTGATGAGCTCAACTATAGACTCGTAGCTATTTGTTGCTGGTCCAACCGTAGCAATAATTTTTGTCTTTTTAAATTTATCGATTGAGACCGTAGCCAACGATTGATCATTATTCATATTTTATAAACTCTTCCTTTTTTCTCTTTATAAAAACCCTTCTAGAACAAGGGTCAGGTCTGCAAAATGTTATGAGATGTTTCAAAAATAAACAGCTTTGCCCACTTTGTCTTGTAGATAATTATACCCCTTAGAGCACATTTGTTCAATGACCGTTTATCTGGTACTTTGTTTATTCTATTGAACAAAACAGTAGCTGGCATTTCATCAAAATATTTAATTCAGCAGGCTTTGATTTGTTAC
>JAKQIK010000021.1 GCA_029557395.1 bacterium
ACTATCATTTGGTATTTGTGCCGGGCTAAGATTAAGAGTGATTTATTTTATAAAATTTTACTTATTATATTATTGGCTTGCGATATAGTTTTTGCAGCTACTAACGTTTTTTGGCAGCGCGGCATGGCTAGTAAAGCGGTCGCACTGTTCTTTGTACCAATTATTTCTGCTGGTCTTGCCAGAAGCAGAAGCCTAGTGTTGGCCACCGCCTCTGTTTCGGCGGTTGCATATTCTATGGCGTCAGCCAGGTATTTTTATATGAATTATGGACAGGGTTACACGGTGGAGCTGTATGGAGAAATGTTCTTTTATTCATCATTATTCTTTATTGTAGCTTTTTTGATGATGATAAGTTTTCGCCGAGCACCAGATTAGTCAAACAAGTTTAATCCACTAATCTCTTCAGGCAAGAAACCTCCCTTTGGGCAGTATTCAGCTTGCCATTTGTAGTCTTTGTTATACCCTAGGTCTTTCATTAGTTTAGTAGGTGCGTTTCTTAAGGTCAGTGGGATCTTTAGGTTAGGATATTCACTGGCAATACTTAGAGCTTTATTCATGGCGTCAGTGACAGCTCTTGATTTTTTGGCCTTTGCCAGTACAATTGCACAGTGAAATAAATTGTACTGACATTCAGGCATACCAATTCTCTCTACAGCTTGAAATGTTGATACTGCTAGATTTAACGCTGGTGACGCAGCTATTCCAATGTCTTCAGAGGCAAAAATAATCATTCTGCGTGCAATGAATTTTGGATCTTCGCCAGCACGTAACATCCTGGCAAGATAATAAAGCGTTGCATTTGCATCGGAGCCACGCATTGATTTGATAAAGGCGCTAATAGTGTCGAAGTGTTTATCTCCGTGTTTGTCATAGCTCGGTAATCTTGTCTGCGAGGCTCGCTCTATATCAGATTGTTCAATTTGCTTACCTTTGCTGATATTTGAGGCTATTTCTAATGTACTTAGCGCCATCCTTGCGTCACCACTTGATAGTTTGCTGATTAACTTTAGATTTTGGAGAGTAATAGATTTGTCGGGGATTGAACTGGAGGCACGTTTTAGTATTTTAATCATATTTTTTTCATCAATAGGTTCAAGTACAATAACTTTACTCCTACTTAGCAAAGGAGATATTACTTCAAAGCTTGGATTTTCTGTGGTAGCTCCAATCAAGCTAATAATTCCATTTTCGACATATGGCAAAAAAGCATCTTGCTGGCTTTTGTTAAAACGATGTATTTCATCGACAAAAAGAACTGTTTGCTGGCCAAGCCGTTGGTTTATTTTGGCATCATCAATGACCTTCATGATGTCTTTTTTGGTAGCGCTTACTGCACTTAGTTCAACGAATTCGACATTAACGCGATTGGCTATGATTCGTGCCAATGTTGTTTTGCCACTTCCTGGAGGTCCCCAAAATATCACCGAAAAGGGTCGCTCACTAGCAAGTATGTCTGAGACAATACCATTTTTTCCGACAATATGATCTTGACCGTATACTTGGTCAATCGATTTTGGCCTAATTTTTTCAGCTAACGGTACAAGGCTCATTAGTCCTTGAGCTCTTGTTTTAAGTAATCTTTAATGTCATCATCTGTAACTTTTTTTGTTGGTGTAGGCTCTGATATGGAAACGGTCTTATATTCAAAAATAGTATTCTCAGTAATATTGTCTGAAGTTGATAGGATTTTTTGTGTTAAAAATTGCTGATTATCAAACCATAGATAGGTTACTTGATTATCATTAGATATTTTGTATTTATAGCAGGCGAGAGGTCCGCATGGTTCCTGACCTTCGTAATGGTAGTTCTCTTTGAATTCTTTTGTATCCTGGCTTGTTTCACTCTTAAAGTCATATTTGACGCCAAAATCATTCTCGGCTGTATCCGGAGCCTCGTAGTAGGCCCAGATCGAATCCTGGTAATCTTTGATATAAGTCTTGTTGCCTATGATGATCGTAGCATCAACCTCTTTTTGCCCTTCATGACTTATAGATTTATATCGATCCACAGATTCAAGCTCAATAACAGTAGTAGATATTTCTGGATTATCTTTTTTTGTGGTTGTTATTGTCATAATACGACTTTTATTGTTGCTAGTCTCATTGGCAGACGCATAGCTACACAAGTTTTCGTCTTTAATCAATTGTTTACAAGCATCAAGTGTAGTCATATTGGAGAGTTCGGCAGTTTGCCTAACTCTCCTTGTAGCGGTAACTATACTGCCCATAATAATGAAAACAATAAATAGTATGATAACAATCACATGGGGTTGTCTAACAAAATCTCGCCAAGTAGTATCCCTTGCACTCATAGCACTACTATTATACGCGAAAACCACTTAAGTTCACTTAATTTTGTAAATACTAGTATAACTGGCCAATACCTATTTTCTATAGGTTTCCGGGAACATTATCCATGCCTGGCATTTCTTGGACTGGAGATGGCTCACTGATGTTGACGTCTTGATAAGAAATATTCATCGTCATAGTCCCACCGTCATAGCTACCTTCGACTTTGCGCAACTTATGCTCTTTGGTATCTATCCATACAAAAGTTGTAGCTGAAGTCCCATCATCGTTCTTGCTTGACACCTCGTATTTTATACATGTCATAGGTCCACAAGCTTCTTGTCCAATCCGCTTGTAGCGTTCGTCCAAATTTTCTTGGTCTTTGAGGTCTAGATCATTTACAACATCACTGCCCGAGATCGAACTAGAGTCGGGCAATGACATCTTGTACCAAGCTTGGTCCATTTTTGTATAGGTACTACCATTTAGGGTTATCATATTTAGCTGGTCGCTTTCTATCTTGGTATTGCCCTTACCGTCTGATGATAGGGTCATCTTTGATTCTTTGCCGTCTTTTGTACTGACTATCTCAGCAACGTAAGGCTGAGATGAAAAATTACTAGTGTTGGCGACAAAATGACAAAAGTCCTCGTCGCTAATTTTACTACAGTCGGCCGAGGCCATCTGAGAAGATTCAGCAGAGTTGTCTGTAGTCTCTGAGTTGTTTTGATTGCGATTAAGTAGAAGATAAGCTGATCCGGCGCCGATAGCTACGATTGCAACTAAGATAGCGATAATAAGTGATTTGTTTGGGGCGTTTTTTGCTTTTACCATAAATTATTCCTCCTATATAAACTTATGCTAATTATTCTACTTATTTTATCTCCATGAAGCAATATCCATACACCAATCAGATACAGTAATAATTTTTGCTTTTTAGTGAATTTATGCTAAAATATATTAAAGTTTTTAGCAAATAAATAAAGTCAGGTATATTAATGATTAATGGTGCTCAAGATCCGTCGAAAATCCGTAATATTGCAGTAATAGCTCATGTTGATCATGGCAAAACTACCTTGGTTGACGGACTCCTCAAGCAGTCCAAAACTTTTCGGGATAATCAAGCCGAGATGAGCCAAGAGCTAATCATGGATAGTGGTGATCAAGAAAAAGAACGAGGTATTACTATTACTGCCAAGATTACTGCAGTACAACATGGTGATTATAGAATAAACATTATCGATACACCGGGCCATGCTGATTTTAGTGGAGAGGTTGAACGCACACTGAATATGGCAGATGGCTGTTTGTTAATTGTTGACGCACAGGAAGGCCCAATGCCACAGACAAAGTTTGTGCTGTCCAAAGCTTTGGCAGGTGGGCTAAAGCCAATTGTAATCATAAATAAAATCGACAAAGACGGCCGACGACTAGGTGAGGTGGAAGATGAGCTAGCTGACTTGTTTTTGGAATTGGCTATTGATGAAGATCAACTTCATTATCCTATCTACTATGCAATAGGACGTTCTGGTAAATCTTGGTCGGACGTGCCAGCTAACACTGAGGTAGACGCAGATTTGGAACCGGTATTTGACGCAATTATCTCCAAGGTGCCAGCTCCAAATGTTGATCAAAATAAACCATTTCAAATGTTAATAAACGCACTAACCTGGGATAATTACAAAGGAAAGTACGCCATTGGTCGTATCACTAGAGGATCTGTTAAGCCTGGTGATACAGTTGTGTTGTGTAAAAAAGATGGTAGCCAAGTGAAGTCCAAGGTCGACAATGTATTTATGAGCCATGGAGTTAGCAAGTTTGAAGTGCCTGCGGGTGTAGCTGGTGATATTGTTCAGCTGACAGGTGTAAATGAGGCTCAGATAGGCGAGACAATTGCAGACGCAACGAACCCAGAAGCACTACCAGTACTAGAGGTAGAAGCGCCAACGCTCAGGATTTATCTTGGTCCAAATACTAGTCCATTCAAGGGTACGGAGGGTGAATTTAATACAAGCCGCCAGATAAAAGAAAGACTGGATAAAGAATTAGAGACTAATGTTGGCCTTAGGGTAGAAGAAGATGGAATCGGTTTTACTGTATCGGGCAGAGGAGAACTGCATCTATCCGTACTTATTGAAACTATGAGGCGTGAAGGTTACGAATTTGAAGTTGGTCGCCCACAAGTTGTTACCCATGAAGAAGAAGGCAAGATAATGGAGCCTGTTGATGAAATCATGATTGAAGTTCCAGCTGAACACGTCGGTGCAGTACAGATGGAGCTGGGCGCTCGTCGAGCAGTATTGAAAGAACAATCTAGTAGTAATAAAGGTGGCACTAAGTTGGTTTATGAAATGCCGACTAGGACTGCCCTCGGCATGAGAAATATACTACTAACCAATACAAAAGGCACGATAATAATGAATACTCTGCCTGCTGGTTTTCAGACTATGGGAGCTGAACTTCAGCAGCTTAGAAATGGTGTGTTGATAGCTTTTGAGACCGGTACAAGTACACCTTATGCGTTACAGAATGTAGAAGACAGAGGAATCTGCTTCATAAATCCGGCTGAAAAAGTTTATGCTGGTCAAATCATCGGTCTAAATACGCGTCAAGAAGATATGGAGATAAATGTTTGTAAGGCAAAGCAGTTGACGAATATGCGCAGTAAGTCAAGTGATGGTACAGTACAATTAACGCCACCTACTATCATGAGTCTAGAGCAGTGTTTGGACTTTATCGAAAACGATGAGCTACTTGAAGTAACTCCAAAATCACTACGTTTACGCAAGAAAGAGCTCAATCCAAATTTGCGTAAACGTGCATCAAAAAAGTAACTCTAGCAATTATGCTACTTCAGATTTCTATGGTTAGAGCTTCATTTTGAAGGCTATGCCTGCTAATCCAGCACTAGCTAGCAGTGAGGCGAGCGCAATTAATAAAGTATTATTTTTCTTTGATAGGCTATCCTTGGTCAAGCCCAATGCATTTGATTGATGAGACTGTGTGGGAACTTTTTCTGCACTTGCTAGAACTATATTTCCGCTCTTGTCTTTAGCGAAGCTGACTGAGTAGGCACGAATCTTTGGTTTTTGCTGGTTACTACTAGCTCCTACGCTAGCTCCGTATACCATACCTGTGTTTGGGACTGATTTGTTTGTCGAGTAATAAGTACTCTGGGGAGTGGACTGTTTAGGAGAGTTACCATAGGCAGTGTTTGTGCCAAAGCTTCCGAGCCAGTTGTTTAGAACATTTATAAACAAGATTCCAAACCAGCCACTAAATGATACATTTGAAGTGCTAAAGTTCGCTGTATTTGCCATTGCAGTTGCATCACCAGATGTTGCGCTACCTGCAATAGTGTTGTGACTGACATCAGCACTACCAGTCGTTGCATTGATATCAATATTGTTTGTAATCGATGTTTTTGATTCTAGGTCTGCCGTTGTGCCAGAGGCGCTACAAATCATGCAAGTGTTTTTTGTAATACCACTTCCTAGCATGGCTACAGTAGCACCACTTGGTGCATCGGTTATGAAACCAGCCCATTCCCCGGCAACATTAACAAAAACAAGTAGGGCGTTTTGACCAACTACACTACGGTTTGTAAGATTGAATATCCTAACATTTGTCTGGGCATCACCACTAGTAGCACTACCGGCCTGCGTATTATTGTTTACATTTGCTTCACCACTGGTAGCAATAGTATTAATATTATTAGTTATCTGGGTACTGTCATTTAAATTTATTCCTGTAT
>JAKQIK010000025.1 GCA_029557395.1 bacterium
CAAAATACCTCACCACCCTCTTCAATAAACCAAACAAGAGTCTCAACATAGCAAGCCTATCTCATCAGTTATTTTGACAATACCACCAAATCACTAACTACTTAACTCCTTATCCAGACCGAATACATTTTTTGTAATAGCTAGACAAAACTAAACAATGAATAGTGCTTATGTAAATATATGGTTGTTGTAGTAATGACTACTGGGTTGTTTTGGGGGATTTCTTTTCCACAGGAGATAAATATTTCTTATTAAAAAGAGCCCTTGTCTAGGCTCTTTTCGTTTAAAGAAGACAAGGCTAAACTATCTTCTTGATCTGAATCTGAGTGTAATGTTGCTTATGACCATGAACCTTACGGACACGTTTTTTGGCCTTATACCTAATGGCTGTAACCTTTTCACCTCTAGTATTACCAATGATATCAGCCGTTACCTTAACACCAGATACATATGGTTTTCCTACAGTAGTCTTATCGCCATCTATCACAAGAAGTGGTTCAAATTCAGTTTTTTTCTCGTCTTTCAGGAGTTCAACTTCAAGAATATCGCCTTCGCTAACGACATACTGATGTCCTCCGGTAGAAATAACTGCTTTTTTCATAGTACTTTATCAATTCTTTCAATTAATATTTTGAGTTACCAATAGAGTTTAACAGATATAGAGCTTTTTGTAAAGACACTTAAAGCCTACTTTTTGTTTGATTTCTGTAAAGATATGGTTAACCTATCACCTTCTATATTAACTTCGGCGGTGAAGGAATAGCTCTGAGGCTTATTTTCGAGCCCTACAGCCAGTGTTTCGGCGCATATTGTATCAGAATGCTCTTTGATTGCTTTGCCTATCTCTATGTTCTCAGAATAAAGCGAGAGAGTTATCCTATCGTCAATATTTAAGCCAGCATCTTTACGCGCATTTTGAACAAAACGAATTATTTCACGCATCAAGCCTTCACGCTTGAGCTCTGGGGTAATTTTTGTATCAATATCAACTACTTCGCCAATTTTTACCAACTTAACATTGAGCTCATCGATAAGTATAGGCTCAAAATCTACATGCTCACCTAGAATAGGTACTGTGACGCTTGCAAGTGGCTGACGCACCTTGAGCTGTGCCTTTGCACGTAAACTCAAACCTACGTTCACATAGTCACGTACTCGTTCCATATCATCCATTACGAGTTTATTTACTTTACCCGCAGGCAACCAATCTTTTAGATGTATAGATTCTTTATCACCAGTTAAATTAGAAAATAATTCATCTGCCAAGAATGGTGTAAAAGGAGCCAATAAGTAGGCTAGCCTGATTAACACGTAATGCAGAGTCCTATAGGCATCGGACTTGTCGCCATCATCTTCAGATTTCCAGAAGCGACGACGAGAACGGCGTACGTACCAGTTGGATGCGTCATCAAGAAATGGCAATATTGGCTTTAGTGCATTCTGAAGATCATATGCTTCAGTTCGCTCCTCTACTTCCGCTACCAACTGATGAACCCTAGAGACAATCCAAATATCCAAAGGGTTAGATAGGCTAACAAGTGGATCAGCCAGTTCACCGTCATATTGCCAGCCATCGACTTCGGCATACATAGTAAAGAAATCGTACATATTCCAGATCATACTGAGCTTGCGGGCAACATCGCCAACATCCTTGTCAGATAGGTTGAAGTCCTCGCCATTGGTCAATGGGCTAGAAAGCATCAAAAAGCGCAGACTATCGGCTGAAAATTTATCCATCAGCTCATTTGGATCGGTGTAATTATTTAATTTTTTACTGATTTTACGACCGTCTGAAGCCTTTACGAAACCAGTACAAACCAGGTTCTTCCATGGAGCCTTGCCAAACAAACCAACATTTACCGCAAGTAGACTATAGAACCAACCACGTGTCTGATCTATTGCTTCAATTATGAAATCGGCCGGGAACATTGTCTCAAACTTTTCCCTATTCTCAAACGGATAGTGCATCTGTGCAAACGGCATAGAACCACTCTCAAACCAGCAGTCCAACACTTTGCCAATATGGCGCATCTGAACCCCATCACACTCGAAATCAACATCCATAACTTGCGGTAAGTGATAATCATCTAGTCTCTTTCCTGTCAGCTCCTCAAATTCGTCATAGCTACCAATAACTTTTACGATTTCTGTACCATCTGGGCGATAACCCTTCCATACCGGTATAGGGGTCGCCCAGTACCTGTCGCGACTCAGATTCCAGTCTGGTGCCTGTTCTATGATGTTATTAAATCGGCCAGTTTTCAGGCTGTCTGGATTCCAGTTTGTCTTGGCATTTTCTTCCAACATTTCCTTTTTCTGAGATTGTATATCCATGAACCAACTTGGATGTGCACGATACATGAGCTTTGTACCACAACGATGACAATGTGGATACTCATGCCTTATGTATTCTACTTTGAGAGCCTTATCCTCTTCGACTAAAGTTTTTGCAATGGTTTTATTTATGTCCCAGATATTTTCACCAATCCATCGGCTCGCAGTATAATGACCGTTCTCATCCACAATAGAAACTATTGGTATCTGCTCTTTTTTGCATAACTCATAGTCTTCCTCACCATAAGCTGGCGCTTCATGGACCAGACCCGTTCCACTATCAGATGTTACAAAATCCGCACCCAAAACTCGGTGGGCATTTGGCCCATGGTTCTCAAACAATGGCTCATAGCGCTTACCAACAAGTTGATGGCCAGCCACTCTGTCGAGCACTGTGTAGTCGAGTGGTTGCTTCTTCTCGTTTTGCATTACACGACTCACGGCCTCGCTAGCAATGTAGAATTTCCTGTCTCCATACTTAACTAATGAATATTCGATCTTTGGGTTTACTGCCACAGCAACATTAGCGGGTAGCGTCCATGGCGTAGTAGTCCAGGCAAGCATGTATTCATCTTGATCCTCAAGCTTGAAATATACATATATACTTGGGTCTGTATCCATCTGATAGCTATTTTCCATGGCAATTTCGGATTTAGAAATCGGCGTGGCATCTTTAGTGCAATAAACAAGTATTTTTTCGCCATCGTAAATCTTACCTTTTTCGTATAACTCCTTGAATGCCCACCAGACACTCTCCATATACTCTTTGTCCATGGTTTTGTAAGCACCCTTGAACTCAACCCAACGACCAACTCGATCAATGATATCTTCCCATTCAGAGCCAGTCCGTATCATGGCTTCACGACACTTAGTTACGTAATCAGCAATACTTATCTTGGTGCCAATTTCTTTTTTATTCTTGATGCCAAGTTGCTTTTCTACAAAAACCTCTGCTGGTAAACCGTGACAATCCCAGCCCCAGGTACGCTCAACCCTCTGACCTTTCATAGTATGAAAACGCCCCATAGCGTCTTTTACTGCTGATATCAACAAAGTGCCATGGTGCGGTAGACCAGTAATAAAAGGTGGGCCGTCATAGAAAACCCATTTATTATCTTTTGGTCGATTTTCAACAGACTTTTCAAAAGTCTTGTCTTTTTTCCACTTATGTACCAAATCTTTTTCGTATTCTAATGCCCTCCGACGTGTCCCATGCCTAAACTTCATCTACCCGTACTCCTATCCTTAGTAATTCTTGCCCCCACTTCACAATACGATAGATAGGAAAATCACGTCTATTTCTATTTTCAATATCTAGCTCGTCTTCTATAACTTGGCATTGAACAAGTTCATTGCTACCCACCTCGGAACTATGCACCCAATAAATAGTACTCCTGGCTTGTATATCGTGTTCTGTCGGCCAAAATCTTCCATCTTTTTCGTAGCTCACATGAATTTCCTCACTTAAATTAATAAAAAACAAAAAATCGTCTCTTTCGTCTATCAGAATCCGTTTAGCAACGGACGGTACCATCTGACTTCCAAAAGAAACGATTCTTCTTCTAGCACTTACTTACTGCTGTAACGGGCTTACCCGAGAGGTTCTACTGAGCTGACCGCCTTTCTTCCTCTTCCGCTCTTGCTACAAGCAAGATCGTGGTTGATAGCCACTACAAACGGATCTTGAAACAATTTTACATCTATAAAGTAAAAAATACAACCTAATACCTGATATAATAATCATATGCGTGTTGTGATTTTATATAGGCCAAATTCCGAAACTGCTCGTAGAACAGAAGACTACATGACTGATTTCAATAGATTTCATCCTAATGAGAACTTGGAATCTATCAATATCGATAGTCGTGAGGGCTCTAATCTAGCCCAGATATATGGCGTGATGGAACATCCAGCAGTCCTTGCCCTCAAAGATGATGGTCAAATGCAACAGATGTGGCAAGGTGTAGACAAATTACCCCTTATGAACGACCTTGCCTATTACGCTCAACAATAACTACAGAATTATTATTTATTCTATATCAATATTTAGACATCAATTAATCTAATAGAACAAAACCATGTCTATATATAGACATGGTTTTGTAGTACTAACTTGTAATACTAGCCTATTTAACTACAGCCAGTAGTAGAACCACAACTGGTGCAGACATAGCAACTTCCAGCTTTTTGTGTCTGATTACCGCAGTTGTAGCACATTGGAGCAGCTGGATCAACAACGCTCTTAGAAGTATCTGCTGTAGCAATGGTACTCTCTACAGGTGGAGCAACCTCTATAACTATTTCTTCGGCTACTATTTTTGGCTCTGAAACATCTTCTGTTAGCAAACTAGTCTGCTGGTCAGGCATATCATCGATACTAGCAAGACCAAGCTCTAGCCTGTCATCAAACGACAAGTAAGACAAAGCTAGCCTCTTAGCTATGTAGTCTACCAACGAAGTCGCTGTCCTAATGCTTGCATCGTCAGTAATACCCGATGGAGCAAAACTTGTGCTAATAAAGGATTTTACGTAGCTTTTGAGTGGCACTCCATACTGAAGACCGTGGCTCATACTAATAGCAAAGGCGTCCATGATGCCTCTGAGGGTAGAACCTTGTTTTGCAATATTGACGAATATCTCACCAGGGGTACCGTCTTCGTACTCACCAACAGTGAAGTATCCATGAGTGCCAGCAACTGTAAAAGAAAACGTCTTTGAATTGCGTACCTTCGGCAGATCTCGCTGTACTGCACCCCTAACAATAACTTTGTCATTAATATCTTCGACAAAATCTTTTGCTGTTTCATTATTAGCATCACCATCTTTTTTCAACATACTTAGTGGCTGTGCTACTTTACAGTTATCACGATAGATAGCCACAGCCTTTAGACCCAGCTTCCACGAATCTATGTGCAGTTGCTCTACATCTTCAACAGTCACATCTTCTGGCATGTTAACTGTCTTGGAAATAGCACCGGACAAGAAGGGTTGAACAGCACCCATCATCTTGACATGGCCAGAATAGTGAATAGCATTATCTCCCATAGAACAAGCAAAAACTGCTTTGTGCTCTTCCTTAAGATGAGGCGCACCCGTGATTGTCTTCTCTTCATCGATGTAGGCGACTATTTCGTCTGTCTGCCTTTGGCTGTAGCCAAGTGCTTCTAGTGCCCTAGGTATTGTCTGATTTACAATGGTCATAGTGCCACCGCCAACAAGTTTCTTGAATTTTACAAGTCCAAGGTCGGGCTCAATACCAGTTGTATCACAATCCATCATAAAACCAATTGTGCCAGTAGGAGCTAGTACCGATGCTTGTGCATTTCGAATACCATATAACTCGCCTAACTCAACAGCATTATCCCAAACATTAGCAGCCGCACTGAGTAAATCTTCTGAAACTAAGCTTGCATCAATATCACGTACAGCATCACGGTGCATCCTAAGAACGTTCAGCATGCCGTCGCGATCTTTATGAAAACCAGCAAAAGGTCCAACTTGCCTTGCTAGTAGAGCTGACGTCGCATATGCATGCCCAGTCATCAATGCTGTAATAGCAGCCGCCTGAGCCCTTCCCTCGTCACTATCGTACGGTAAGCCTTGAGCCATCAATAATGCCCCAAGATTAGCATAACCTAGACCCAATTGCCTGTAAGCTCGAGTATTCTTAGCAATTTTTTCGGTTGGATACTGTGAATAACCGACTAATATTTCTTGTGCTGTAAATACTACTTCAACTGTGTGTTTAAAGGCTTCGATATCAAATTTGCCATCTTCACCCAAGAATTTTAACAAGTTGATACTAGCTAAGTTACAAGCTGAATTATCAATATGCATATATTCAGAGCAAGGGTTTGAACCGTTTATCCTGCCGGCAACAGGCGTGGTGTGCCAATTATTAATTGTAGTATCAAACTGCATGCCAGGATCAGCGCATTCCCAAGCCGCCTCGGCAATTTGCCTAAAAATATCACGAGCTTTAACTTTCTTAATTGTCTTACCATTAGTAACTGCTTTGAGATTCCAGTCTGCGTCGTCTACAACAGCCTGCATGAAATCATCTGTAACTCTAACAGAATTATTTGCATTCTGATATTGGACACTGAAGCTATCTTTTCCATCTAAATCCATGTCAAAACCAGCCTCTTTAAGTACTCTAGCCTTCCGCTCCTCGATAGCTTTGGCCCAGATAAACTCTTCTACATCTGGGTGGTCAACATTCAGGATAACCATTTTTGCAGCCCTACGAGTCTTGCCACCACTCTTGATAGCACCAGCAGATGCATCGGCACCACGCATAAAGCTTAGTGGTCCACTAGCAGTACCGGCACTCTTGCCTAGAGTCTCGTAGGATGATCGAATAGCACTGATATTAAGGCCCGAGCCTGAACCACCCTTAAAAATCATACCCTCTTCTTTATACCAATTTAATATTGCCGGCATAGTATCCTCGACAGCTAGAATAAAGCATGCACTTGCCTGTTGCGTTCTATCTTCGGCGCCAATATTGAACCAAACAGGTGAGTTAAAAGCGGCCCGCTGAGTTACCAATATAGCCTTTAATTCTTGTTTAAAATCCTCGGCTTCGGTATCTGATTCAAAATAGCCCTCTTGCTGACCCTGTCTAGTAATTGTATCTGCTACTCTGTCAATTAGATGCTTCAGTGATGACTCTCGGCCTCTCGTACCAGGCGTACCAGCAAAATATTTCTGAGCCACTATATTAATTGCATTCACGGACCAGCCTTCCGGAAATTCTACTCCACGTTGTTCAAAAACTGGTTTTCCAGTCATTGGATTGCTAATAATCGAATCCGTCTTGGACCATTTTAGCTGATCGTAAGCTTTAGTTTTTGGTTTAGTAAAGTATCTTCTCATACCTAAACCAGTAGTTTGTTGTGCCATGATATTACCCTCACTCCCATATCCACACCCCATTAGTGGATATTTTTATTAGATTATTTTTATTGTCTTCGAGTTCCCCCGCCTCCCTGCATTTGCTCGCAATTCTGACTACCCATAGCCATTCAAAGAAGTTAGCGGAACAGCTCTCCTTAATTCTTATTACTCGATAAGTGCTAAGGAGAACCGTCAAGCAAATTAGTCTTGCTTGACTGGATCCGAACGTAAATTTTTTATTTGTGAAAGCTCTTTTTCAAAACCAGCGATATCCTTAAAACGCCTGTAGACACTTGCAAATCTTACATATGCTACTTCGTTTATGAGAGCAAGCTCATCCATCACCACCTGGCCTATCTTGCTCGAAGAAACTTCAGCTTCTCCACATTCATATAGCTTATCCTCTACACGATCGGCAACCTGTTCTACTTCTACACGATTCACGACTGTCTTTTCACAGGCCCTATACAGCCCAGCTAGTAGCTTATCTCGATTAAATAGTTCTTGCGCGCCATTACTCTTGATGACGATGAGCTGAGGCCTCTCTAGCCGTTCATAAGTCGTAAACCTATGCTGGCAAGATATACACTCTCTGCGTCTACGTATAGCCTTACCTTCTGCAACATCCCTGGATTCAATGACTTTCGTGTTGTCAACATTACACTGACTACATTTCATCAATGACCCCTTTCTGTATTTAGATCAATGTGCTTTCTTGATTATTTTTATAATGTACCATTTGGCTATATTCCATGATAAACCACATATATAGCGTGTATGTTAGTTATATTAACGCTACCAGTAGCGTTTTGCAAATAATTAACGGTGTATTATTTACACATCAAAAGACCCTGTTTCTAAACACTAGTACTATTGTTTGAGTCGTCTTTTTTACGCCTTAGTCTACGCAAAAATGATGGTTTCTCTAGGTCTTCTTCATCGTCCTTCTTATTATCTTTGTCTTTTTGGCCAAAAAAACTCTCTGCCACATCTTCCTTAGCATTGTTATCGTCTTTTGAATTTTCTTTGGACTCCACATTCCAGATTGGCTTTATTACCGTTTCGTCACTATTGAAGTCCTTGATGGCTTCGTCTGAATCTTTTTTGTCCAGATCCATATCTAGGCTACTAATCGACTTCTCGTCCTTGGGCTTCAATTCGGATGTAAAACTTGAAGCAGTATTATTAAGAATATTTTCAGATCGTTTGGCATAATATACTGCATCAAAACCGGTAGCTACGACCGTGATGATTATTTCACCCTGTAAATCAGGGTCAATAGTAGCACCAAAAATAATATTAGCATCAGGATCGGCAGCATTCGTAATCGACTCGGCGGCGGCATTGATTTCATGCATAGTCATGTCATTGCCACCGATAACATTGAATAATATTCCCCTGGCCCCATCTATAGACACCTCTAGGAGTGGTGACTCGATAGCTTGCTGAGCAGCTTCAACTGCTCGATTCTCACCACTCGCTCTACCAATACCCATTAGAGCTGAACCGGCAGACTTCATAACTGCTTTAACATCTGCAAAGTCTAGGTTAATAAGCCCGTTAACTGTAATAAGGTCTGATATACCTTGGACCCCTTGGCGCAGTACATCATCTGCCACCTTAAATGCCTCTAATAGTGGTGTATTCCTGTCGATTGTTTGAAGTAAGCGATCGTTTGGGATTGTAATTAGAGTATCAACCGATGATCTAAGCTCATCAATTGCAACATCTGCATTTCGTTTACGCTTAACACCCTCAAACGCAAATGGCTTTGTTGCAAAACCTACCACTAAAGCACCTGTCTCTTTGGCCACCTCTGCAACAACTGGACCTGCGCCACTACCAGTACCACCGCCGGCGCCAATAGTTACAAAAATCATATCAGCACCTTCGAGGGCGCTTGCAATCTCTTCCTTAGACTCCTGAGCAGCCGTTTTGCCTACGCCGGGATCAGCACCAGCGCCCAAGCCCCTAGTTGCATCACGTCCAATATGTATCTTGGCAGAAGCTAGTGAATGATGTAATGCCTGCGCATCTGTGTTAACAGCTACAAAATCCACCCCGTGAACTCCAGCTTCTATCATCCTATTAATAGCTGCACCACCGGCGCCACCAACTCCAACAACTATAATCCTGGCAAATGTTTCAATGGTTGGTGTAACTTGAGGCATCTATATATAACTCCTTTTATAATCAAAGTATATCGTAGCTAATTAATACTATCAACATTTAGCTGTATAAAAAATTACCGCACAAAAATTTATTGCTTCCTGCCAAGTTTCTTTATTATGTTCTTTGCGCTGAATTTAATATCACCAAACGACTTAACCCCTGTTGAATGTGAATCACTATGTTGTCCAAGTAACATGTCTAGCCACATCAAGCCTATAGCGGTAGTAAAGTAACCATTTTCAATTACGTCTGAAATACCACCAACTGGTAATAATTTACCAATCCTGGCAGGTAGCTCTAGTTCGTGCTTAGCAAATTCTGCGATACCAGGTAATTTAGATACTCCTCCGACTATCACGATACCACCGGGTAGTTTTCTTGACCTTTGTATCTTCTTTAGCTCTTTATCAACATATTCAAATAGCTCCTCTGCCCTGGCACCAATAATCATCTGTATATCTGCGAGATCAAACTCATGCTCTTGGCCATCATGCTTTACCTTGATAACCTTATGTGTTTTCTGACTACTTAGTGATCCAAATTGCAACTTTACAGCTTCGGCAATATCCAAATCCGTCCTTAGGCCAATAGCAAGATCATTAGTCATATTGATACCACCTATTGGTATAACAGCTACGTGCTGAACCTCACCATCTTCCATTACAACAATGCTTGTAGTACCTGCACCAATGTCCAGCAAGACCGTACCAGACTCTTTCTGTTGTCTATTTAGTACAGCTTCAGCAGCCGCAAGACTTGAAGTAGTATGGTGTGATGGTCTAATTTCGGCACGCTCAAGAGATGTATCTAGGTTTCTAATAGCAGGCGTAGATACGGTAATAATATGGGTATCTACTTCCAGCCTAACACCCTGCATACCAACTGGATCCTTGATACTTTCCTGACCGTCAAGTCGATAACTTTTTGCAAAAACCTGAATAATATCTCTGTTTGGAGGAAGTTGAATAATAGTAGCCGCTTCTTCGGCCCGTTCTCTGTCCTCTACAGTTATCTCGCGGTTAGCCGTACTAATGGCAATCACCCCTTTTGAATTGACACCTTCAACATGTGGTCCATTAATGTTAACCGTGGCGCTATCTACCCTAATACCTGATATTTTCTCAGCTTCGGATACAGCCTGGATAATAGCGTCAGTAACGTCTTCGATATGTGATATTACACCTTTCCTCATACCATTATTTTTTGTAGACCCATAGCCAATAATCGAAGGTGACGAGGCATTTTCATCTAACAAACCAATCACACACCTAACGGCAGTCGTACCGATATCTATACCGACAAAATGCGGAAGAGCTGAATTCATATCATGCAGTATAACGCTAGAGGTTGCAATCAGGCAAATGCTAATATCGGATACTGCCTAAATTTCAGTGAGGATGTCGTAACCCTTATCTGTAATAAGTACGGTATTCTCAAAATGCGCAGCCAACGAGCCGTCAGCAGTTCTGATTGTCCAATGATCTTCATCGACCGTAACCGAGTGAGTCCCAAGTGTAGCCATAGGCTCTATCGCAATTGTCATACCCGTATGCAGAGTTGGTCCGCTACCGGCAAAACCGTAGTTTGGGATATCTGGCTCCTCATGCAACGAATGACCGACACCATGACCTACTAAATCCCGAACAATTCCATAACCGCCGCTGACTAGTACCTTTTGGATAGCGCTAGATATATCTCCAACCCGTACACCATTACGTACCTGTTGAATGCCTGCATACATTGATTTTTCGGTATTTAATATCAGTTTCTTAACTTGATTACTGACGTCTCCAACATAAAATGTCCTAGCAGCATCTGTAATCATACCGTCATACTTAACCCCAAAATCAATACTGATGATATCACCTTTTTTGATTATTTTTTCATCCGATGGAATACCATGCACCACCTCATCATTCACAGAGATACAAAT
>JAKQIK010000027.1 GCA_029557395.1 bacterium
GACGATATCAGGAGGATTTTGCCCTGCCCTGCTTAATTAATTACCCTGCAATTATACCAAATAACACTCCTGGTGTAAACCGTTACTGGTGTATGGTTAGCTCGCTAATTACCCGATTCCAAATTTTGACAAAATGCTTGCTAAGCTTACTGCTATCTACATGCACTAATGCAGTCGCTCCAAACTCCCTAGCCTCGCGCTTAGATAGCTGTACGACATCCCGCCACTCTGGACGAATATCCGACTCTCTATATACATACGTCGCGTTACCATATACAGGGCTTTCTACTACCACTACGCTTCTCGAGTTTTCTGATAATTTAGCCTCTAGCACAAAGAATGGCAATACCTGCCAGCTGGCATGTTGTGTTCGCATTAAGCTAACTTCTATATTCTGATCAGAAAATTTATCACGTAGCTCGATCAGACGCTGAATTCGTTCCCACTCGACCACAGCCAAATCGTCTTCACCGACGACTTTTATAAAATCACTCATGACCTCTGATTCTGTTGCGCCTGGTGGAAATACTTTTATATCCTCGAAGTCTGCCTGCCCGATAGTTTCGACCGGTATCTCCGGCACTACCAACTCACCGGTTTCGGAATCCTCTATGACTTCCTCTAGAGACTCTGTATGTGCGGTCGGCTCTTTTGCCGATATGTATTCTATTAGGAAATCATCGAACTTACCAAGCTCTGGATTTGCACCTGTATTATCAAAGATGCCTGCATCAATTAGCTCGTCCAGCAGATTAATTGTACTGAGTAGCTTACTTGAACCATTTTTATGGCCTAGGAATTCAAGCTCCAATAATAATCGTCTAGCTTCATCTGCATCCTGAAGGTAGCAGTTGACTTGATGCTCTAAGCTTGAGCCTTCGCCAGTGCGTTCGATATGCAAACCCCTCATCATTGCCACCAAAGACCTCGAAGCATCCACAGATATTGGATCGTGATTATTGACACTGTCCGCCAGAATCTTGGCCAAACTCATGATTTCAGGGTCACGTTGGCGCATCTTGGAGTTTGACAATGTATACAATGAATCTATTTCTCTGATACGATCTATCCTGGACTGAACCTCTGGTTGCAATTTCTCAAGCTGACCATCAACCACACGCTTATTAACAGCCTCAGCCACATAATGGCGAGTTTGGTTATCAAACCCATGAAGTAGCTCTGGATCTATATCGAGAGGCAATGCTTCAAATGAACTTAATATCGAATGAACAGCCTGTACCCTAAGTGAATCCACAGCCATGGCTTGATCTTGTAATCCACCGGCTTCATCATGCTGAGCGTTAACTATACGATCCAAAACCTTATGATTGATTGCGTCTAGCTTATCAATTATTGCGCCTATTAAATAAGCACACTCGACCATGGTAGCGGCATTGTATGCATCCACAACAGATTTGGTAAAAATAGGATTTTTATCGATAGCGCTCTCTATAGAATCTATGGCTCCATAGAGTAGCCCAAGCTTTGTTATACGATCAATCGATTGTTCAAACTTTCGACTAGACATCTTGAACATACGTCCACTCGTATGGTGTTTTCTTATGTGCTCAATTGAGCCATTGAAATGTTCAAGACCATCTTCGTGCAAATCTCCGATCAACCCACCTACAACATCTAGTACAGCATCCCTGTGATCCACCTCATTAAGCTCAATTCCGGACTTAATTTGCCTGTCCTCAAACAAGCTCTGCACCGCTTTGGCCATAGGCTTACTACCAACTTCGCGGCACATATCATTGACCACAAGAAGTCTTAGCTCGCCTAGATCAATATCCCCCGCAATCTCAGAGGCCGATACAATAGTCCCAGCATACTCCTCTCTGTGCATCCGATAGTCTATATCTTCAGAATCATCTTCTTCGATGAGCTCTAAATTTGGCAATATTGGAATACACATGGCAATCTTGGCGCTCAGATCGGTTAAATCTACTTCAGACATTGTTGGCTCTGTATCATTTAGAACTATACTTTTCCAATATTCCGAAAGTTCTCTTACGGTCTTTACATGAGGTTCTAACATCCTTCGAAATCCGCGGTCGGCCTCATAGTCATGCCTGAATTCCTCGACTCCCCTAATCACATGAAGAGCTACCATCCCGTCCTCCAAAGGATTCATTCTAAAAACCTTGCCTTCAGCATCCTTCCTCTTTAGCTTAGGGACGTTTGTAACTGATGACAGACTGTCTGCCGCTGTCACAAACTCTTCATCTGGCGCCTCGCCAAGCACTTCCTCTACCCAGCCATCGATGGTATCTTGGGTAATTTTTGGCTCATCTAATGGATCGGCCATAGACAAGCTATCAGCAAAGTCATCAATCTGACTATGGATATCATCTACAGTCTGCTGAAGTTCTTCTTGTATGGCAAGAAGCTCCGGATCAGTTATAACTACTTCGTCAACGATAACATCACGTGACAGAGAATCATGTTCAAAACTCATAATCTATTCATTATAGCATTTTTTCTAATATATTGCAAGTATTTTGCCTTTGCGCTACTTGGACGCCTAGCCAAAGTGTTGACCAAAGCGAACAGATAGGATATACTTGACCAAGTTATGAAAAAAGATATTCACCCAACCAACTATAGATTAGTGATTTTCGAGGATCTCAACAACGGCAAGAAGATCTTGACTCGTTCTACGGTCGCCTCAGAAGAAACAGCCAAGTGGGAAGATGGCAATCAGTACCCTGTAGTCAAGGTACACATCAGTAGCAGTTCTCACCCATTCTTTACCGGCGAAGAACGCATAGTCGATATCGAAGGTCGCGTCGACAAGTTCAAGGCACGCGAAGAAGCCGCCAAAAAAGCTCGCGAAGCCAAGACTTCCAAAAAACCACGCAAAAGCACAACCACAGAAGCCAAAAAACTCGGTACTCGTTAAATAATTCTCATTTTAGTATCAAATTATTACAACTCCACGGGTGTGGATTTTTAGCCTAAAAAACTATATAATACACCTGTTATTTATGGATAAATCACAAATTTTTCGAGACGAACTAACTACGCTGGAATCCAAACTACAGGATCCAGGTGTATTTAGTACACCCGAATACCCAAAACTTGCCAAACGGATAAGCGATCTGCAGACAATAGTTAGCCTATTTGATGAGTTAGACAAGTTAGAATCCCATCGCTTAGAATCACAAGAATTAGCTAGTGGCAGTGATGAACTAGCCGAGCTGGCTCGCACTGAGCTAAAGGAAAT
>JAKQIK010000030.1 GCA_029557395.1 bacterium
AAGGTCCATGGTAGCCCACCAACAAACAAGACTGGCTCTGGCACGCGTGCATTGACGGCTCTTAGTTCATCAAATCCATCAGCCCAGGGTGTCGAACAGTTTGGCATCAATCTAGTCGCCAATACTGCACCGGGCATAGGCGTAAATCCGGTACAGCAACCAGATAGTAGTTTTTCTTACGGCGTGCCAGCAACAGGTTACGACCAGTCAGATCACTTTAAGTATGTAGATGGCGAAATAATTGCAGAAAGTGACCAAGAGAGTGGGCTGACAGAATATACAATGTCCATCATTGCCAATACGGCAACATATACACCTGGTGGAAGATACACTACGGTACTGGTTGTCCAAGCAATAGCAACGTTTTAATCAATGCTGTGGATAACTTTTGAGTGATTTTGCTCATTTAAGCTTGCATTAGCATAAACCTTTTGATAAATTGCATGCAGGTAACGCCTAAAATAAAAAATAAAATTAAAGGAGAAATGCATGAATAAACATTATGCAATATCGTTAAAGCGATCGACGGCTTTACTGATAGCGTTAGCGTTTTTTGCTTCGCTGACGGCAGTAAACCTGGCATCGGTTTTTAACAATAAAGTAGGAGCTGCGCAGTTTGAGAGCCGTAGTTTGACGCTTTCCAGCTCACTGGATGGTAATACGACCACTGGTGTTGCAAATAGTGCAACCAACGGTTCTGATACTTCGCATCTGTTCCAGTTTAATATTCCGTCTACGACATCACTTCAGTCGGCTAGATTTGAATATTGTACAACAGCGATTGGTACCTGTACTGCGCCAACAGGTATGAGCGCTTCTGGTGCGACTTTTGTCACACAGACAATCAACGGCGGTGCATGGTCAAGTGCTTGGACAATTGGTACCAACACAGCCAACAGAGTGAATATTACTAATACTGGTTCTGCTCCTGGCGCAAACCAAACAGCAGTATTTACTTTCGAAAACATTAAGAACCCAACTTCGGTAGGATCGTTCTTTGTAAGGATCACAACATATAGTGATTCATTTACAACAATTGTTGACGAAGGAACAGTTTCTGGTTCTGTAACCGAAGGTATCGATATCACCGCAAGAGTAGCTGAAACACTTGGTTTCTCGACAACTGCTGAGATGGATGGCACTCATGTCCCTGCAGAAGGTGGCACATGTGCGCCATTGACTGGAAGCGGTGCAATCCAACTAGGTGATCCTACGGATCACACCTTATCTATCAGTACAGCCTACGATGCATACTCGGCCTTTAGACTTTACACAAACTCGGCCAATGGCGTATTGGTGCAATACCAAGGTGATTCATTAAGAAAGAGTGCAACAGATATTATTGACTCTATAGGTGGAACAGCCGCTGCTAGTGCTGTAGGTTCTGAGCAATTTGGTCTAGCCGTAGCCCAGACAAGTAATGGCCAGTCAGGTGGCGCATGGGATAACCTAGATGCAACATGGCCTACTAATACAGCCGGAGCTCTAGAGCTAGGTGCAGAATATGATGGTGGTGATGGTACAATCACCAACGCCGGAACAGCTACTTTTGCCTACGATTCGACCGCGCCTAATACTCCTAAGACAATTGCACAATCAGACACAGCTTATGGTGGATATATTACTTGTGCGAGTGCCGCAGTAAGATACCTCGGTAATATCTCACCTCTGACTGCAGCTGGTACATACCGAACAACAATTGTTTACTCAGTAGTACCTACTTACTAATATTGAAATCAGAAAGATTGACATAGCTCATTCAAGAAGATATTGACATAGTTCATGCAAAACATAAATGCAACAACCCTCGTTTCTTAGGCGAGGGTTGTTAATTGGAAGTTGAGTTTAGTGGTAGAATATAAAACATGAGCAATACAAAAACTGTTTTTAGGTCCTTGAAAACTGCGTGGCCGGTGTTACTTGCAGTCTTGGTACTCCTAATATTTAATTTGACTTGGCTTAATCCAGGTGTACTGGCATTTGACTATCCCAAGCTCAAACAAAACAGCTTAACTATCGGTACAACGGAGCCCGGCGCTACAACTAGCTACACTATTAGCTGGCGCTATCCAAGTAATACTACTATTGGTTCAGTCAGGTTTGTTATCTGTGCCGATCCATATGTAACCGATACTTGTAGTTCAACTCCAGCGTCAGATTTTTCTGGTGGAGTATTATCCAGCCAGACGGGAGTCACAGGCTTTGCTATTGCTAACCAGACTACTAGTGAGATACTTATGACTAGGCCCACGGCTTTTGCAGGTACAATGCAGTCTACTTATGTATTTGACAATATGATAAATCCCACCGGTGTTCATAGTGTATTTTATATTCAAATATTTACATATTTTTCGGATGATGGCACAGGCATACCTAGTTTTATCTCATCAGTAGCCAGTGCTACTACAAATCCTATTCAGATCGAAGCTGAAGTTCCACCAATCTTGTACTTCTGTGCAGCCTTAACGGTAGATGATTGGTGCAATAGTGTAAATGGTAATTTTATTGATTACGGTAGTCTCGACCCAGTAAATGGTCACAGTGCAACTTCTCAGTTTGGAGTAGCTACAAATGCAACAGGTGGCTATATAGTTACTGCCAATGGCAACACTATGACTTCTGGCAATAAAAAAATAGCAGCATTGGCTACGCCGGCTACATATCAGACTGGTGAACAGCAATTCGGTATTAATTTACGCGCCAATGTCAATCCCGCCCTCGGTCAAGATGTTACCGGTCTGGGTATCGGTGTTGTGACATCAGACTATAATTCGCCCGATATGTATAAATTCGCAAGCGGTGACACGATAGCATTAGCGGCTAGTGGATCACTATTTAACACTTATACAGTTACTTATATTCTTAATTTACCGGTAGACCAACCTTCTGGAGTATATAACACAACAATAGCTTATATTTGTACTGCATCATTTTGATGTTACAATGGTGTTAATTTGCTAATGTTTTATATGAGGGGAGAATAATGAAGAAATATTTTAGATTAATAGCGGTCTTTTTAGTCACACTGAGTTTTATCGGATTGAATATTAGTCATGTGGCTGGTCAGTCCAATGCTTTAGCTATTAGTCCTAGACTTGACCTTAGTCTAGAGCCTGGTAATTCATACGATGGAGAACTCCAGGTTTCAAACCGCAATAAAACAGAGTCACTGACGCTCAATCTTTCTGTGGTCGATTTCAAGGCACAAGATGAGACAGGAGCCCCGCAACTCATAAAGGATAGTAAAGAAAAAACCGCTTGGTCACTAAGGGATTATATTGAACTACCTCAACAGGTTACTATTGCCCCAAATGAGACAGTTCGAGTTCCGATTAGGGTGTCGATGCCAAGTGATATAGGTGCCGGCTCATATTACAGCGCTATCGAATATGCGGCTAATAACCCACAGGATGAAGAAAGGGTAAATATCTCGGCTGCTGGGGTCACACTTGTGTTTGTTACCGTGCCTGGACAAGTCAAACAACAAATGTCACTGCTTCAGTTTGGAGCTTTTGTACCAGCAAAATCTGGTACAACCGGCTCGTTTAAAGGCTTATATTTTAGTGATAGACCAAAGGTCCTTGCATATCGCCTCAAGAATGACGGTAATGTAGCAGAAGAGCCAAAAGCTACTATTCAGGTAAAAAATATGAGTGGTAAGGTCGTTTACGAGATAAAAGATGCTAATTACCAACATCAACTAGCACTGAGAGGGCAAACTCGTCGTTTTAATGTGTGTATTAATCCAGAGAACGTTACAAATACCGATGCTGGATTAGAAGTTAATAGTGTTGTTTGTGGTGATACAGAAAAGCTAACACCAGGGCGGTACACTGCCGATCTGGCTGTTACATACGGTAGTAACGGTAATGAGACACGCCAGTTAACAGAAACAGCAACATTTTGGTATCTTCCATGGTGGTTCCTAGGAGTAATAAGTGTAATAATAGCCTTAATAGTAGGTGCCGGTTTCTATGTATGGCGACGTATCGAATCATACCGTGGTCGCAAAACCCGACGTAGGTAGATAATACCTTGGGTCTGTTTAGTAGCAAAAAACCACCAAATCGGTGGTTTTTTTATTGATCGATAGAATTGTGTGGAAAACACTAGCTTTTCGCGTTAATATATTAGTAACAATATGAAGAAACTAATTGGACTCATGAGCTTGGTGTTGATAGGTGTAATGGTACTGCCTAGTATCGTAATTGCTCAGCAATCTAGGCCTCAGACCAATCCTAGTGATCAGGGAATTGGTATGGAGGGTAGGATAACACAGCCCCCACCGACCGAAGCCCCCACTATTTCTATACCAGGTAATGGCCAAGTTTTTACAGAAATACCGGTTACTGTTGGTGGTTTATGCAAAGACGGACTGTTGGTTAAAATCACCAAGAATAATGTTTTTGCGGGCGCAGTGATGTGTGATGGTGGAAGTTATACCTTGCAAATTGACCTTTTTCCTGGACCAAACGAATTAGTGGCTATTCAGTACGATGATTTAGATCAACCAGGTCCAGAGTCTAATAAAGTAAACGTCACCTTCTCAATTGACGTCCCAGTTATACCCGGCTCTCCCAACCAGGTCAGCCAAAGGATACTACTTACATCCAATCATGCAAGGCGTGGAGTTGATCCGGGCAAAGAACTACTATGGCCGTTTACTATTAGTAGTGGTCGGGGCCCTTATGCCGTAAAGGTGAACTGGGGTGACGGAAAAGAGGATCTATCTACTCAAGCTACGGCTGGTACTTTTGATACTAAGCATACTTATGACAAACCAGGTATATATAGAGTAACAATCAAAGCGACTGATGCCGACGGTAACTCGGCTTTTATGCAAGTCATAGCTGTAGTAAATGGTGATATTGCAAATGCGGCTGCTGATCTTGATAAAGCACCAACTGCAGTTAAGACCAAGGTATTGTGGCAACCAGCTTTAATAATGTTTCCGTTGCTGTTGTCTTCTTTTTGGCTAGGTAAGCGTTATCAGCTGAGGCGTATTCGTTATCGTATGAAACACCGTATTGCACCAATCGATAAATAGAGCACTCTGGCCCTTATTGAGTTTTGATGAGTTAGTTAGATTTGCTATAATTAAATAGTTATGTCAAAAAAAGTTTTTGTTGGATTGTCTGGAGGAGTAGATAGCTCGGTAAGTGTTGCGCTCCTCAAAGAACAGGGCTATGACGTCACTGGTGTATACATGAAAAACTGGAGCCAAGACTTGCCTGGATTTGAGTGTCCATGGAAACAAGACTTCAATGATGCAAAACGCGTGGCGGTACAGCTGGACATACCGTTTAAGATGTACGATTTCGAGAAAGAGTACCGCCAAAAAGTAGTAGATTATATGATTGCAGAATATCAGGCCGGGCGCACCCCAAACCCTGATGTTATGTGTAATCAAGAAATAAAATTTAAACTATTTCTAGATACAGCTCTTTCTGATGGTGCGGATTTTGTAGCGACAGGGCATTATGCTAGGGCTCGGCAAGGGCAATTGTTAACGGCAAGGGATGAAAATAAAGATCAGACATATTTTTTGTATCGGGTAACGCAAGATGCGCTTGCAAAAACTCTCTTTCCCTTGGGCGACTATACTAAGCCAGAAGTCAGAAAGCTCGCAGAAAAGTTTGGACTGATTACTGCTTCAAAAAGAGAAAGTATGGGTATTTGTTTTGTCGGCAAGGTCGGCATTAGAGAGTTTCTTCAGCATGAGCTTGGCAAGCAAAAGCAAGGCGATATTATTGACCAAAATAACAAAAAAATTGGTCGACACGATGGGGCAATTTTCTACACCATAGGTCAGCGTAGAGGTCTCGATGTTGGCGGCGGTTTGCCTTATTATGTAGTCGGCAAGGATATGTACAATAACGAGGTTTATGTTACTACTTTGCTTGATGATAATAGGCTTTGGAATAACAGACTAAGATTGACTGATGTTCATTGGATAAATCAACCTCCTAGGGATGATACACAGATTCAGGTACGAACTAGGCATAGGGCGCCAAAGGCTATGGGTACGCTACATATAGCGTCAAAAAAGGACAGCGACGCTAGATATAGCGTACCAATGATTGAAATCGAGCTCGAAGAAAAGATTAGAGCCTTGACCCCAGGCCAATCGGTGGTAATTTATAGTGGAGAGCAAGTTCTGGGTGGCGGTATTTTAGTTTGATTTGGCGTAAATCTGTTACAATATATGGCATATGCTTAAGAAGTTTAAACGTTCTAAGCCACAGGAAGATCAGGCGCCAGAGTTTATAGTTGGCCTAGATATCGGTACAGAGAATGTCAAGGCATTGATTGGTCGCGTGGACGGTGATGAGATTGATGTGATTGGTGTGGGTAGAATGCACCAAGATTTGGCAGATATGCAAGCCGGAGCGATTGCTGATATTGCTGGCGTAGTATCAAATTGCGCGCAGGCGTTATCTAAAGCCGAAGAAATGGCAAAGGTAAGTCCCAGGGGCGCAGTAATTGGTATAGCTGGTGAGCTAGTCAAGGGTCTGACTACCAATGTTAGATTGTCACGCAAAGATCCTAGCAAGCCTCTTGACGTTCCAGAGATTGAGAAAATAATTGGCCTTGTCCAAGACAAGGCTCTAGAAAAAGCCAAAAAACAGTTGTCTTGGGAACTAGGTGGTAAAGATATTGAAATCAGGCTAGTAAATAGTGCGCTTGTTAGCGTCACTATCGACGGTTATTCTGTTAGTAGTCCACTTGGTTTTCAAGGTCGTGATATGCAGATACAACTATATACTGCCTTTGCGCCACTTATTCATATTGGAGCATTGGAAAAAGTGGCAAATGAGCTAGACCTAGAGCTTCTAGCCGTCGCCGCTGAGCCGTTTGCGGTAGCAAGAAGTGTGATTGGTAATGATCCGAATGCAAATACAAGTGCGATACTCATGGATATTGGTGGTGGCACAACCGACATAGCTGTACTAAACGAAGGTGGCGTTGAAGGTACAAAGATGTTCGGTATCGGTGGGCGAGCCTATACGCGGTCAGTGGAGCGAGACTTGTCTACTGACTTCGAGCAAGCCGAAGACCTAAAATTAGCAGTTGATAGTGGAAAGTTGCCCGCAGCTAAAAAGAAGCAAGTTATCGATTCTTTGCATAAAACACTAGATGTTTGGATTAACGGTGTTGAATTGGCACTTAGCGAGTTCGATCGACTTGATCACCTACCAAATCGTATTTTGATGTGTGGCGGGGGTGCCTCTCTAGACATGATTGCCGACGAGCTTAGCTCGACTGACTGGTACAAATCACTACCATTTACACGGAAACCGGTAATACATCATATATCGCCTAGTCAGGTGTCAGGCATCAATGATCAAACCGGTACGGTGCAGGATCATACTTTTATTACAGCTCTTGGTCTTTTGAGGGTTGGGCTAGATACGCTCGGTCAGGCTGATCCAACAAAAAAATCAATAAAAGATAAGTTTAATAGTATACTAAGTATATAAAATTATGGTGGCAAAGAAAAATACAATCACTCCTAGCAAAAAGTCGTCTGTAGCTAATAAAGAGACGATATATATTGATGTTGATGACGAAATTACTCACATCATTGATAGGGTAAAGGCATCCGATAGCAAGATTGTGGCCTTGGTTTTGCCAAAGCGTGCGACCGTACTGCAGAGTTTGGTTAATATGAAGTTGTTAAAGCGTTCTGCTGTGGCATCAAAAAAGAATCTAGTGCTGATTACTACTGAACCAGGCCTTATGCCTTTGGCTGGTGCTGCTGGACTTCATGTAGCCAAGAGTTTGCAAAGTAAGCCTGAAATCCCAAGTTCGCCTGACTCTATCAGAGAAACCGAGATAGAGGATCTGGACGATGTGAGTAGTAGGTTGGACAAATCTGAATCTGTTGGGAGTCTAACAGACGCCAGTGAGGCTGACGATGACGACGTGATAGAATTTGATAATATCAAGACAGATGACATTGATAACCTAGATAACAACAGCAAACTCAAAAAACCCAAAAAGAATCGTAAGCTCAAGGTTCCGAATTTTGATAAGTTTCGGGTTGGTATGGTTGTTGCTATATTGGCAGTTATTTTGTTAATAGTGGGCTGGTTTGTAGCCTTTAATGTTATGCCCAAGGCAAATATTGTTATAAAAACTGACACAACATCAGTCGTTAGCTCCTTTGACTTTACAGCCAGCACAAATCAGCAGGAGCTAAATATTGACTCGGGCAAGATACCGGCTACAAAACAAGAAGTTAAAAAAACCGATACCGAAAAAGGCACAGCTACTGGCGAGAGAGATGAAGGCACGCGGGCGAGTGGCTCAGTACTGTTGTCTGTTGAATGTAGCCCAGCTAATTTTG
>JAKQIK010000035.1 GCA_029557395.1 bacterium
CTCCATAACGCTCGGGGTCTGATACTTGGTAGGCGAATACGATACCACCATCTGGATCTACACAACTCTTTAGTGATTCGCTTAATTTATGTCCATGAAATATATTGTCACCGAGTACTAGGGCTACTTTGTCATTTCCAATAAACTCTTCGCCAATCACAAAAGCCTGAGCAAGACCATCTGGAGTGGGCTGGACTGCATAGGATAATGAGATTCCCCATTGGCTACCATCTCCAAGTAGTCTCTGGAACTGCGACTGGTCTTCTGGTGTTGTGATAATAAGGATTTGGTTTATACCCGCCTGCATGAGGGTGGATAGGGGATAGTAAACCATTGGCTTGTCATATATTGGAACAAGCTGTTTGCTGATACCCTTGGTGATTGGATGTAATCTGGTGCCACTACCACCAGCTAATATAATGCCTTTCAAACTACTGCTCCTTGTTTAGGTAAAGTTTAAGATCTTCCACCCAGTCTCTTGATTCAAAACCTGTACCACGTATTTTATCAAGACTCAGAGTACTTTGTAAGGGTCGGGGAGCAATATCTTCTTTGTCTTTGTAATATTCTTCAGTAGATGTGTTGCCAACTGTAATGTCTAGGCTAGATAGTTCATAAATCTTGCTGGTTATTTCTGCCCAAGAAGCTGGATCGCCGCTGTTAGTAATATTGTAGGTTCCGTAGCTGGGGCTGGTTGATAGCAAGTGGTCAATTGCTCGCACTAACTCGCTAGTAAAAGTCAGTCTGCCTATCTGGTCATTTACTACGGTGGGATTGACTCCTTTTTTGCCAAGCTCTAGCATAGTCCTGACGAAGTTTTTGCCCTCACCTATGACCCAAGATGTCCTAAGTATGTAGTATTTTGGTGCTAAACTGACAGCTAGGTCACCGGCAGCCTTGCTCGAACCATAGGCAGATAGGGGAGAGAAGGCCTCGTCTTCGTTATGAATTTGTTTGGTACCATCAAAAACATAATCTGTTGAAATGTGTACCAATGTCATATTATGTTGGGCCACGACGGCTACGAGGTTGGCAACGGCATCGGCGTTTACTGCCCATGCTATTTTTCTGCCTTCAGTTGTTTCTGCGCCATCTACGTTGGTATAAGCTGCGGTATTTATCAGTACATCTATGCCCGACCAATTATAATTTTCAACCGCTTGTTTATTGGTAATATCTAGCTCGACCATATCAGCAAACTTAGCTTCCGGATATCTCTGCCTTAGAGCTGTCCCAAGTTGTCCATTTGCTCCAATTATGAAGTAACTCTTGCTCAAAAAATTATACCTCCATCGGAATTACATCTTTGAGTGATGGATGATCAGCATCTTTTTCTGAGGTTATGGCTTCATTTTTAGGTATTGGCCAGCTGATATTTAGCTCATTATCAAAGAGATTGACGAAGGTGTACTGAGCGTTAGGGGACCAATGCTCGTTCACGAGATAAGTATAAGAGACGTTTTCTTCAAGTGTTTGATACCCGTTGGCTACACCTCGTGGTACAAATATAGCTTTGTCTGGAGTAATCTCTGTCGTATAGACAGTTCCAAACCCTGTACTTTTACGTAGGTCAACCCACGCCCCAAAAACTCTACCGTTCGCAACAGAGATGAATTTGTCCCAAGGTTCGGCATGTAGTCCTCTGGTCACTCCGACTTCTCGGTTGAAAGATATATTATTTTGTACAATTTCAAAACTCGGCAGTCCAAGTGATTCCATCTTTGATTTTTGATAATTTTCTTTGAACCAGCCCCGCTCATCCTCAAATAGCTGCAGATCAACTACAAATAATCCTTTGATCGGTGATTCTGCTATTTTCATCGGGCTAGCCATTTATGCAGTCAAATTCACACCTGTCTTATCGGCTATTTCTTGAATCCATCTTTTGAGTCGTTCTATCTCATGATCTCGGGCAACCAATTCTGTTTCGTATTTGTCTATTCTGGCCAAAAAACCATCTACGGTATTAAGTAGACGATTATAAGATGCTTTAAGATCGACAATTTCTGATTCGATTCTATCGAGCCTAGACTCAATAGATATAAATTTGGTGTCGACAGAATTAAACCTAGCATCCACAGTATCGAACCTAGCATCCACGGCATCGAACCGAGCATCAACAGAATTAGCAAATTCACTCATTACACCTAGCATTTGATCGAAGCGCTGGTCTAAGGATTCCAATGTTATTTCAGACTTGCTCATAGTATATATTTTATCATTTATTTCTTTTAGTGTCCTGCTTGTTTGTACTTAGATTCAGTAGATTCTTTTTGTGGTTTCCACCACTCCTCATTATTGACATACCAGTCTACAGTAGCCCTGAGTCCATCTTCGAAATTTGTATATTTTGGTCGCCAACCAAGCTCGTTTACTAATTTTGAATTATCTATGGCGTATCTGAGGTCATGGCCTGGGCGATCCTTTACCTGCTCGTAGTCACTTGAATTTTTGCCCATTATTGTCAATATCGACTCTATGACTTGTTTGTTATCCTTCTCGCCGTTGGCACCAATCAGATAAGTTTCGCCAGGTTTGCCTTTTTCGATAATCGCCATAACTGCAGAGTTGTGATCGTCTACGTGGATCCAGTCACGTACATTTTCGCCACTACCATAAAGCCTGGGCTTTCGACCCTCAATGATTTCAGTAATTTGTCTTGGGATAAACTTTTCTACATGTTGCCGAGGGCCATAATTGTTGGAGCAGTTCGAAATTGTTGCCTGTATCCCAAAACTTCGTACCCAAGCTTGTACCAGCATATCAGAACCGGCTTTTGTACTAGAATATGGGCTAGATGGGTTGTAGGACGTTTCTGGTGTAAATTTGTTGGGATCGTCTAGCTCAAGATCGCCATAAACTTCATCCGTAGATATATGATGGAGTTTCTTGTTATATTTTCGGACCGCTTCAAGGATTCGATAAGTACCAATTAGGTTACTTTCGACAAAAGGCCAGGGGTCTTGCAGGGAGTTGTCATTGTGTGATTCGGCAGCAAAATGAGCTACGATATCATTTTTGCTAACAAGCTCATCAATCAGTTGTTCATTACATATATCTCCAGTTACGAACTCGATTTTGTCTAGTATGGGTTCGAGGCTTGAGATATTTCCCGCATAACCAAGCTTATCTATAACTGTTATTTGATATTCGGGGTAATCTTTGATGAGATAATGCACAAAGTTCGAACCTATGAAACCCGCACCGCCAGTAACTAATATTTTCATGACTTTATATTATCATTTTACAGACTGGATTACTGTTGTAACACGTTCTACGAGTGAATTCAGGGTTTTTGTATCAACTGCCTCTGCGTTTAGTCGAATAACATTCTCTGTATTACTAGCGCGTACATTAAACCAATAGTCAGGGAAATTGACCGTTAGACCGTCTAACTCATCTTGTTCGCCCTCGGAAAACTCTTGCTTTAGGTTTGTAAACACTGTTTTTTTATCTATAACTTCAAAATTTGTTTCGGGAATCATTTCATATTTACGGTATTCATCAACCAATTCAGATAATTTTTTGCCACTGTTGCTAATTGCTTGCATCGCTACTAAGGCTGCGATAAGTCCAGAGTCAGCATCATAGTTTTCTGTAAAGAATAGGTGACCGGTAGTCTCACCTCCAAATATAGCCTTTCTTTGTCGTAATACAGCCCCAATACTTACTCGGCCTGCTTTTGTGCGAAACGGCTGTCCTCCCCATTCTTTGATAAGCTCCTGTGTGGCTCGGCTTGTCCTGACATCGTGAATAATTTCACCCGAGCCGTACTTGTCTAGGTATAATTTTGAGACTATTGTTAGCAAATCAGTACCTAGTACAGGCCTACCTTTGTCATCAACGAATCCTGCCCTATCTCCATCTCCATCAAAAGCTATACCAAAGTCGTATCCCTTGGCCAGTACCTTAGTGGCTAGGTCTTTTAGGTTTTCTGGCTTCTGGGGATTTGCTTCGTGATTGGGAAAAGTGCCATCAAGTTCAAAGTACATCTCTTCTACCACCAGGGGTAACTTAGGCAATATATGTGGTAATATTGCCCCGGCCATACCGTTGCCAGCATCTATAGCAATATTAAAAGGTTTAATTTCCTGAATAAAACCTAGGCAATGTTCAACCCACTCGCTGGTAATCGATTTGTTTTCTATGTTTCCGGGCTGACTACTGCCGTCTTTTATTTTGTTATTAATAACCATATCTCTAATCTCATCTAGGCCAGAATCGAGTCCTACTGGTGTTACTTTGTCACGATATAGCTTAATGCCATTATCTGCGCCGGGGTTATGGCTGGCAGTAATCACGGCTCCTCCAGCTAAATCCCATTTACCTATCGCAAAATAAATCATGTCACTAGTTACTTGTCCTATATCCCACACATCATAACCTTGCTCAACCAAGCCATCTATAAAGGCTTTTGCGAGACTCTCTGAGTCTGGGCGCATGTCTCTGCCGACTGCAACTATACTTTGGGTGGGTAGCCAGCCTGCAAAGGCCTGGCCAATAAGTTTGACGGATTCACTATTGAGCTGATCTCCAACTTTTCCTCTAATATCATAAGCTTTGAAAATATCTCTATCTATGGTCATAAAATCCCTTCGTGTTTGTAAGCTTTGCTACATACCTTAAGATACTAGAGTTGAGGAAGCTTGACCATAGTTGTATAATTTACTCTAGTAAGCTAAATAGTAAATACAATGGAAAAGTCTAGACAAATATTACAAAAGATAAAAACTAGCAGGTCGCCTCTATCCGTACCTCGGTCTAGGCTGCCTGTAAGCCTTAGAACGCCCAGGGATGAAAAGCACTATACACTAGCCAAGAAAAAAGGCGTAACTCGCCCATTGCTAGAAGAGCCTAGGATTAGGGAATGGCGATATTGGGCATTGATTCACAACCAGTTTCCTTATAGCGCGGCATTCAAGGTACACCATATGTTAATACCTAAACGTGTAGT
>JAKQIK010000039.1 GCA_029557395.1 bacterium
TGAACACCAGTAATTTCTAATTTTTTTATCATTGTATACCCCCTTTATTAAAGTTAGTATCGCACCTAAATAAACTCTCTCCCACCCATATACGGGCGCAGAACGTTTGGAATAATAATTTTACCATCTGATTGTTGATTATTTTCTAAGATAGATTTCATGATACGACCGAGTGCAAAAGCAGTTGCGTCATTTGTGTGTACAAATTCTATACCACCGTTATCTCTTTTAACGCGTATCTTTAGATCCCTAGACTGATAATCTGTCATATAGTCTGCGGTGTGAGTTTCACGATAAGCACCCTGTGCAGGCATCCAGCAGTCAATATCTACCCCACTGGCATTTGGTTTACCAATATCAAAAGTACACTTTCTAATTAATCTATATGGTAATTCCAGACTTTGTACTAAATATTCCTGAATAGCAACCATCAGTTTATGCTCATCTAGCCCAGTCTCTGCTGTGCTCAGAACCTCCATTTCTAGTTTATCAAACTGGTGCATCCTAAAAATCCCCTCCGAATCTTTGCCGTACGTACCCGCTTCACGACGAAAAGATGTACTATAACCAATGTAACGAATTGGTAAAGCTGACTCAGGTAAAGTCTCGTTCCAATACATTGTACAAAGAGTATGCTCCGCACTGGCGTTGAGCCACAGATCATCCTGTTCAATCTTATAGGTGACCTCTTCAGCGTCAAGCCTAGCTGATGCTTCATAAGGCTCTGTTCTCAGCATTGCGGGTGGCAAGATGGGTGTAAATGGTTTGGCTACAATATCCAGCTCATTATCTTTTATGAGCTTATCTAGAGCCTCCCTATCAGCTAAAACGGACATAACCCATTGAATTATCGCAAACTGGAGCCTAACTAAATCACCTTTTAAGTACACAAAGCGACTACCCGATATCTTGGCAGCCCTTTGCTTATCCATCAAGTCATGCATGTTGCCAAGTTGCTCATCATCTTTTGGTTTGAAATCAAAATTCCTTGGCGTACCGATAGTTTTTTCTATCACATTTTCATCTTCACTACTGCCTACCGGCACCGATTCGAGAGGCATATTTGGTACGGTTTTTAATAAATTCAACCATTCAGTCTCTGTTTCTGCTAGATATTCTTCCTTCTCAGCTAGAGCAATCTTGATTTGCTTACCTTCGTCTATCAGGGTTTGTTCTGGCTTTCCACCTTTCATTTTGTCTGCATTTTCGTTTCTTCTATGCCGAAGCTCCTCTACCTGAAGAAGCAACTCTTTTCTATCTCTATCAACCACCAAAAGTCTGTCTACATCGACATCATAACCTTTTTGTTTTGATTTCTCACGTACCTCATCTGGGTTTTCTCTAATATACTGAATATCTATCATATATCTTATTATACTCTGTTTGCCTAATTGTTTTGAGCTTTTTGTTGAGATTTAATTGTCTCAAGAGTGAGTTTGGTTCTAGATTTTGCATAAGCACAAAATTCACATTCGCCACCCATGATAGAGTTACCAACAGCAGGCATCTCAGAATCCATACAGCTTTTCATATCTGTAAGCGTCGAATCAACCCAGCTATCACTGCCTTCATATGGAATAATTTTTGTCCTAAACTCTACTCTATTATTAAATCCGTCCAGATCCATACGCCCATTTGCATAGACAAAATACCCCGTATTACTAACATCAAATCCGTTCTGTCGTAGTAGCCATTGATATATTTCTAGTTGGCGTTTGTAGCTTATTTGCCAATCCGCATCGATACCTACCTCGGTATCTTTTGCTGTAGCCTTATAATCAACTACTATTAGTCTACCTGACCTATCCACCCAAACATCATCAATACCACCAAAAACATGTAAATTAGTTGGCTCGTGCAACGTAGAAACACCGACAAATGTCTCACGCCATGTATCTAAATCTGTATGTTCGAACGGTATTGCGTCAATATCAAACTCAACCATCAAAGGATGTGGCTTCTTGTCCAATCGATACTTGTCGAACTCTCTCTTGAATAGCTCATCTATAGCTTTATTGATGTTAAAAGGCGGGCTATTTGGCCTGGTAATCTTTAGTCGTACATCCAGCCAAAAACATCTGGGGCATTGTTTATATAGCTCTATTTTTGATCTTGAGACTTTAAATGGTTTTTTTTGGCCAGGTTTATATGGCTGACTCCGCTCTCTCCAATAGTTCATAGACCTATTGTAACATCATGATATTCTAATTAGCTGGTTTAAATGAGTTATAAATCTCGTCTATAACTGGTTCGTTCTTATCAAATACATTATCCAAACCAGCGATAACTAAACCATATACATTATCTTTCTTGAAGCCCACTAGTAGCCTTACTTTTACCTCACCCTCATCAGCACTACAGCCCGCATCAACCTGTATAGCTATATCAAAGTTTGGATAATCTACTTCTTTTATACTTAAGCCTTTATCATTAACGCTAGCACACCACCCATCTTTGGCATTGTCCTCATTTAAGCTATCCTTGAGACTTTCTTTAAATCCCGATATTAATGCCTGCTTTTGCGTATCAGAAAAAATACTAATATCAACACCCAGGCTTTCAGTTACATGGCCAACTAACAAGACAGCTTCTTTTAGCGAATCGGCTCCCCCCTTTGAATAAAGGTCATATTTATCCATCTTAATTTTATCACCACTAACTTTATCCCACCCTTTGGGCATTTTCATAGCTACACCCGAGTATGATGAATCTACTAATGAGCTGGCTTTAATCTTTGTTGGGTCAAATAATATACCCTTTGCGAAGAAAGCTCCTATACCTAATACAATTATCAAGACTATGGCTGGGATGATAAACTTTAGCTTAGGGATAATTACGGATAGAAAAGATACTTTTTGAGATGCTTGACCAGTGTTAAAGGGCTGTGGTCCGGGTGCTGGATTCATACCTGGCTGGATACCGAATTGCTGATTCATGAGCTGAGGTTGTGGAGTTGATGGAGCCATGGGTTGCTGTATAGGCTGTTGTGGTTGACCAGGTGTTTGTTGCTGAGGTAGGCTAGGTTGCATTTGGTTCATAGCAGGTTGAGGTGGTGAAAC
>JAKQIK010000044.1 GCA_029557395.1 bacterium
AATGGACAAGATATGCTAAAAGATTGCATATCATCCCTGTTGGCGCAGTCAACTAAAGCTCAAGTGATTGTTGTAGATAATGGTTCTGAGGATAATTCTGTATCTATAATAAAAGGATTTCCCGGCGTAAAACTGCTTGAGTTCAAAAACAATGCTGGGTTCGCCGGTGGAGTCAACAGAGGAATTAAGTATGCGCTAACAGAGGGGTTTGATTATATTGGCCTGTTTAATAACGATGCTATCGCAGACAAAGACTGGCTGACTAACTTGATCAAAAACATCGAGGGCGCTGATGAGATAGGCATATCTACCGGTAAGTTGATGCGCTCCGACAGGAAGCATATCGATAGTACCGGAGATTTTTACACCATTTGGGGAATACCTTTTCCACGCGGCAGAAACCGGGTAGACAGTGGCCAATATGATAAAAAAGAGCTAGTTTTTGGTGCGACAGGCGGCGCTAGCTTATACAGATCTGAGCTTTTTAGAGATATCGGCATGTTTGATGAAGATTTTTTTGCTTATTACGAAGATGTCGACATAAGTTTTCGTGCTCAGATGGCAGGATGGAAAGTAGCCTATACTCCAGATGCGGTTGCGTATCACGGTGTAGGTGGTACGAGCTCCAAGATGGGTGACTTCACCCGTTTCCACTCAGCCAAGAACTTTTTGCTGCTCTACGCCAGGAATATGCCGACAAAGCTATACTTCAAATATGGCCTCTTCTTTTCTATTCAGTTCCTTCGATATTTTGCATCTTCTATACTTAGGGGTAAGCCACTACCGTTCATAAAAGGTAGCTTAGCTGCAATAAAACTACATTCAAAGACACGAGCAATCCGTAAACATAACTTATCAAAACAGAGGGTGAGCAATAAATATATAGATAATTTACTAATACACTCTAGGCCACCGCGCATCCCTCCAATTGAGTGACGTGAGCTCATTTAACCAAATTGTTAAATGTTATTTTAGGACGTACTATTATCTTCTGGTGCTGGAGTCGATAGTCAAGTAGTTTGTATCTAACAATTGCTTGTCCGCTGTGACTAATGCGATTCCCTCTGTTGTCGCCTGCGCAATCAACATAGTATCAAACGGGTCATTGTGCGGTAGTACGATATCCACCATTCGTTCGACATGCTGAGAGTCGAGATTTATTATGCCTATGTTGGATTTTTTTACGCCTTCTAGTAGTTCGTTTGGGCTATGCTGTAGCTTACCAATCTTGAACTTTATGGCCAGCTCCCACAGGCTAACAACCGAGACAAGTACTTTGTCCTGGGACAATAAGGTATTTTTGACGGATGCCGGTATTCTGTCTGGACAATAAAGTAGCCAAATCAATATATGAGAGTCGATTAATACTCTTTTCACAATGATTTGCCTGTACTATCTGAAAACATTTTGTTAATATCGGAATCAGAACCAACCAGATCCGCATATGTATCCTCTGACGCTATAGATGATTTATCTGCAAATACGCCAATTTTTAGCTTTTGCTCGGGCTCTACGTAGGGAACTAGCATCACCTCTGGCTTACCATAAGCACCAATTACAACTGACTGGCCGGCCTTTGCCTGATTAATCAGCTTGGATAACTGGGTTTTGGCGTCATAGATTGAAATAGGTTTAGTCATAATATGAATTATAGCAAATTTATACTGATTGGTCAAGTCTAGTCTAGTCAACTTATTTTGATTGCTTTTTGGTGTTTGTAGGAAGACCGTATACGACCAACCCGGCTAATCCCCACCAGGTATAGGCTACTGCTTCGTTGGCCCAGATATGGACCAAGAAGTTGGTCAAGGCTAGCCCAACAAATGAAGCCAACAGAGCTATCGCCAAGATATTTGTGTCAGTTAGTAAGTACAGTCTATAGCCGACCATACATAGAATAGCCAGGAACAGCGCCAAACCCACGACACCGACCTCATGCAGTATTTGTAGATAATAGTTTTCGTTTAATACCACCCCTTGCTTTTCGTTCCGAATCGAAGCCAGTCCGGCCGTACCTGGACCATACCCCAGTGGTCGCCGGATGCCAGACTGGATAGATTCTCGCCAAAACCTAATGCGTAGCTCGTTGGGATTCTCTAGCACCGTGCTCTCATCGGCGTGCAAAATAACGTTTTTTACGAAGTAGCTATCCCTACTCATGTATACACCACCGGCTAGTAGTACCAGCACACAAACTGCGAATAGTGATATCTTGGGGCTGAGTTTGGGTCTAATCTTTTGTTTGTTGAGCAACAAAGCTACTGTACAGACGGCTACGACCGTACCCAGCCAAGCACTCCGCGAAAACGTGAACCACAGACAAATAATAGAAAGTGCTAGCAAACCAGCATATATACGTTTCAAATCTTTGTTGCTAGTCCTAACTAAGTAAACTAGGCAAATCGACAATATTATTATCAGATACGAGCCAAGCGAATTTGGGTCTCTGAGTGTCGACATTATGCGCTCTAGGTCTGGCTTTTCGTCAATCAAAGAAACCGGCAAGACACCATTATCCCGAGAATAACCAAAACGTGCCAGAGCATTGCTTGGTAACCACATGTATTGGACAAATCCAAATACCATTACCAGTAGCGATGCACCTAGTGTAGCTCGAAGGGCGTTTTTTTGGAGCCAATTTAACCTATACAGTCGAGTGAGTAATATCGCATAAACAAAAAACACAAAAAACCTCAGATTATAGACAATACCCAGCACCTCTGCATCCGTATCCGTCGCCAACAAAAGCGCCATCAATAATGTCAGAGTAGCGTACCCACCAATCAGCCATGCTAGCTTATCTGTAGCCAGGGATTTGATCCACTTCTTGTCAATCGCAACAATACAGGCCAGCAAAAAGCCAATTAT
>JAKQIK010000053.1 GCA_029557395.1 bacterium
CGAAACTTTCTCAAAACCAATTTTCTGTCTTAATTCATTTGAAAAGCTCTCTAAACCCTCTCTGACGATCATACCCCTAGGTGTAAATAAAGGCAGTCCAGAACCTACCAAGTCAGAAAAAGTGAATAGGTCGAGCTCTTGACCGAGCTTGCGGTGATCACGTTTCTTGGCTTCTTCGAGCATATTTAAATATTGCCTTAGCTCTTTTTCGGTAGCAAAAGCCACGCCATAGAGCCTCTGCATCTGAGGATTGGTTTCTTTGCCACGCCAATAGGCGCCAGCAATACGCATTAATTTATATGCGCCAACTTGCCCTGTAGATTCAGCATGGGGGCCTCGACAGAGATCTGTAAAATCACCGTTCTTATAAAATGATACTTCCTCGACAGCTGATTCGCCCTCTGAGATAGTACCGAGCTCATCCCTACTTAAATCTTTTGCTACTGTAGTGCCGGCACGCTTGAGATCGTTTAATAATTCTTCTTTGTAAGGCTGATTGTGCTCCCTGGCCCAGTCTATAGCCTGATCGACCGGCATGCTAAATCTCTCAAAAGTCTGGTTTTCGGCAATAATTTTGGCCATTTCGGCTTCAATTGCCGGAAAATCGTCCTCTGATATCTTTTTGTCACCTAGATCAATATCGTAATAAAATCCGTTTTCTACTACTGGGCCAACGCCAAATTTGGTCTCTGGGTATATTCGTTTGACTGCCGATGCTAAGATATGAGCTAAACTGTGTCTCATCGCATGAAGCTGATCGTCATCCTTCATAAACTACTCCTAATTACATGTTAAGTTTTCAAAACAAAAAAGACGCACCGATAGTAGTTGTATATGATTAAAATGCTCTCGCAAATACACTCAAATCATATCCACTTATCGTTGCGTCTCGGGTCCTCCGTCTTCTAGTCATCTTTTGATAATGTACAACTCCAGTTAATGGAGCGAATAGTTTAGATGACTAAAGGACGAAGGACGGTTCCACCGGACTTTACCTCATGAGATCACGTTATCGTACGTTATCACAGCCGACGGAGCTCAATGGTTGGTGAATCCACTTCATCGCTCTGACATGTATTGTATCACAAAACACGTCCCAAAACATCACCTAACAGCTACTATACTCGTACTAGCAGAATAATGCTAGTACTTATTGCTCATTTTTATTACTTTCGCCTCTCTACCCTGTGGATAATGTGGAAAAGTATTTTCAGACTTTTAACTCATACTTGATGTAGTGGCAGGAATCAACAAGTAACACTTGTAAAATAATCAATTCAATAATTGCGACAGTTTGTTCGCTTTTTAACACTCCTGGAACTCCGTGGCCTAGGTGTATCTTCTCTAAGGACAGACAAGATGCAAGGTGCAACCGGTGTTATCCCTTGCAAGAGATAGCCCGCGTAGAGCGATCTGCCAATAGAGAAAATACACCTAGGCCAGCCCTGAAGTTCTTGATTACCCCTGTAGCATAGGGTATAATACGCCTTGTTCGAGGGCGATTAGCTCAGCTGGCTAGAGCGCTTCAT
>JAKQIK010000055.1 GCA_029557395.1 bacterium
GAGGGCGCTATCCTTGTAGTTGATGTTTCTCAAGGTATACAGGTTCAGACGTTAGTAAATGTTTATTTGGCTATAGCTGCAGACTTAAAAATAATTCCCGTATTGAACAAAATTGATTTGCCGGCAGCTGATGTACCTAGGGTAACTGCTGAAGTGATTAGTTTGCTAGGGTGTGATGAAGATGAAATTTTACATATTTCTGCCAAGACCGGTCAGGGTGTGCCAGCAGTATTAGACGCGGTAGTAAGTCAAATCGACCCACCAACAGGCAAGCCGGAATTACCGACTAGGGCATTAATTTTTGATAGTTACTACGATGATTATCGAGGTGTTGTTTTGTATGTACGGATTGTAGATGGTGAGATACAAAAAGGCTCAGAAATATCCATGATTGGTACTGGGAGTAGTGGACTAGCATTAGAGGTTGGCCACTTAAGCCCTATGATGTCGGCTGATTCTAGTTTGAAAGCTGGTGAGATTGGCTATATCGTTACAAATCTTAAATCAACTCGTGAGGCTAAAGTTGGCGATACGATTACTTTGTCAAAAAATAAATCAAACGAAGCGTTGCCTGGCTATAAAGAGGTTCAGCCATTTGTTTATGCTGGAATTTTTCCTGAGAGTAATGAGTTTTATAATGACCTCAAAGAAGCTATAGAAAAATTGTCTTTGAGTGACTCTGCCTTGCAATACGAGCCAGAAAATTCACCTGTACTTGGTTTTGGTGTCAGAGTTGGGTTCTTAGGACTACTGCACATGGATATTGTGCGCGAAAGACTTGAGCGTGAATATAACCTGAGCCTGATCGTTACAAATCCTAGCACAGACTACCATGTAACATTATCGACAGGCGAAGAAGTAGATATAAAATCAGCCAGTAATCTACCAGATCCTGCCAAAATAGAATCTATTGCTGAACCATGGATAAAAGGCGAAATCGTCGTGCCAAAAGAATATGTTGGAGCGGTGATACAATTGATTTCGGCAAAACGAGGTATTCAAAAGGGGCTTAGCTTTGTTGATGCCCAGCTAGCACTAATAACTTTTGAAGCTCCTTTGGCAAATTTGTTAACAGATTTTTATGATCAGCTCAAAAGTACTACGAGTGGTTATGGCTCATTTAATTATGAACTAAGTGACTATAGAGTCGAGGATTTAGTGAGAGTTGACTTCTACGTAGCTGGTGAGATAGTCGGGGCACTATCAGTCATGGCACATAGGTCTGAGGCAAATAGTCTGGGTCGTGAAACCGTGACAAAATTAAAAGAAGTCATTCCGCGCCAGAACTTTAAGGTTGCTTTGCAAGCAGCGATTGGTGGTAGATTTATTGCTCGTGAAGATATTTCTGCTTATCGTAAAGATGTAACTTCTGGGCTTTATGGTGGTGATGTATCTCGAAAGAAAAAAGTCTTAGCCAAGCAAAAGCGGGGCAAGGAGCGGCTGAAGCGGTTTGGAAAGGTAGATATTCCAGCCGAAGCATTTACGGTCATGTTGAAACGTGATTAGTGAGACAGAATACATTACTTGTTATAGAAGACATCTAGTTAGCGAATTTTCTTAAAGTTTTTGTTACATAATGCTTATGATTTTCTGATTTTACTGGTACAATCTATCTGATATGGATAAACAACAAATAATAAATCAGCTCTCAAATATGCAAGCTGATTATAAACCTAATGACAATGTATTAAGTCAGTTAGAACATATTAGCTTAATTGCAGTAGTTGGACCAACCGGTGCTGGCAAGTCTACCTTGGTTCGGCGGTCGGGCTTGCCTTTTGTGATTGGTGATACGACCAGGGCGCCAAGAGATGGCGAAATACAGGGTCGGGATTATAATTTTCGATCTGATATTGGTAATCTTGTTCAAGAAATTCAAGATGGTGAGTTTGTACAATACGTTGTACAGAGAGGGGCTGAAGTTTATGGTACCAAGGCATCATCTTATCCACCTAGTGGAGCTTGTGCTATGTCTATCGTAGCTAGTGCATTGCCACAATTTCGTACTTTAGGTTTTTCAACTATCATACCGGTTTATATAGTGCCACCAAATCATACTGAATGGATGAAGCGTATTAGTAATCATCGTGACAAAGATCTCGAGGCAAGACTAATGGAAGCGAAGGAATCGCTTAGAGTAGCGTTAGCAGATTCATCTTATGTTTTTATCGTAAACGACGAACTAGAATCAGCCGTTGTATTGCTAAAAGCTGTAGTTCGTGGCTCAATAGACCAAACTGCTTCTGCAAAAGCACGTGTATCGGCTAATATCCTGTATGAGCATATTCAGAAGGTTATACGTTAGCCACTTCATTAGCTAGGAGTAATTACGTGATACTCTCACGCTCCTTGAATTTTATCTGTTTTGTATTATAATCTTGTTATGAAACAGGCGTTAGCAAAATAAAAATGAGCAACACAAACAGTCTTGTAAAAAATAAAGAGTTTCAACAAATACTCAAAAATTATCAGCCAAACCAAGATAATCTTGAGTTTACAGCTAAGATGGAATTTGTGTTTATGGTTGGACCGACAGCATCAGGCCGGAACACGCTAATAGATATCTTGGTTGAGTCTGGGCGCTATCGTTATATTATTTCTGATACTACACGTCATCCGCGCCTTAATAATGGCGTAATGGAAGTAAATGGTCGAGAATATTGGTTTGTCTCTGAGGATAGTTTTTTATCCGGTTTAGAAAAGGGCGAGTACTTAGAAGCGGCTATTATTCATGGGCAACAGGTCTCAGGAATAAGCTTGCGTGAGCTAAAAGAGGCGTATAAAACTGGTAAGATTGCCATTGACGAGATAGAGGTAGAGGGTGCACTTACGCTGAGGAGGTTGTTCCCAAAGAGTTTATTTGTTTTTCTTTTACCGCCATCTTTCGAAATATGGATGAACAGGTTGAATAGTCGTGGAGACATGCACGAGGAAGAGTTTAAAAGACGCTTGACAAGTGCACTTTATGAGATAGAGTCGGCTATTGAGTATGATTTTTATCAATTTGTTATTAATAATGAAATTCATGAAGCTGCCACAGCAGTTGACGAGCTAGCTAAGGGTAGACAACCAGATAATAGCAAGCAGGCTCATGGCATCGAGCATGCAAAGAATTTGGTAGTTAATATTAAGCACTATCTATCCACCCTGTGATTTTGCCCCTAGAGTCTGTTTGTGTGATAATAAGTTTATGGTAAAACATAAAGCACGACAAAAAAAGTCTAAATCAGAGGTAGTTACCGGAGATTTTGAGCTACATTTTGAAGAAGTGGTAAACCGTAATCGCTTTATTGTATTAATTCTTGTGACTGGAAGTTTGATTTTGCTTGCTATGCTGGTACCAGGTCTGGCATATGACTCACAAGCGAGTGTAGACAATACCTTATTAGAAGCTGAAGGTGGAAAAGTAATAAATTCGGAAAATGTTATTTTATCTAACCCTGAAGTTGTTGAGTTTAAGGTCAATAGAATAGGTAATTAGTTAGCAGTCTTGTGTTTAGAGTGCTGAAAATGTACAATAAGACTAGATAAGGATATGAAATGACACAGCGTCAGGAAGCAATTTTGATGTCGGTTGTAGAGCAGTATGCCGAAGTAGCAAGTCCGGTAGGTAGTAGTCTATTATCGAAGCTATTTGGTGTTTCGAGCGCTACTATTCGTGCTGAAATGGCAGAATTGGAAAAATTAGGATACATTAAGCAACCGCATACCAGTGCTGGACGTATACCTACTGACAAGGGCTATAGATATTATGTAAATATCCTTTCTGACAATAATTCCGATCATTCGCGATTGACCGAGCGACGAGCTGAACGTGCACTTACTGCCAGGGTAGAGGGCGGTGGCCTGCCAGACCGTACCATTAGGAATGCGGTAGACACATTAGTAGAGCTTACTCACAATTTAGGGATCGCTACAATAGGTAATCAGCTTTATATGAGTGGTCTCTCAAATCTTTTTGGTCAACCTGAGTTCGTAAGTGGGCAAGACGTACAGCAAATTGCGAGATTACTCGATAATTTAGAGCCTTGGCTACGAGAGGCTGCACCCAATGAACCACTCAGTGTCTATATTGGTACGGAGAATCCGATTGGTAGTAGTGCAAACGCAAGCCTTATTATCAGTCGGTTCAGAAGCCCCTATAGTGATAGGAGTTATATAGGTGTACTTGGCCCTACGAGGCAACAATATAGAGATGTTATGAACTTGGTTGAACACGCAGGCAGGGTATTGGAGGATGCACTTTATGAATAAAGCGTGCAAGAAATTAGCCAAAAAAGGAGAGAAGCAAATATGACAAAACAGCCAGATATTACTGAATTACAACTCGAAATAGATAATTTGACAGAGGCGCTTCAAAGAGAGCGAGCTGATGCAATGAATTTAAGGCGTCGGTTTGAAGAAGAAAAAGGTACACTTGGTTTAACTCACAAAATTAGTATTATTTCTGAACTACTACCAGTCATAGATAATTTTGATAGATCTTTAAAGCATGTGCCCCAGAACTTGAAAGACGATCAGTATATAAAAGGCATTAACTCTATTGTTAGGCAGTTCGAGGATACTCTTAGTAAGCTAGGCGTGACCAAGATAAGGGCCATTGGAGAAAACTTTGATCCAAACTTACATGAGGCCGTTTCACATCAAGAAGATGGTGATAAAGAAGTTGTAACCGAAGAGGTTCAGACGGGCTATATGCTGGGCGACCGGGTGATACGGCATTCTATAGTAAAGGTAAACTAGATATATTGATAAACTAAAAAATAATTAAAAAAAGCGTGTTGTATTATGCTTTAGGTTATTTTAGAATGTAGACAAGTAATTTAAAAAAATAAGGACAGTTTCAAGGGTAGAAGATAATTAATACACCAAGAGTTGTCACTTTATATAAAGGGGAATCAGGCCTTGACTATAGTAAAAACACAAAAGAAGCAATTTATTCTGCTATCTATTTTGGCAATTTTTGGATTTGCTACCTTTTTTCTAAAGCCATTTGGTGCTTCGGCCGCGGGTAGTTTGTCTTTAAGTTCTTCGGCTTCAAGTGTTAATAACGGATCTAATTTCGTTGTTTCTGTTAGAGTCAATCCAGGTGTTCCGGTGACCGGTGTAGAGACTGTAACTACTTACGATCAGTCAAAAGTCCAGTTTGTATCAATTGATACAGCTGGATCAGGATTTTCGGCTGCTGCTTATGAGACTGGTGGTTCTGGGAAGGTCAGTATCGATAGGTTTAGTATATCACCTGTACAAGGTGATTTATTGGTTGCGAAGATTAATTTTAAGGCAATTGCAGGCTCAGGTACAGCAAGCTTTAGTGTATCAGGTAAGACTGATAGCATGGGGGATGCTTCTGCTTCTTCAAATGGTTCGGCTACTGTGGCTATGACAACTCCTACGACTCCCAACCCTCCAACTAACCCCAACCCTCCAACTAACCCTAACCCTCCTACGACACCAACTAATCCTAATCCTACCCCATCTCCATCGCAACCCTCTACTCCGGGTACTCCATCTGCTCCTGGTGGTTCATCTGGCGGTGGTGTAAAGCCCAGTACTCCGACGCCAAAAAATACCCCTGGTGCTACTGAGCTGATATTTAATGATGTCAATCGGCAATTTACTAAGGCGAGTCTAGCTGTAAACACTACAAATGCCGCTAAAGTTGTAATTATCTACGGCATCAGTGGTGATAGCTTAAATTTCCAGACACCTCAAACTGATTTATCTACTACTCATAATATAAATTTTGATAGCAACTCATTAATACCTGGCACTACCTATTACTACCAGGTTGTAGCAGAAAATAGCGACGGAGTACGTACGATATCTGAAGTAAAAACATTCAAAACTCAGGGCTATACTGTCAAGCTAGTGATTAAAGACAAGAATGGTAAGTTCCTTAAGAAAAAGCAAGTTACATTATTCTCAGAGCCGATGACAGCAAAAACCGATGATGATGGAGTTGTCGAGTTTATAGACGTTGCACCAGGTGAGCATATGATTGAATATTCTCTGGGAGACGAAAAGTATTCACAAAGAATAACTGTCGATAATGAAGTTACAGAGGATCCAAGTGGCGTACAAGTAGCTGGTGTACAGAATATATCCGTTATCTACGATACGCTTACTCAGACAACTCTACTAACATCAAAGTTAGCGATAGCCGTTGCTACCATAGTAGGCGTATTAGCTATCGGACTCTTGGCGATGCGAAGTGGTTATGCTCAGGAATTCGTAGGTAATATACAAGCAAAGTCTCGAAGGCGATCAAGGGGCGTAGAGCTTCAGTCTCCGCCGTCGTCTTATACGCCACAATCTACAAATAATACTAACCAGACACCAGTGAATAATGACCAAAACGGTAATCCTGCGGTTTATAATGTGGGGGCGCCAAAGCAACAAAATCCCGGTGCTGTAATAAATCCTACGGGCAATGACCAGAACAAAGGAGGACAATAATATGAATACTTATAGTCCTCAAAAATCTTTGGCGAATAGACTACTGACTTGTGTTGGAATCCTTATCCTTTTGACGACAGTGTTCACAGTCTTATATGGGTCACAAAAGGCTTCGGCTGCTGCTTGTACTGCTCCATCGACAGACTTGGGTTCAGTTACATCGACGGTCAGCATCCCCCAAAGTGGTTCGTATAGGATCTGGACGAGGATGCTTTCGCCTAATGCAACTGACAATTCATACCTTTTAGAGATAGACGGTAATACTTGTTTTACGGTTGGAGATGGTTCATTTAATGTTAATTCATGGGCATCCAACTCCTCAAACTGGGTTGATTATCAGTCTGGTAATACTTCAAGCAAGATTAATATGACATTATCAGCAGGTAATCACACTATCAAAATGATAGGTAATGCGCCAAATGTACAGATTGATAGAGTAATCTTTACCTCTGATAGTGGTTGTGTGCCATCTGGAGTTGGTGACAATTGTGCCAATCCTCCCGATACCTGGGCGCCAACAGTTGGCCTGACGAGTCCAGCAGACCAATCATCATATAAAGGTAATAATATAGTCTTGAGTGCAGATGCTTCGGATGATGCGGGTGGGAGTGGTATTAAAAAGGTTGAATTCTGGATTGATGGTGCAAAAAATAGCGAAGATACAACTGCACCGTACAGTGTGACTATTGGCTCATCGACACTATCAATAGGATCTCATACAATCGTAGCCAAAGCTTTTGATAACGCCAATAACTCAGCTTCAAGTACGACCAGAACAATTACGGTCAAGGACTCTGTAGCACCAACAGGAGTATCAATTACTTCACCATCTGGTGGTTCCACTCAGACGGGCACTATTAGTGTTAGCGCTAGTGCTTCAGATAATGTTGGTGTAGCAAAAATAGAGTTCTATGTAGATAATAATAAAGTAGGCGAAGATTCAGCAGCTCCGTTTAGCATATCTCTCGACACTAGAACTCTATCCAACGGCAATCATTCATTAACTGCGAAGGCTTTTGATGCAGAGGGAAATAATGCTACGTCATCTGTGGTAACGATTAATGTTAGTAATTCCACAACTCCTCCACCTGACAAGACTCCTCCTACCGTTTCATTGACGAATCCAGCAAACGGTTCGACCTTGAGTAATAGTATCTGGATAGATGTTGTAGCATCTGACGATGTTGGAGTTACTAAGGTTGAGTTCTATGTCGACGATAAAAAGACATCTAAAGATGATACAACAATTCCTTTTAGCCAAAGTTTGGACACTAAGACACTCAGTAATGGTTCGCACACACTACGAGCTAGAGCTTATGATGGAGCAGGAAACGCTACATGGAGTGCTAGTATCTCAATTAATGTTAACAACGTCGTCTACATAGATGAGGATGTTAACAGGGATGGCGTAGTTAATATTTCTGACATTGGCAGTGTTATCAATAAGTATAAGCAGGCAGGAAGTAATCTAGGTCGTGAAGATGTAAATAAAAACGGCATAGTTGATATGAGCGATATTGGTGCTATCATTAAGCGCTACGGTTACGGAAAATAAAAAATAGCAATACAAATAAAATTAGCACTCTAAGTACTTGAGTGCTAATTTTATTTGTGCTAGTATGTTATTAGCACTCTAATGTGTACATTGCTAAGCAAGATGCTAAGTAAAATGAAATTAAGTATTGTAATCAAAAAGGAGATATAGGAAACATGGGTAAAATAATAGGAATTGACTTAGGTACAACAAACTCAGCTATGGCTGCTATGCAGTCTGGAAAGGCTGAAATTATTACAAACTCCGAAGGTGGCCGAACTACCCCATCTGTGGTGGCGATTAATAAAAACGGCGAAAGACTAGTCGGTCAGCTAGCTCGTCGTCAACAAGTAACAAACCCAAAGAATACAATTTATGAGGTCAAGCGTCTGATTGGACGTAAATTTACCGACAAAGAAGTCCAGCGTGACTTAAAACTAATGGGTTACGAGATTGTTAAGAGCGGTAATGCCGTAAAAGTAAAGATGGGCGACAAGGAATACAGCCCAGAAGAAGTTAGTGCCATGATACTAGGCAAGCTCAAGACTGATGCAGAGGCATTTCTTGGCCAACCAGTCACTGAGGCAGTGATAACAGTACCTGCGTATTTTGATGATAGTCAGCGTCAGGCCACTAAAGATGCAGGTAAGATTGCTGGACTTGAAGTAAAGCGTATTATCAATGAACCAACAGCTGCCGCGTTGGCCTACGGCCTAGACAAGGGCAAGACAGCTGATGAAAAAATTGCAGTCTATGACCTTGGTGGAGGTACCTTTGATGTATCTATTTTGGAACTTGGTGACGGTGTATTTGAGGTAAAATCAACCAACGGCGATACTCATCTTGGTGGTGCTGATTTTGACAGAGTCATTATTAACTATTTCGCTGATGAGTTCAAAAAAGAACATGGTATGGATATCACTGGTGATAATGCAGCCATGCAACGTCTAAGGGATGAGGCTGAGAAGGCAAAGATTGAGTTATCTTCAGCAAATGAAGTCAATGTAAACCTACCATTCTTGACAGCTGACGCCGATGGGCCAAAGCACTTCGAGCATAAATTAACACGAGCAAAGCTAGAGAGCCTAGTTGGAGATCTGATAGAAAAGACCGCTATACCTTGCGAAAAAGCACTCAAGGATGCTGGTGTTAGCGCTAGTGATATTGATGCCGTAGTGTTAGTTGGTGGTATGACCCGTATGCCAGCTGTCCAGGAGCAGGTCAAGAAGATTTTTGGAAAAGATCCAATGAAAGGTGTTAATCCTGACGAAGTCGTTGCGATTGGTGCGGCTATACAGGGTGGAGTATTGCAAGGAGATGTCAAAGATGTATTGTTACTAGATGTAACTCCTCTAAGTCTTGGTATCGAAACAATGGGTGCCGTTAGTACAAAGCTAATTGAACGAAACACCACGATACCTACGAGTAAATCAGAAGTTTTTTCTACAGCTGCCGACAATCAGAATCAGGTAGAAATCCACGTGCTTCAAGGAGAGCGAGAATTTGCTACCGACAATAAATCGCTCGGACGATTTGTACTTGATGGTATTCCACCAGCTCCACGTGGTGTGCCACAGATTGAGGTTACTTTTAATATTGATGCCAATGGTATTTTAAATGTAACAGCCAAAGACAAGGGTTCTGGAAAAGAGCAGAGTATTACTATTCAGGGTAGTTCAGGTTTGTCTAAAGAAGAAGTCGAAAAGGCCCAAAAAGACGCCGAAGCTCATGCAGAAGAAGATAAGAAAAAACGTGAATCGGTCGACGCTCGTAATCAGCTAGATAGTGCTATTTATCAGGCAGAAAAACTAAAGAATGATAATGGCGATAAAATTAGCGATGATGATAAAAAGGTTTTGGACGAAGCTATTGAAGAGGCAAAAAAGGTTAGTGCGGATGAAAATGCAGATAGTCAGGCTCTCGAAACAGCTGGTAAGGCTTTGAGTGACAAGATTATGCCTATTGGGGCCAAGATGTACGAACAGGCATCAAAAGAAGAATCATCTAGTGATGAAAAAACTGGTAACGATAAAAAATCTGACAAAGATGAGCCAGTCGAGGGTGAAGTAGTAGAGGACGACGAGAAAAAATAGTCTTTAGACTACCTATTATACTTTGTCAGCTAGGAACTAAAACACTATCCCAAGAATAGTATGTATTTATTCAACGGGATGGTGTTTTAAGTATATTATCAAAGCTCCAGAAGTGAACGAATCTCGATAGTTCTTTCTGTAGGTAGCTTGAAATAGTCACCAGAGCTCGCAGAGTAATTTGACATTAGACAAAATAGTGACTTGCGCCAATTAGCCATATTTTGCTTTTTAGTGGGTACTACTTTTGCTAGTGATACAAAATAAGATGTGTTATCTGGGTCAAAATCTAGCTCTGGACTTAATTTTCTAAAATTTTCAAGGGTTTTTGGTATATTAATTGAGTCGTGATAGCCGAAATTCAAAGTTACGTGACTGATACTGTCTGCCGTACTTCCGATGGCATCAAACACTACTCGTTCATTTTTTGGTATATGGGCAATATTTTTTACATGAATTGATACTATGACTGATTTTTGGTGTAGTTCATGCAGTTGCTCTACGGCTACATGTAGGGCTAGAGGTGCAAGATCTTGATGATGCCCAATATAGACAGCTTGACCGGGGATTCTATTGATTGGTGGTTTTAATAATGCTAGTTTTTTAACATATTCGTGCAAAGAGCCCTCTCTCCGGGTTTGTTCTTTGCTGATGATTTTTTTACCTTTTATCCATGTAGTGATGATTATCAAAACAGCTACAGCAATTAGTACTGGGAACCAGCCTCCTTTGAATATTTTTGTAGCGTTGGATGCCACAAACACAAAATCCAAGGCAAGGAATATCGGTGCAAAAAGGAGCACAAATAATAGCGACTTACGCCATATGACTCTCATCACAATAATAAATAGAATTGTATCGATGCCAAGAGTTATACTCACAGCTAGACCATAGGCATGGGCAAGTTGACCAGAACTTCGGAAAATTAGGACAAGCAGTAGTACACCAATAAATAGTAATAAATTAACAAAAGGAAGATACACTTGCCCTGTTTCTCGTACGGATGTGTGGCGGATGGTCATTTTTGGCAAAAAACCCAAATGTACGGCTTGGCGAGTTAGCGAAAAAGCTCCCGATATTACGGCCTGCGAGGCAATTAACGTGGCAAGAGTTGCCAGTATTACCATTGGTAACTGTAGGGCGGTTGGGAATAGATAAATTGTCGGATTGGAAATTGCCGATGGATTATTGATAAGTAATGCACCTTGCCCCATGTAGCAAAGTAAAAGTGCCGGAAAAACAACATACAGCCATGCCCTTTTTATTGGTTCTCGACCAAAATGCCCCATGTCCGCGTAGAGCGCCTCTGCCCCCGTCAAAGTTAGGATGACTGCCCCCATTGCAACGAAGGCTACTAGTGGTTGGTGTACTACAAATCCATAAGCCTCTAGTGGAGATAGTGTAGCTAGGATTGCTGGGTGTTGAAATATATGCCAGGCGCCTGCTGATCCAATAGCCAAAAACCAGCACAACATTATTGGTCCAAAAAAGGCGCTGATAGAGTTGGTCCCAAAACGTTGTACCCAAAATAATAATGTCAAAGTTATGACACCTAAGGGTAAAATTATTTCGTGTAGACTAGGTGCAACAACATTTATCCCTTCCACTGCTGACAAAACAGAGATAGCTGGCGTAATTAAGCTATCACCATAAAATAGTGCTACACCTATTAATCCAAGTATTACACAAATCCATTTAGATTTTTCACCAAGTAGGCTTCGTTTTATCAAGCCAATGAGTGCGATAATACCTCCTTCGCCCTTGTTATCAGCACGCATAATAAACATTATGTATTTTATGGTTACAACGAGGGTGATAGACCACAAAATAAGAGAAATAATACCGTAGATATTGACTTTACTAACCGCTAAATGCTTCTGGCCAACAGCAAAAACAGCAGGTAAGGCATATAGGGAGCTGGTGCCAATATCACCAAAAACAACACCAAGAGCTCCAAGGGCCAGTGTGGTGTTTCTGGTGTGCTTTTTCATAACTTAAGCCTATTATATCTCAAACTAACTATTCTATTGACAAAAATTCAAAGATGTACTTGATTATTCATGCATTGTATGATATAATAGATAGATATAGGTG
>JAKQIK010000062.1 GCA_029557395.1 bacterium
TTCATCGAAGTCCTTAAACTTAAACTCTCTGTATAATTGATTATTTTGTTTTTTCCACATACTTATATAGTAACAGATATGGTGAAGTTATTTGAGTTCATAATAGAGTAATCCAATAAACCTGGATGATCTCATACATTAGCCTCGATGATATATAGGCTTACCTATAAAATTCTTGTTTCTTATGAATTGGTCGGGGTGACAGGACTTGAACCTGCGACCTCACGGCCCCCAGCCGTACGCGCTAGCCAACTGCGCCACACCCCGATTTACTATGACCTATATCATGATACTACAATCTGGGCTAGGCCGTGAGGTCCTCACGGTCACCTTCGGCGACCCCGTCGCCACGTCTTTGAAAACAAGTTTTCAAGAGTGGACTCCCTTGCAGACTGCCACTGGCAGTCTTCACCCCAGCCGTACGCCTATGTCCTACTGCGCCACACCCCGATATAAGTTTAAACATAAAAGTCGGGGCCAATATTGACAACCTGGGATGTAAATCTCAGGTGGGTGCTCTCACATACTAACCACGGTCAGCATAAATCTTGAGCTCCCATATGATAAGTATTCAGATTATCATATAATTGGATTCCCCGACCCACACTGATTATCTCATACAATGCCCCACTCTAACCAGATACACCGAGCAAAAAGTAAGCAATTGACTGATTAAGATTCAAAATCACCGGTCCGATGAACTGCCAGCCGATAAAAATAATAGCAAATATAGCCAAAAGCCCCATTCGCTCAATAGCAACCATCACATTCTGTACTGGCTCTGGCGCAAATGCGTAAAGTACTCGTGAACCATCTAGCGGCGGAATAGGGATCAGATTAAACACAAACAGGGCAACATTAATAATGGTAAAAATAACAAAAAAATCAGAAATACCATTGGACGTAACCAATCCTGATCTAAAAATTAAACCACTAGCACAGGCAAGCAACAGATTAGTTAATGGCCCTGATACACCTATGAGAGCTGCACCGAATTCGTCATATTTGACCCTGTCTGGATTAAATGGCACAGGCTTGGCAGCAAATATTGGTGGTAGCCTCATAAGTATCATCACAAATGGCAACAAAACTGTAGTAAAAATATCAATATGCTTAATTGGATTAAGCGTCAATCTGCCTTCCCTGGCAGCCGTATCATCACCTAGCCAATGACCAGTAAATGCATGCATTGCTTCATGGAAACTCATACCAATAAGCATGGAAACTAGTACAAAAACCAGTTGGTGACCAGATAAATCTTGAAACATTACATACAAGAGTATAGCAGTAGAAAAGCCAATGACATATAGTTGTTTAGATTATTGCGAGACTTGACTATAAGCATAAAAACAGATACAATATGAGACTGAATCAACTATTGCAAGTTATTTGATTGATCAATAACGAAAGGAAAGTTTAATGCAACGCTGTGAAATCACTGGCAAAGGCAAGCAATACGGTAATAACGTTAGCTTTTCACAACGCCACACTAAAAAAGTATGGAAACCAAATTTACAAACAAAAACATTTGTAATTGATGGAAAAAAGATCACTATGAAAGTCAGCACTCAAGCGCTTAGGACTCTCAGGAAAAAAGGTATCATTGCCTAAAGCTTAAGGCAACAAAATCAAACTTTAAAAACCTCACTAGAAAAGTGAGGTTTTTAATTAGAAACTTTTCCTTTGTTTATCGTTCTAGGACAACAAGGCTTAAACCGTCAATCAAATCTGATGATTTTGGTTTGAATTTAGATAGAGTGTCCTTTGGCTCCATAGATAGACCCTTTAGTGCTTCTGCCAAATCTTGTTGTGGTACAGGATAAGTAATTTTAGAAT
>JAKQIK010000007.1 GCA_029557395.1 bacterium
CACAGTCTTTCCAGGACTGCCAGTTCAACCACTCCTGCACCTCTCCTCGCCTAAGAAAGTATTATACTTGATAATTGTTGTTTTTACACCTTGGAATAGGGGTGGATTTTGCGTAAAATGTAAATAGATGTCAAATGTAATAAAACTCGAGGAAGTTTCTAGGATATACGGCTTTGGTAATGCGACCACTGTAGCTCTTGATGAAATTAGCCTTTCAGTCGAAAAGGGCGAATTTGTTGCTATCATGGGCCCTTCTGGCTCTGGCAAATCAAGTTTACTAAACATCATCGGCCTCCTAGATAAGCCAACACACGGTACCTATCATCTCAGTAGTCGCCTAGTCTCAAAATTACGGCCAGGTAGATTAGCCAAGGCTAGACGGGACCACATTGGTTTTATTTTTCAGTCTTTCAATTTACTACCCAAGCTGACCGCGCTGGATAATGTAGCCTTGCCCCTTGCGTACAAGGGTGTTTCTCTCTCTAAGAGGCTTCAGCAGGCATCCTTAGCCCTAGAGAGAGTTGGTCTACAGGAACGTGAATATTTTTTTCCAAAGAGTTTGAGTGGAGGTCAAGCGCAGAGAGTAGCGATAGCAAGGGCTTTAGTAAATAACCCAAGTCTTATTATTGCCGATGAACCTACTGGTAACCTAGATAGCCATAGTAGCCGGGTTGTGATGGAGCTTTTGGCAGAACTTCACTCTACTGGTAGCACTGTGTTGATGGTAACTCATAATCCAGAGCTAACTCGTTATGCTACCAGGGTGCTTTATATGCTTGATGGCTCAATCGTTTATGACGAAGAGACGAAATTGGGTGAAGTACCGGCTCGTGCGCGCGCTAGTACCGACGGCATGCCCAAGGATGATGAGTCGGAGGCGCTAGAGAGTGTTTCGGCTTTTTTGCATGAAATACCGGCTAAGCCTGCTCCCATCAGGAAAAGATTAGTTAATAATACCAAAAAGTCAAAGATGTCTAAATCAAAACGAAAAGTAAAAAAGGTTACACAATAATGCGCTCACCCCTGATCAACGACAACACTCGCATGGCCCTAGCCTCTATCAAGTCCAACAAGACCAGAAGCTTTCTCACCATGATAGGAATTATTATTGGTGTATCGTCCGTCATAATGACTATTTCTATGGGTGAAGGTATCAGGCGCCAGGTCATGGATACAAATCAAGCTACCAATGACTACTTGATATCTGTTAGATCAGGCTCAATTGCTACACGAGATTCAAATGGGAATATTACCGACGTTAATTATTTAGCATCCCTAGGTAACAACACCCTGACAGAACAAGACTATGAGTCCCTAAAAAACTTACCAACAACGGGCTCAATAGCTCCTCTTAGCACCATATCAGGTATACCGTCTAATTTCGAAGGCCAAGAATACAAGGATGCCACAATCATAGCTACGACCAGCAGTCTACCTGATTTGATAGACCAAAAAGTGCTATATGGTGGTTTCTTTAATGATGATAACTCTGGCAAAAATTCAGTAGTTATTGGCAAGCGAGTTGCCGAAGAGCTGTTTAATGAAAATGTGCCTCTTGGTAAGCTGATAACAATCAGGGGTCAAGATTTTGTTGTCGGTGGCGTGTTTGACGAGTTCAAATCCAATCCACTGAGTTCGGTAGCCGATCTCAACAAGGCAATATTTATGTCATACCCTACAGCCAAGACTATCACCAACAGTAACCCAGCTATCTATCAGATACTAATTACTCCCAAAGAGGGCGTAAGCTTGGATCAACTAAGATTGGCTATTACGGAACAGCTATTAAAAAACCATGGTGGCCAAGAAGACTTCACCGTCCTAAAAGCCAGTGAGACTGAGCTAGTAGCCAGAAAGACTGTGTCAGCTGCAACTACATTTGTCTCAGCAATTGCAGCAATTTCACTCGTTGTCGGTGGTATAGGTATTATGAATATAATGTTCGTATCAGTTACAGAACGTACACGCGAGATTGGTGTACGCAAATCACTGGGTGCTACCAACCGTCAAATATACAGCCAGTTCTTAGTCGAGGCTTCGGTAGTTAGCACTGTTGGTGGCTTGATTGGCGTATTAGTGGCAGTACTAGGCAATTTGGTAGTTAGGCTTAGTTCGGAGCTACAGCCAGTCATTACTTGGCAGATTATTTTACTTTCAGTTGGTGTATCGATAGCAGTTGGTATAGTCTTCGGTACTGCCCCGGCTATTAAGGCTGCTCGCAAAGACCCAATTGAATCATTACGATATGAATAGTCTACTTTCCTACTCTAAGCTATGCGCTAATGCGATTAGACGATTTACTTTTTCAGGGATAATGTCCCCATATAATGTGTGCACTATGCAAAGCTAACCAGTATTATTTATGATGTTAAATATGGTGGAATGTATAAATTCGGTGCTTTTGGCCAGCTATCTAGAGTACTGCAATACAAAGCGTGTACCCTCAGATATTAGTTGAAGTGTCTTTAGTTGTTTAATTCTGTTTTGAGTTTTTCTATTAGCTCTACTGGAGTTGGGTTGAGACCGTTTAACAGAGCGAGATACAAAGATACAAAATCGCCAAGAGCTACTGCGTAGAGCATTTGCTTGAGGACTGTATCGCCTTTGACGCTCACTACGTGAGGGTTTGGCCAGCGACCACTGAGTAATCTGTTGCTTACCTCAAATCTTTTTTGAGTTCGCTCGTGTTCTAAGTTGCTATGTAGCTCAATAATACCGTAAGGTTTATCAATTGGATGTGATGTCCAGCCTAGAAATTCATTGTGATTAAACTCAGGAAATTGATTATACCAAGCTACGTTTTTGGCATTTTCGTTGAAGCTAATTTTCCATTTGTATGCGACTGGTGCCATGAGTTTACCGCCGTAAATTACCGGCGTTTTGCCAGATAGTTCTAGAGCGAGTTGTTTGGCAATATTATCGGTAGTTTTGATGTCGGGTCGCCAGGCCGATATCTCTTGGGCGAGGAACTCTTTGGCCTGAGCTATTTCAGCAAAGGCAGTGTCTTTGTCGATAACGTTACTTTCAGCCAAGATACTAATTAATGCTTTAAAACTGTATAAAGTTGCAAATCTGGGCTGTAGGCCACTTGGTAGTAATGCTAATGTATATTGTTGTTCCTGGGCAATTTGCTGGAGTTTACCGCCCGAGGTAATTACCGCAATTTGTGCAGATTCTGCTCTTGCTGTCTCTAAGGCCTCGATAGTTTCTTCGGTGTTACCCGAGTAGCTTGAGGCGATAAACAGAGTCTTGCCCGAGATATATTTGGGTATAGAGTAATCTCGAGAAATTTCAAAAGGAATAGTAAAACCAGGCCATGAATTGGCCAAAAGGGCCGCTAGGGCCGACCCACCCATACCAGCAAAAACAATGTTTTCTATGGGGTTATTACTAAAAACACCAAGGTCATAAGTCTGGTCGAGTTGTTGCCATTGTTTCTCGGCAATCCCTAGTGCGTCCTGGCCGTCTTTTTCGTGAATGTATTTTAGATCATCAAGCATATTCAAAAAACCTCTACTAATTTATTACTGCTTATGTTATTGTAAAGTAAATCATAAGGACTTAACAAATCTTCAGGAGAAAAATAGAGGTGGGAATCTTTGATAAAAAACAAGACGATGTACAAACAATAACTCCAGACAGCTCGGCTACGCCTAGTTCGACAGATACACCGGTGGTTACTGAACCGGTATCAGTATCTACCCCGGTGGATACTACTGATACTTCCTCTAACACCGATACTGCATCTAGCAGTACAGCTTCTACGGCCCCAACTTTGGATGAATTAGAAAAAACTGAATCGTCGTCTAGTGCGACAGTAGATGTAACAGGGTCAACGGAAACTTCAGTAGATTCTCCCGTAGAAGAAACCCCTTCTGTTAATAATGACGTCGCATCTGCAAGTGATTTGGCCAATTCTGAAGTTGCTCAAGAGACACCATCTGTCGAAGTAGAACCAGACATTACATCAGAGCCAACTCCAGTTTTGCCGTCTGCTTCAAGAGTTGAAATAAAACCAATAGAAGTACAGACTGATACTGCTGCTGATTCATATAGTTCATCAGGAGATTTGACCGATATAAAGCGCGAAGCTATCGAACAACTTTCGCCTCTTGTAGAGCTATTGGACCAGACTCCAGAGGAAAAATTTCATACGACAATGATGTTATTGCAGTCGACAGACAACAAAGACTTGATTAAAAAAGCTTATGATGTTGCTCAACAGATACCAGATGACAAGATCAAGGCACAAGCACTACTCGATGTAGTAAACGAAATTAATTACTACACACAAGAACAGCCAGCTCAGTAATAGATTTTTAGTCTTTTCGATTGTTAACGGCGAAGTGTAGTGAACCTGTGGCTATACTAACTACCAAGAATATAGCCAATAGATTTTCGGTTGGACCAGTGTTTGGCAGTGGGCTATCACCCGTGGATGGGACGGTCGTTGTAGGTGGCGTGGTGGGTGCTGTACTATCTGGATTTGTTTGACCTGGTGTAGCTGGAGCCTCTACCGTACCCTCTGACTCATCTTGGCTAGGGCTTTGATCAGAGTTAGGGCTATCTTCTTGCTTCTCATTGCTATCTGGCTTATTTTCTGTGGATTCGGATGGTTTGCCATCGAAACTTGGTAGGTTGAGGGCATCTTCCCCATCTGTAGTTGTGATAGCTACATCCGTATCATTACCTTTGATTGTTCTATAAGCCCAACGCCCTGCTAGGAATATACCCACCAAAAATAATGCAACAACCAACACAGAAACAATAGCAAGTAGCCAAGCTACTCCTGTTCTATCACGTCGCTCACCTTCGTAGTATTTATCTATTTCTGGTAATACAGAATCTTTTTTCTTGCGCTTAAATAGTGCCACTTTGCAATCTCCATCACATTTTTATAGATTGTACTATATTTTGGCGTACTTGGCAACAAAATTGAGCTGATTTTTTATAAAGTAAGTATATGCACAGTAGCTTGCAGTGTATTCTCGACCGTACTATCATTTATATAAAGAAAGAAAAAATGAAAAATATTACACCAATAAATCCAAACTTAGTACCAGAATCAAGTAATCAAAATTCACCAGAGCCTATTGGAGCAGAGCAACAGTCTGTAGTTCAGCAACCAGCTTTGGCGCAACCAGAAGTGCCAGTGCAGGAGATTTCACAAGAAGTACCACAAAATCCCTTGCCACAAAAGCCACAACCCCCAGCGCCAGAGCCACAATCAGGCCGGTCGGTTCAGTCAATCTACCCGACACCATTGACTCTAGAAGAGCGTGAAGAGATACATCGGGCCGATGGGATACCAGGAAGACCATATAAAGAAATTACTCCTTTTAGCCAAATCGGTATTCCTCTGATTATGGGTGGCACCAGCCTTTATTTGCTCGTTCTTATTATACCTTTGTTATCTGGTGCGTCGGCAAGCCTAGGTATGCTTGGTCTCCCGGGTAAGATGGAGAAAGTAATTTGGTTATATATTTTTGGTGGTTTATTAACCTTGGTACTGACTGCCATTGCTAGCTACAAAGTATTAAGGGGGAGTTTGGTGGCCCTGGCTTTGCTAACGGGTCCAGTATCACTCTTTTTGCTGTATAGTTTGTTGGGCAAAATTTCCCGTCTGGTGCTTGGAGCGAGTATATTCTACTCAACTTCAACAAACATCATAACGGTAGTTGAAGTCGTTCTTGCGATACTGCTTGTCTTGGCGTGGACTAGAGAGAGAAAAGCCTACCTTTAGTTCTGTTTCATGGCGTAGGCATAGGCAGGCACTACTTTTATAAGATAACATGCTCTAATACAAGTTATTATAAATAACAGAAGAGTTTGAGGACTTAGAGTCTCGAGCAAACGTTGTAATGAGCAGTGATAGTATGTGGGTGGCCAGAGAAGCAAGGCGTATGCAGTCTAATGTTGCCAGAGCCCGTCTGATTACAGGTGATGGTACATCTATGATAAGTCGACCAAAACCAGGCGTATAAGGTGTTTCACACAAAACAAAACACCCTTCGATAGAAGGGTGTTTTTTAGGTTTACGGTTGGCTGTTTTTTACATCATGCCCATGCCACCAGGCATTCCACCACCCATTCCAGCAGGCATAGCCGACTCTGCTTCTGGTACATCTACGACTAGAGCGCCCATAGTGATAGCAGTACCGGCAATACTGACAGCATTTTGGACAGCTTCTTTGGTGACTCTAGCGGGGTCAACTACACCGGCAGACTTGAGGTCAACTAGCTTGGTAGGCTCGTTGACGTTGACTCCCTGCCCTGCCTTAGCTTTTTTGACCTGTGGTAGCCATTCGTCAGCGTTGAGACCAGCGTTGGTTAGCAAGATTCTAAACGGTTGCTCAAGAGCATTGCCAAGAATTGTCTTGCCAGCTGTAACTGTGGCATCTTCTTTGGCATCTGACCTGATAGCAGTTGACACATTAATTAATGTTACACCGCCACCAGATACGATACCTTCGTCGAGAGCAGCTTTGACGGCAGCTACGGCGTCATCGACGCGGAATTTCTTTTCTTCTATTTCAGTTTCAGTAGCGCCACCAACCTTGATAACAGCAACTTTACCATTTAGAGCAGCACGGCGCTTCTCTAGGTTTTCGCGGTCATAGTCCGAGGTGGTGTTTTCGATCTGGGTAGTGATTTGTGCAATACGGTTTTTGACTTCAGCTACAGATCCAGCGCCCTCGATAATAGTTGTTTCGTCTTTGGTAACAATAACTTTACGAGCTGTACCAATATCAGACACCTGAACATTGTCAAAAGGCTGATCGGCATCAATATATGTTCCACCAGTCAAGATAGCAATATCTTGCAGTGTGTCTTTGCGACGATCACCAAAAGACGGAGCTTTGACAGCTACTACATTTAGGACACCTTTAAGCTTGTTGAGTACTAATGTAGCTAACGGCTCGCCTTCGATATCTTCGGCGATAATAACAATCTCCTTCTTTCCGGTTTGAGCGATTTGCTCAAGTACAGGTAGAAATTCTTGCAGTGAACTAATTTTTTTATCTGTCACAATGATGTGAGGCTTGTCGAGAACGGCTTCCATGCGAGCTGTGTCGGTTACCATGTATGGACTGATAAAACCACGGTCAAAGGTAAATCCTTCAACAACTTCGCTCTCTAGATCTAGTCCCTGCCCTTCTTCGACAGTTACAACACCGTCTTTGCCAACTTTTTCAATCACATCAGCAATCAATTTGCCAATTTCGGCATCACTGGCAGAAATAGTAGCTACTTCGGCCACACGTGATGATTTGCCAGAGATATCTTCTTTGAGACTATCAAGTGTCTTGATTACATCTTCGGCAGCTGATTCAAGCCCTTTTCTGAGGAGCATAGGGTTGTGACCAGCAGCGATTAATTTGTTAGCCTCATTGAGAATATGATAAGTCAAAACAGTAACGGTGGTAGTACCATCGCCAGCAACATCATTCATCTTGTTGGCAGCCTGTTTGATTAGCTCGGCACCGACTTTGTAGCCTAGGGTTTCGTCGTCAACATCTGCAATTTCAACACCTTTTGCTACGGTTACACCGTCGTGAGTGACGGTTGGCGAACCGTACGATTTGCTAATCACTACATTGCGACCTTTTGGCCCCATGGTTGTTTTGACGGCTTCGTACAAGATACGAGCACCCTCGAGAACTCTCCTGCGAGCGTCCTCATCATAAAAAACTTTTTTTGCCATATAATTTCCTTTCTGCGCGTAGCTTTTGTCCAAAAAAGTTACTTAATCATATAAATGGTTAATCTTTGTGAAAATACCCCTAGACGATCTATTTGACGGTTGCTAGGATATCCTCTTCTTTGACTAGTTGGTACTGTTCACCGCCAAATTCAAGCTTGGCGTCCGTTCCGGAGTAACTTTTTACTATCACTCTGTCGCCAACCTTTACTTGTTCAACATCTTTGCCCACGGCCAAAACTTTTAGAGTAGTGTCTTCATCGGACACGGTGGGTGCAATTAGTAGACCGCTTTTGGTCTTTAGTTCTTTCTTTTCTTCGCGGACACAAACCACGAAATCTCGTAATGGACTTATTGGTACACTCATTAAATAAACCTCCTTTTAGACAGTAGATGACGTTGATATTTCTCGCAAATAACATCAACGTTCTAGCACTCATGTTACACGAGTGCTAATTTGTGGTCAAGAGGATTTATCGGCTAATCTGTTGAGGCAACAATATTGTAGTGTTTGAATTTTTTGAGCATTGATTCGGCTCGCTCAAGTGGCGCAATTGAGTCGGGAATTATATCGTCATCTGATGCAGTAATAATGCCATCTTCAAAGATATCGATACAGATTGCACCGTCTTCGTCTACCAAGAAAAATGGTCCAGATCTACCATTATTAAAATCACGCACCACAAACATTCTGGCATTAGCACCAGGAATTTCATCATTAGTAGATTCAGCAAGCCTTTTGTCAAAAATTGCATAAACTTCACAATAAAAACCAGCTGTATCTGTTGGATGAGGTGGCTTGAGGATTATTCGATGAGATCCTCTGGTGATATTGTGAGCTTCTTCGACTGGTTCACTACGGACAAATTCACCATTGTATATGCTGTCGTCGGTCGATAATTCTGAATTTTGTTTGACATAACCATCTCTGAACTGGTTTTGGAAATAAGAAATCAAAGCTTCTGGCGGAAACTGTTCAAACCTACCAGGCTCAAACTCTGGGCGATAGCCTTCTGGTGGATAACCTTCATTCATAGTTATATTATAACCTACTTTCAAGGTATTTACAACTACGATTATCTCTGTTAGAATATTAAGCGGTAATACCAAACCCAGCCCAAACAAAGGGGTGTACATTGAAGTTTAAGGAATACGAACCACTTGTTGACGGTACGGTCCTCATGCTCGATGACGGTTTTGACCCGACGCGTGAGATCGAGCGTTTCTACGGCTACATCTACCAGGGTGCTGTCATCCTGGTGATTGCCAAGGGATCGGTCTCGCAGGACAATGCCAGTCGAGCGGCGGCGCAGATGGTTGGCACCAGGGCTATCGCCGGACCGAGGCGTGTCACCCTCGAGCACAGGAAGATTGAGACGTTGTCTGATGCCGAAGATCTGGCTGATGACTTCATCTTCCGCCTCAATCGCGTCCTCAAGCACCGGGCCAGTCGCACTGACAAGCTCGATGCTCGTTCGGGTACGACCATGAAGCGGTCGTATCGCAAGTAGAGACCCTGTGGGATCTGTCACCAACGTTGTTGGCAGATCCCACATCAGGGAAAGGTTTGGATTTACCAAAAGACTTGAGCAATCTGCTCGTCTTGTCTATAAAGTCTAGTGAATTTTTGTTTGCCAAAAGGCACCCAATAAAACAGAAATTCACTAGACCTCAACCACTCAAGAACCATTTTTTATGATAAAATCAAGCCAGCTATGATTAGTTGGAAAGAAACAAGTGCCAGTTTGATTGGTGTTCCACTCGATCTTGGAGCCAAAAACCTTGGTGTTGATATTGGACCCGAAGCCTTTCGGCACCATCAACTTATTAACAAGCTCCAATCGGCTGGTATTAATGTCGAAGACAACGGTGATATTACCCCTGCCCTACGTGAAACGCTTGATCCTGGAGATCCAAAGCTCCGTTACTTGGATGAAATTATTCGAGTTTCCAATGAACTGGCTAAAAAAACCGATATATTAATAAATAATCAGAGGCGGGTTATAGCAATCGGGGGTGACCACTCGATAAACCTTGGTACCCTGTCTGGTGCATCTGTATCTCTAGGTGGTAATATTGGACTAATTTATTTAGATGCTCACGGCGATATGAACACCAGTGAGACTACTGAGACTGGTAACATTCACGGCATGCATCTAGCTAGCCTACTTGGATTGGGCGACAGTCGCTTGGTAGATGTTTATCGGCCTGGGGCAAAGATAAAGCCAGAAAACTTACTTCATATTGGTGGTAGCGACTTAGACCAGCCCGAGATCGAGCTAATGAATAGCCTACCGATACCCAATTTTAAGCTCAATGATTTGATACTAGACGGTATGCGCCCACTGCTTAGCAAGATAGATCAGCTGTGTTCTAGAGTTGATAATGTCTGGATTAGCTTGGATTTAGATGTAATTGATAGGATATATGCTCCTGGAGCTGGCATGCCTAACCCCGGTGGCCTTAGCTATAGAGAAATATTGTCGATAGCAGACTATGTCGGGCGGCAGTGTAATGTTGTTGGTATTGATGTGGTCGAATACAACCCATTGCAAGATGAAGACAAAAAAACTGCAGAACTTGGTATAGAGCTGATAGCCAAGTTCTTTGGTCGTACCTATAGCTGGTACACCGGCTATCTCGACGCTAACAAGTTATAAGTCAATTTTAGTTACTATTTGATACAAGATTTTTGATAGCTTCACGAGCGGTAGCAATTTCATCCCATGGATGTTCGCCGTCAGCTCTTTCGATAGTTTTTTCGTGACCTTTGCCTAGTAGCAGAACGGTATCATTTTTGGTCGCACGTGAAATAGTAAAATTGATTGCTTTTGTCCTGTCTAAAATCAAGAACAAATCTTTTTCACGTTTTTTGCCAGCTTTTTCGGCACCACTGGCTATCATTTCCATGATTTCATGACCATCAATGTCTCGGTCATCTTCTTCTGTGATAATAACCTCATCAGCGTATTTGCCAGCTAACTCACCCTGGATAGCTCTTTTGGCTTCATCGCGCCGGCCAGCTGAGCCGAACATGACTATCAACTTACCTTTGACTGCTGGCTTTATGTCTGTAAGGAGTTTTTCGAAGCTATCTGGTGTATGCGCAAAATCAACAATTACGCTAAAATCCTGCCCTTCATCAATTGGATCCATGCGTCCCTCGACACGTTTTAGAGAAGCAATTCCCTGCTCGATTTGCGTATCAGTCAAGCCAACACTCAGGCCGACGGCAACAGAGGCCAAGCTGTTGGACACATTAAATTTGCCTGGTAGGTGACAATTGATATTCAGGTGTCTATCTCCGTGAGCTACCGCGTAGCTTGAGCCTGTTGGTGAAATCTCTAGGTTATTGGCCCGCAAATCACCTGCATTAATACCGTAGGTGAGCGGGTGATTAATGTCAGATGTGAATAATTCGGCACTTGGGTCATCTGCATTAATTATCCCTATTTGAAGGCCTTTTTTGTTTTTGCTGGTCAATTTGAATAGTTTTCGCTTGGCATCACGATAATTTTCAAAGGTACCGTGTTGGTCTAGGTGCTCGTGAGTGACGTTGGTCATGACAGCAATAGAATATGGTATACCCCAGACACGATTTTGTGCCAAAGCATGTGAGGTAGTCTCGAGAACTAGCCACTCTATCTTTTCGGACTTCATCCATTTGAGGCGTTTGACCAGCTCTGGTACGGGAACATTGGTCATATGATGGATTTGTGGCCGAATATCGTTACCAACTCCGTAAGCTACAGTTGTCATGAGTCCTGTTTTGATGCCGGCTTCATGTAGCATGCGGTGGATCATGTAGCTAGTTGTAGTTTTACCATTTGTACCGGTTACTCCAATAACTTTTATACCTCGAGCAGGAAATCCACCAAGGGTGTGCAAAATAATAGCTTCTGCTTTGTGCCCAAGCGGTTCAATCTGCTTAAAGATACTTTTTGGAATAAATTTTTTTACAATTTTTCGTGTATTCATCTTATTTATCATACTTCAGCTGGCCGAGTAATTCGACCTAAACTTCACAGACAAATATATCTTCGTACATACCATCAGGACTTTTGATAGCTAGGTCAAGTACAGAAGGTAGTACCCTGTAGCCATGCTGAGTAACATGCAGATTGCCCATCTGAGTTTGCACAATTTCGCCAAGTTGTAATTTTGCTTGAAAATCATTTTCGGATAACTCATAGTCCTCTTTCCAGAGGGGTTCTCGTTGTAGTGGTGCGTATGCAAAATCAGCAAACTGCTCAATAGTACCAAGTTTTTTTGAGACCATTGTGAGTTCTTCGCTAGCACCGTAAATCATAATTTCTGGAAAGATGATTGCTCCTCCTTTGGCATTTTTGACCTGGGCATAGATAGCCTCGTGGGGATTGATTTTTTCTGCTAACCCGGTTGGATAAATACTAAATTCAACTTGCCCTTCATCCGTTTCCATAAGAAAGGTAGTGCCTGCTGAGAATTTCGACAAGTCTAGATTTGCGCGGTAATTATTCATCAAAATATCAATTTTTTCACTATTAAAAATATCCTGCTCGAGACTACTGAGAGGTTGTCCACGGCTTGGGTCATAATACTCCATACTCATATCTATATTATATCACGCTTATACTAAAATAGCAATACTTTTATCTGTTATAATGGACGAGATGAAAGTGTTAGGCATAGAAACTAGTTGTGATGAGACTGCCGCTGCGGTTGTCGAGATAGATAAAAGCCTGAACTGTTCACTTCTGAGCAATGTAGTAGCCACATCTATGGATTTGCACGCCAAATACGGCGGTGTTGTGCCAGAGATTGCTGCTCGTAGCCATATCGAATCAATCATACCTGTTATTGATGAAGCCACACAGCCTGTTGGGTGGGATAATATCGACGCGATAGCTGTGACAAAAGGTGCTGGTCTTGGTGGTTCGTTGCTGATTGGGGTGATGACCGCTCGCACATTATCCATCGCCAAAGATAAACCCTTGTACGGAGTAAATCATGTCGAGGGGCATATTTATGCAAATTTTTTGACTACTCACAGTACCCCATATGATTACCAGCTAGCGTCAAAAGCTCCTGTCTTCCCTATTTTGGGCCTGATTGTCAGTGGTGGGCATTCGCAGTTGGTACTGTTCAGAGACCACTTTGATTACACCCTACTCGGTCGGACTCAAGACGATGCTGTTGGTGAAGCTTTTGATAAAGTTGCCAAAATTATTGGCTTGCCCTACCCTGGTGGCCCATCTGTCGGCAAAAAGGCTCTAGATGGTAATGCGCAGGCGTTTGACTTGCCAAAGGCAAAAATGGCCAATAAATATGATTTTAGCTTTTCTGGGCTCAAGACAGCCGTTTTGAGGCAAGCTCAAGCTATAATAGGCCAAGATTACACATTTCCATCAAAAGACTTACCAGACAGGCTCTCTGAGGCTCAGAAAGCAGATATAGCTGCCGTATTTCAGCGCGTGGCTATAGAGACAGTAGTAGATAAGACAATTTTGGCTTACGAAGAATTTAGACCGACCTCTGTCGTTATTGGTGGTGGCGTGGCCGCCTCACCAGAACTTCGGCGCCAGCTTGCTGAGCGATTACCAATAGAAATAACATACCAAGACCCCAGACTCATGACTGACAACGGGGCGATGATCGCTACACTAGGAGCTTTTAAGGCTCAACTAGGTCAGCCTACAGATAATGCCTATACCCTAGAGCCGCAACCAAATCTTAGTATGTAGTTTTTGTGTTTTCACTTTCGTCCTTTTAGGACTCGTCAGTACAAATATTCATTTGTAGAGTGAAATAGAACAAGGAAGAAAGTGCAAGGAGGCCAAGGCCGAGGGGTATCATTGCTGTCGACGACAGTATGATGGGTTCCCCCTCGGCACCTTCTCTGGCAATCACATCAGGCAACTCGCCTGATGTGATTCTTCGTCTGGTTGGCGCGGTTGTGCGCACTAGCTGCGGACAAATACTGCACCAGTGCCGACAACGACATTGCAAGGTACGGGACAGCAAAGATGGTCCAGGCCAGAGAATGATACCTCGGATCCAGACCGTCTTTGGTCGTCGTGGCAATGCCGACGGTGAATCCTGCAATCATTGTCCAGAACCCGAGCACCACCAAGGGTATGCCCCAATAGTAGTCCTCGTCAGTATTCTCGACGGCGAAGACGGCGGAGACTGTGGCAACACCAACACAAAGCGTCGTCACTACCGAGATGGCGAGCCAGTTGGCCCACGGTACTCCGTTGCCCCACGGGTCGATGATGGCGATGACGCCTACGATCACCATGAAAGTGATGCTCAAGACGATTCCAGTCCAGACTTCACGCACATGCTTGTACATGGGTTTCTCCCTTGTTCAGGAACGACAAGACACTTTGCCTAGTCAATCACATAATATACTAAATAAGTAATAAAAAGTCAATATTATTTCATAATATAAATTATATCGCCTAATATTTAGATTATTTCGCCAAATCAATCTAGCAGAAGAAGAAGGACTCTTGTTAACATCATTGAAAGGTAGCTATTGCTACATCTACTAATGTTACAAGAGTCCGACCCCAGAGAGGACGAGCTATTACCTGCTCTATTCTACCTCTCCGAGGGTTGCTCCCCAGCTGTTTGCATCAGGTTGGCCAGGCGATGAACGCGAAGTACATCACCACAGCGATGGATACCATCATGCACATGATGACAACCATCTTGATGTTGGTTCGCTGTCCTGCTGGCATCGAAGACTTGACTGCGTAGGCCAAGATGACTCCGATACTGATGCCAATTGCCCCAATGATGATACCCAGGTTGATCAACCTGCTGAAGCTAGCCTGAAAAACGGCCATCGCCACCAGACAAACCAGCACAAAGCATACTACGCCGATACGCAGTAGCGTGGCGCTCCTTGCCCTATCCTGCTCTGCCCTGGCAAGCGTATCTGCCCGATTGGACATTGATCCCCCTTGGAGATAACTCTGAATTACAGAGGCTATTTCACTGTGAAACAACAATTTATCATAACATTTTATGCTATCGACGTCAATATTTTGGCGTGATTGGCTGTCTCATAATTTCCCAAGTAAGCGTTGTACAGCTAGTACCTTGTTCTGGAACTTCGTGATATAGCTCGGGTATAAGTAGCTCACCTCTAGTATTTGCTATTGAAGCCATTGGAAATACTATCATCTGTCCTGGCTGTTGCCTGATAGATAGCGGTGGATTATTTGGACCATTTGCATAGAGTAATATATCCTTTTCACCTTTGACGGTATATAAAAATGTCAACACTTCTTCCAAAAAGCCGTCTTCCCCGCCTACTTCTAGCATGCCACTTGGGCCAGGATTAATATCTATGTGCTTAGGGATATAGTCTCCTGGTCTAAAAGTATTTAGTACAGTATTCACTAGCCGGATATTACCAAAATTCGGGGCTAGATGTTCCCAGAATTTTGCCAACTCCTCTCTTTCAAAAATTTGACCCTGCTCTAATCTCCAGCCTGGCCAGTCTTTTTCATAGATATCTTTTGGTTTTGGTATATTGTCAGCAACATTATCTATAGTTTCATCGCCTAGTTGCGAAATATACAGCCCTTCTCTTATGACTGAGTCTATGGCCATGTCCAAATCAAAGTACTGAGTCTCGTCAATCTTAACTTCTGCGATGTTATTTATGCTGGTTTCTTTCATAGTCTTGATTTTGTTAGTTTGCCTAAAGATGTATTATAGCATTTCGAACGTATGTTGTCAATATTGCATATGCTTATCCTAGGGTGTAATATGGGGTGGAAAATAAAAACTCATACAATCCTTGTCATGAGTCAGGGAAGCACCTTACGCAAAGCTCGGTCAAAGCAAAAATACCGATGTCTTTCGTGTGAAAAGGCACACTGTTTTAGGTGTGTCTTTTTTCATGTGAAACCAATGTTAAACTTTTTAATCTAGGATATGTGCAACAGAGGTGATATAATTGTAAACCAGAAAATAATAGAAAAAAGGGAAGTGTTTGGCATGAATCTACCTAAGGTATACGAACCGTCTGAGTATGAATCGACAATTTATGAGCTATGGGAGCGTAGCCAGGCTTTTAGAGCTGACCCTACCTCTGAAAAAGAGCGTTTTTCTATTGCTATGTCTCCACCCAACGAAACCGGTACGCTCAGTATTGGACACTCATTATTTTTGACCCTACAAGATATTTTGGCCCGATACAACAGATTGAAAGGCAAGGATGTGCTGTGGCTCCCAGGGACAGATCATGCTGCATTAGCCGTAAATGCGATTATCGAAAAACAACTTACCGAAGAGGGTACAGACAAACACAAAATTGGACGCGATGTATTCTTGAACAAGACTAGAGATTTTGTAGCCGGAAGTCGCGATACGATGTTGGGACAGATGAAAGCTATGGGAGCCAGTACAGACTGGTCAAGGTTACGCTATACCTTAGATCCTGCCCTGAATCGGAGTGTTTCGGAAGTTTTCATTAGAATGTATAACGACGGTATTATTTACAGGGGTCATCGTATAGTCAACTGGGATCCAAATCTCGAGACCAACGTATCGGATGACGAGGTAGAATACAAAGAAGAGCAGGCCGAATTATATACTTTCAAATTCGGGCCTTTTGAGATTGCCACTGCACGTCCAGAAACAAAATTTGCTGATAAGTATGTTGTCATCCACCCAGATGATAAGCGTTATGCCAAATACAAGCATGGTGACACCTTTGAGGCAGAGTGGATCAACGGTAAAGTTACAGGTACGATTATCAAAGATGATGTAATAGACCCAAGCTTTGGAACAGGGGTAATGACAATCACACCTTGGCATAGTCATGTAGATTTTGAGATCGCAGAACGACATGGGCTCGATAAAGTTCAGGTGATAGATTTTGACGGCAGGCTACTACCGGTAGCAGGTGAATTTGCTGGTATGCCTATAGCTGAAGCACGTCCAGAGATAGTAGCTAAGCTCAAGAAAAAAGGTTTATTAGTAAAAACTGACAAAAACTATGTACATAACATAGCTGTAAACGAACGTGGCAAGGGAATTATCGAGCCTCAAATTCGACTGCAATGGTTTATTGATGTCAACAAAGAAGTAGTTGAGTGGAAGGGCAAGAAGCAAAGCATAAAACAGATCCTTCAATCTGTTATCAAAGACGAGGATATCAAGATACTGCCCAATAGGTTTGAAAAAACCTACTTTCACTGGATAGATAACCTCAGAGATTGGTGTATTAGTCGCCAAATCTGGTGGGGACACCGCATACCGGCGTGGTATAGGACAGATGCGGCTGGCGAGACCGAAACTTATGTAGGTATAAAATCACCCGAAGATGACGGGGAGGAGGGCTGGCATGAGTGGTCGCAAGATCCAGACACACTCGATACATGGTTTAGCTCGGCACTTTGGACATGGAGCACGCTTATTGACCCAGGCCTAGCAGAAGATTATTCGCTCTCTCTAGAAGATTTGCTAGAGCAGAGTCCAGATTTTCAGGCTTATCACCCAACAACAGTTATGGAAACAGGTTGGGATATTTTGTTCTTTTGGGTGGCTAGAATGATACTTGCTACAACTTATGCTACAAAACAACTTCCATTTAAGACGGTATATTTACATGGCTTGATTCGTGCCGAAGATGGCAAGAAAATGAGCAAGAGTCGACCAGAATCAATAATTAACCCAATGGAAGTCATACCAAAATACGGCACCGATGCTCTGAGGACCGCCCTGGTGTGGGGTAATGCACCTGGTCAAGATATGAGCTGGAACTGGCAAAAGATAGAATCGACCCGAAATTTTGCCAATAAGCTATGGAATATAGCTAGGTTTATCGAGGGTGTAGTAGGTGATGATTATAAAAAGGGTAGGGAGGTAAAGCCAAAGACTATTGCCGATCATTGGATGTTGATTAAATTACAACAATCTACAGATAAAATAGCTAAAGATTTGGACAATTACCGTTTTTCGGAGGCTTTTGATACCTTGTATCACACAATCTGGGATGAATTTGCTGATTGGTATATAGAGGCCAGCAAGGCCGATCAAAACCCATTTATCCTAGCTTACTGTCTAGAAGTGATACTCAAGATAGCACATCCATTTATGCCGTTTATTACAGAAACTATCTGGCAGACATTGCGCTGGGAGGAGGGAAGTTTGTTAGTTTTGAGTACTTGGCCAGAACTAGAGCCCGGTGATATAGAAATTGCTAGTGCTTTTGAGACAATTAGAGCCGTTGTCAGCGAGTCCAGAGCTATTAGTCGTAACTTAG
>JAKQIK010000019.1 GCA_029557395.1 bacterium
TCTAGCGCCACGGTTAGTGAGTGGTTACTAATTTATAGCTTCTTATATATCTGCTAGATCAAGGGCAGTGTTGATATACTCAGCATGGCTCCAGACCAGTGGAGAAACCCCAATCTGTTCTGAATTAGCCGGATCTATTTGTTCGCTGAAAATACCACTCTCCAGTGTTTTAGTCGAAGCCCAGTCCATAATAGCATGGGCCTTTTCAGACTGTCCTTGGTCTTTGTAATATTGTGCCAGCCAAAAAGAACAGATGAACCAAGGATTTCCCAGATATTCATCGTGACGATGAAGATAAAAATCTTTTTCATAACGGGGTATACCACCGGAAGGCGAATGACTAGACAAAATCGATTCTATACTACTAACCGACTTATCGACCATCTCACGCGAACCCTTTGGACCAAACATCATCATGCCATAAAAGCTAGACATATCTAATGTATCATCAACTGTTGCACTTCCGTCATTTTGCAAGAGATAACCTTTAGAAAAATAACCTTTTTCACTATTAAATAACTTGTAGAAAGATTCTTCTATACGACTCGCCGATTCCCGCCAAGCAACAGCATCTTCGGGATAACCAAAAATCTCTGCAAACTGCGAGGCAACGATTAGTGCCGCATAGGTAGTAGCCACCGTATAACTAGTAGTCAAAAACTTTTCTTCCCACAAATCGTAGCTCGCGTGAGGCAAATTCGTCTCTTCATCAAAAAACTTAGCCATAAACTGGCAAGTAGGACGTATGAAAGTCAAATATAGCGAATCAACGAAATCTTTATCACTAGTGTTTTTGAGATATTCACCTAGCATAACAATCACAATAGCTGTTTCGTCTTCTTGAATTGCTAGCTCATGTCTATTGTTCTGATGAATTAGCGGGTGCCAGGTACTTCCGATAGCCCTATCTGGTTGGTATTTGTGCATCAAATAACCATCTTCGTGCATAATATCACGACAAAATTCAAAGAAATTTCTGGCCTCTTCTTTGTAGCCTAATCTAATCAAAGGCCAGACGGCATACGCCCCGTCACGTGGCCAACAATAACAATAATAATCACGTCCATAGTTAAATATACTAGAATCACCTGAAGCCAAAATACTGCCACGACGGTCAGTATGAGCCTTGATTACCAGCATCGATTTTTTGGTCATTGACAGATATTTGTCATCTACCTGACGCAGCTTAGGCTCAGCAACAGCCATCCAGTCATGCCAAAATCGTCTTGTGTCACGAAGTCTAGAAACTAAACCGTATTTTTTTAGCTCAAGATTTTTTGCTTCAGCATCTTGTTGGGAATTTGCGGCAACAATCCAGTAATCGACTGTTTTTGACTGGAGCGCACCAAGCTTCATACTTAAGCGCACAACCGAGTCAACACCACCATGTTCGACGGCATTACCTGACAGCTCGCCATCTTCTGCGTCCTTAAAAGTACCTTCTTTGCCTTCAATACCACAATTGCCGACTGCATACTGATCAAAAGGTTTGCCATCGCTAGTCTCGGCATAAATCAACAAGCTACAACGCCCCTTATAGTCCAACAGATAATGTTCTTCGGGGTCGAATAGGGCTGTATCGGCTCGACCATCGTGAGATATCTGGAATACTTGATGCATAAATAGCCTAGCATCCCTGGCATAATCAAAACGATTGATAACTTTGATATGGCGACAAAAAGCATTCATGCCCGAATCAACAAAATCCTGTAGCTGTAGTTCTATACCTAGTTTGTGGTTTTTCATGGCGATCGAGCTAATCAGAGCATTTTCTTCGAAGTCTACCTTCATCTCCCAAGTACCATCATTTACCCAAGAAAAATAGCCATCTACCCAAATACCAATTTTGTGGCGTTCACTTCGGGTAGTTGTGAGATTGTCTAGCCCAATATACGGATAATAAAAATCATGGACAAGACCATGTTTATTAAGACCTACAAATAATTGCCCATTACTCAGTACAACCGGTCGTCCCACCTTAGACCTCCAGACCTTTTTCTGCTAAACGAAACTTGATATCGTGCCAGGCGTTAATAAAATTCATAAACGCTTCATAAGGCGATTTGTAAGGACTAAAATAAGCATGAATATCACCGTCACTAAACCATTTTGTACACATATAATAAAAATGGTCAGAAGTGGTCAATTTGCGCCAATCGGCTATGAGTGCCAAATCATTAGTGCCAAACACCTTATCCTCAAGCTCATAGATTGCACTAGAGGCCTGCTCCTGCATCTTGTTACCTAACCAAGCAGTCAAATCACGTTCGGTGTCTGCCCAAGTAACTGTATCTGGCATATCAACCCTATCGACAACGTCAAATGAATCAATCGCATGGCTAACAGTCATGAATGTATAGCCTTCGTGGCGCAACCACTCTTCGGGCAAGTGCTTTAGAAAATTAAATATACCAGTATCTTCCCATTGGTGCTCACCAAAAGTTTCATAATCCATGAATAAATTAAAAATCTGAGAATCCACAGATTCTGACAACCAATGCGAGAAGGTACTTGCAGTCAAAGGCTTGTTGGTCCTTGCTGTCTCACTAAATCGATAGGCAATATCATCACTGAGACGATAGTTTTTGAGTAGTAGTTTAATATTTTCGGTATTAGTAGGCTGATAAACAAAGTTTGGCGATCTCCAGCCAAGCACCGGGTCCCATCCTTCGGCCAAAATTCCTCTGTAGCCAGCTTGATCGGCCCATATAGCTAGATCATTATTATACGCAAGCTCAGTGTTACGAAATACCTTCGGTGTTTGGCCAAAAATTTGTTGAATTTTTTCTTCGTGCATTTTGACTTGACGTTCAAATTCTGTCCTTGAGTAGAAAAAAGCCAGGCTATGATAATACGTTTCACCAACTATCTCTACTCGGCCGGTATCTACCAACTGTTTAAAGCTTTCTAGCACTTCTGGAGACCAACGTTCAAACTGCTCGATAGCCGTTCCGGTGATCGAAAGACTGATCCGAAAATCTGGATATTTTTTGATTAAGTCCATAAGCAAGGCGTTAGTAGGTAAATATGATTTTTCTGCTACTTTATGGATTACCCGTTCATTAGATTCTTGTGCATGATATTCTGTATCAAAATAATTATGATCAGCACCAGTATCAAAAATAGTATAATGCCTTACCCTATATGGTTGATGGACATGTAGATACAAAACAATGGCTTTTTTTGACATCAGGCATACACCTCTGCAGAGAACTTATGCTGGTTATACATTTCGACTAGACTATCGGCTGCTTGATTCCAAGAAAGTTTATTATATTCATGCAAAGACCTAGCGTGGAGTTCGTCTCTTAGGGCATCGTTTCTAACCACTGTAGTTATCTGATTTGCCATCTCGTCAACATCCCAAAAGTCTACTTTGAGACAGTTGTGAAACACTTCCGCTACTCCCGACTGCTTTGATATTAACGATGGAGTACCGTAGCCAGCTGCCTCGAGTGGGGTCAGACCAAACGGCTCTGAAACCGATGGCATCACAAATAAATCACCAATCGCAAAGCTATCACGCCAATTTTTGCCCCTTTGAAAACCAGTGAATATCATATTCTTACTTATACCTAGCTCAGACGCCAGGTCTATTAGCTCAGTGTACTGCTCACCAGAGCCGACTATCAGAAATAGCGTTTTTGGTTCCTTATCAATCACAATCTTGGCTGCACGCAATAAATTTGGCAGGCCTTTTTGGATAGTCAAACGTCCAACATTTACGACTACTTTATATCCAAGTTGCTTCATCCTTGTCAGATAACGGTAGGCATTACTATCATCTAAGTCTTCAACCATGTCCAGATCTAGACTATTATGTACCACTTCTATCTTTGAGGGAGGGATGTCATATTCGCGAGCTATGGCTTGTTTTGTCAAATGACTGACGGCAATGATTCTATCTGCAATCATAAAAGCCATGCTTTCTATCTCTCGTACCAGAGGGTTTCCGCCTCCGGGTCGACCTGATCTGTCAGATTCTATAGAATGAACATGTACGATAAGAGGCTTGCCTGTAGACTGTCTAGCTTTAATACCAGCTCTGAATGTCAGCCAATCATGAGCGTGAATAATATCAAATTCCGTGTTATCTATCATCTTGGCCACGGCATGTTCGTAGGCTTTCTGTTGGTCGTAAATATTCACAAATTTCTCACTACCATCTGAGTATATGTATTTATAGCTATCATAGGCGATACCACTACTCACGATCTGGTCTACATCCTGAGAACAGGCCGGACTAATTTTCATAAAATCTATATCGTGATCTGCCGAATAGGGCAGGATAAACTCAATATCTATGCTTTTTTTTGAGAGAGCCTTACAGAGCTGGTAGCATGCTACTCCTAGTCCGCCACTGTTGTTAGGTGGTAATTCCCACCCGAGCATCAATACTCTCATCGCCCTCACTAATTTTTTTAATTTATGTCTATATTTTACGAACATAAGCTCTATAGAGCAAGTCTTGAAGTTATCTTCTTTTGTTATCTATTATTGATATCCCGGATATTACCAAAAGCTATCCTGTCCAATATCTCTCCTTGCATATCCATCATTTCGGCTGGAGTGATAATAAATTCGCCGTACCGATTGTTAATTTCATCCATCGCCCGAGACAACCTACGGCCGGTTGATATTTGTCTATCTTGATCAAACAGACTAATTTGTTCTGGATTTGCAGGCCTAAGATCAAATACAGTAATACTCATACCGCGCACCAAATCATAAATTTGAGCCTTGGAAAGTAAATATTTTGCGACTCTATATATAGAATCAGTGCTATACAGTCTGTGGCCTATTTTGTAGCTCTGGTGCCATGCATTTTTGCTGGCTAAATTATCACCTCCGATGAATCCATTACCACCATGTATCTGCTCCTGAAAATTTATAAAATCAAGATACAATTGAACACCACCAGCAGTTAGACTGCTTGACCTAAGCCTCCGACCAACTTTTTCGGATAGCTTCATAAGTAACCTTGCTAGTTCAAGCTTATCTGCCGTCTTTTTGGGTAGGGCATATTGATGACCTATTTGGGTGCGCTTAGACACATAGTCATCTACCTCATAACCCCGAAGACGCATATACCAGTACCGACCAACTATGGATCTAAAAACTACTTTTTGGAGCGTATGTTGATTGGATGCCAGGAAGTCTAGTGGAGTATTAATGCCATACATCTGTAATCTCTGTCGATAACGGACATTAATACCTGGCAGGTCAATCAAGTCCACACCTCTGTAAGTTTGTTCTAGGTTAGAGTAATCAATAACTTTCATGCCATCCGGTTTATTAAATCCAGCTGCAAATTTGGCCAAAAATCGGTTGGGCCCAATGCCGACATTCACTGTGACAGCTTCACCTAGACGCTCGGACACTTTTTGTTTAATCTCTAATCCTATCTGCTCAACAGTCTGCCCAGACCTCAAACTCGGTGATTTTTGTAAATTTAAGACAAACTCATCAATGCTCTTGGGTGTAACATCATCCGTATACTCAAGCATTAACTCTTTAAAAAGAGTGTGGGCTTGACGATACTTAGGTGGATCTGGTGTTACGATCACTATGCCTGGACACAACTGCCGAGCTTCTGCTACATTAACCCCAAGCTTAATACCCTTGGCCTTCGCCTGATAGCTAGATGCTAATATAAATCCTCTTGGCGTATCGTAAGCCGCTACCCCAACAGGCTTACCTCTTAGCAATCTATTAGCTTGTTGTTCAATGATGGCAAAACAAGAATTTAGATCAATATGCATCACCAGAGGTGGAGCTTTGTTGAGAGGTAGATTTTGTATATCTTGTCTAATTATCATACCTTAGCCCACGACCATCTTCCTGGCATTTTTGATTATCTCGTCAACTCTAAGTATTGAACCATGATATCTATCCTGTTCTTGAGCCATACGCTGAGCCGCTAGCTCTAGGCGCATTGTTTCTAATATCTTTCTAACTTCTTCACGCTGTTTACGTTTTTTTCTGTCTCTCATAGTAGTATACCTCTCTTGTCTAAAGATTGTCTTTCACATCTATTTCACGAGATTTCACATCTATATATCTGTGAAAACTCGCGAAAATTTTAGCTTGTATTTGATGACGCATAAGTGGGTGCCGGCATATCGGCATACATATATTCCTCGACAGTCCACTGCAGATTATCCGTCCTAAAGGCCAATTTGAAATAAGCTTGGCCGTCTTTATCGGCGACAGAGAAATGATGTATTTGATACTTACCATCCCATGTTTTATGCCAAAAATCTATCTTACCCAAATAATATTCGTGGCTATTCCACTTCAGCATATATGGTTGCATATGGCGACTAGGTGCATTGTAATACCAGACCACGCTCACTGGCTCATTTATAGATTCACGCATATACACCCCCTGTAAACCGGCTTGATATTACATCTATGATAGAGTCACCCCGATTTGAGATAGCTTTTTCTAATCTCCAGGTTAAATTTTCGGTTTCTAAGCTTAATTCAAAAGTCAAATCACCCGATTCATCACTAACTCGATAATGATGAACGAGATTGTTATTACGATGTTCGGTGTACCAAAATTGAACACCACCCAAGACATAGTCCTCGTTATTCCAAGTCAGCTTGATTGGACGAGCATAATGATCACGACCATTGTAATAAAATAATACGTCGACCTGTGTTTTGTTATTTTTATTTTGTTCAAGAGAAAGGCTATTACGCATACCAAATCACTCCACTTAATATTTATAAGAGGTGATAGCTTAACGAACACGCTATCAGACGATGTAATTTGGATAGGCATCGATCAAAACGACCAACGGCTATAGATTTATACGTAAAGCCCGAGAGGAGGAATCTGGGGTCCAAAAAAGACCAAAACCAGAAGCCCAAACGTAGCTACATACAGCATAGCATTAGCGCAACTAATTGAGTCAAGTGACTTTTATCACTATCATTATGTCTGACGACGATATTATCATAAAATTAAACATATGAAGCTCAAGCTAGTAGGAAAAAGACATGAAACCAGTAATATTTGGTCATTTGATTTTGAGCCCATGGATGAGCTTAGCTGGCAGGCCGGTCAGTCAATTCGCCTTGAAATCCCAAAAAAAACCTGGGGATATAGCGAAAGACGGTTTACTATATCGTCTCTACCATCAGCACCAAACCTAAAAATAATTACTCGTATCAGTGATAGTGAATTCAAGCAAGATTTGGGCCAATTAGAAATAGGAGGTGTAATAAATGGCTACAATATAGAAGGCGAGTTAGATTGGGGCGATTTATCGCGGACCAAAATATTTGTAGCCGGTGGTACGGGTATTACCTTGTTTCATATGGCTATTAGACAAGCACTCCTCGAAAAAATACCAGTCAACCTCTTAATACTCTACTCCAGTCGTGATACCCCGATGTTATTTGAGGACTATTTTGATCATATATCAAAAACAAATTCATATATTGATATTATCAAATCAAGTAAACGTTTTGATGTTAATTATTTATTCAACAAGTTACAAACCTATGAGGAGTATGATCTACATATTGCAGGACCTAATGACATGGTATTTGGATTAAAATCTGAACTAAAAAAACTTGGCATCAATGACCAAGTGCTAAAATCAAATTTTCTACAATAAAAATTACAAAAAAATAATATTTGTGATAAATTTCACAACAACAAAAATTTTATGCTACTTATCGATGTAAATTTATGAATGCTAGATAAATTGATTAAGTCTAAGACTTGACATTAACGTACAGGTCTTTAGTATGGAAACTTGTCGTCTTTCGTCCAAATGCGAGGTGGAGAAGGTCAGACAAAATTTCTTATGCAAATCTCAAATTAGTAATAATTAATATCAATGTCCGGTTTTGAGATACGGATCAATGTTTTGTGCCCAAAAATAGCACAAAAAACAAAAAGCATAGGGAGTGTAAGGGAGTAAATAACATATGAAAAAGACCAACCTAATCACAGGTTTTTTAGCGCTGGCCTTGATCGCAACATTATCAATCAGCCAGACAGCATCTGCGCTCAGTTTTAGCCAAATATTTGGCTTTCAAAAATCTGATGATAATCAACAAGAATCACAACAAAATAACCAAGAAGATGGACATGTCTTATCAGCAAGCACCGATGATACAGACCAGCAACCTGTCCCAGAAAACCCTAAGGTACCTGCTGAAGTCATCGTTGAAGTACAAAAAGGAGATAGCCTAAGCAAAATAGCAAAAGCTAATAACACAACTTACAAGAGGCTTTTTGATGCAAATGCTTTCATCAGTGATCCAAATATTATCAATCCAGGTGATAAAATAAGGATTCCAAATGCTGATGAACAGATTGCTAGTCGTGAAATACCTATTAGCGCACCAAGGCCTGCCGTAAACCCAAAAACTACAAAAAAATTAAATAGTAAACGGTTGAGCTCAAAAAAACAATCAAATCAAGTAGCTTCAAATGCTCCTGCTGTTGCGGATGGTAGCGTTTGGGACAAATTGGCAAAATGTGAATCGGGTGGAAACTGGAGTATTAACACCGGCAATGGCTACTATGGAGGGCTACAATTCACAGCTTCAACCTGGAGAGCTGTCGGTGGAACTGGGTTGCCACATCAAAATAGCCGTGAAGAACAAATTAGGCGTGCCGAGATATTATTAGCCAGAAGTGGCTGGGGTCAGTGGCCCGCCTGTACCAAGAAATTGGGTCTGCGATAATCTATTGTCTAAAATGTGATATAATCAAAGACAATGTCAAAAGGGGTAAACGGAAAACAGAGCAAGGAAGATGCAAACATTAAACCTGGTAATGTTCTACCACTGAGGTTTCATGTTATATCATTGCCACACACTCAAACTACCCTAGAATACGAAGCTTGCGCATATACATCAAAAGTGCGCAAGTTTTGTAATATGATGAAGTCGCTTGGTCATACTGTCTATCTGTATGCTTCTGAAGAAAATGAAGCTGAGGTTGATGAGCTAATTACTATTGCCCCAAAATCTGATCAATATCAATGGTTTGGCGACAATGACTTTAAGAAAAACTTCTTTAACATTACATGGGAAAAAGAAGATGAACATTGGAAAAAAACCAACGAAAGAGCAATTGAAGGGATATCTAAAAGATTAAAGCCAAAAGATTTTATTTGTATTATTGGTGGTAATTGTCAGAAACAAATTGCCGATGCCTTTCCAAAGAATATGAGTGTTGAATTTGGCATAGGGTACGGAGGAGTATTTTCGGCCTATAAAGTCTTTGAATCTTACGCCTGGATGCACTACGTCAATGGAACACTAAACGATGACAATGGTCATTTTTACGACGTAGTTATACCAAATTATTTCGAACCAAAAAACTTTCCGTTTAAGGCCAAAAAAGATGATTATTTTCTCTTCTTGGGTCGATTGACTAAGCGCAAAGGACCAGAGATTGCCGCTGAAGTTACAAGACGCATTGGAGCCAAATTAATAATGGCCGGGCAGGGTGTAAAATCAATCGAGGGCAATAAAATAATTGGTGATGGCATTACTCTAGAGGGTGACCATATCAAACACGTTGGCCATGCGGATGTAAAGAAACGTGCCAAACTCCTGAGTGGGGCAAAGGCTGTCTTTATGGGAACTACCTACCTCGAACCTTTTGGTGGCGTTTCTATCGAAAGTCTACTTTGTGGTACACCCGTTATCTCTACTGATTTTGGAGCTTTTCCTGAAAATATACAACACGGTGTACATGGCTATAGGTTTAGAACAATAGGTGAGGCCGTTTGGGCGGCAAATAATGTCGATAAACTCAATAATAAAGCAATTCACGAGTTTGCAGTCAAGAATTTTAGCGTAGATCGTATTAAATATATGTACGAAGCATATTTTGAACAGCTTTTGACACTTTGGTCGGAAGGATTTTATTCAGATTGGGATCGAGGCGTTTCTGTTTTTAATCGATATCAAAGGTACTAGAGAAGGGGTCTTATAGTTTTATGAAAAAAACAATAACTGCGTCTGTCTTAGTTGTTCTGATAATGGCTATAGGTGTGGCTACATTTATTTTTTTGATTTAGTTGCTTTGCTACTTTCGTGTAAAACCCGTTGAGGATAGGGTATGGCAATATTATTTTCCTCAAAAGCTATTTTTAATCGTCTTCTAAATTCACCTGCAATCTGCCACTGCTCACCAGGCAAAACTTTTCCTAAATATTTTATCTTTACACTGACATCACCAAAGCCATCGACCCGTAAAAACTGTACTGGGTCAATAATTTTTTCGAGCCATTTGGGATCTTTAGCTATCTCGGCGCCAACCTTGTTCGATATTTTCTCTATCTTATCAATATCATTATCATACGCAACATATACATCTAAGTTTACATTTGCATAACTATTAGTCTTGTTGGTAACAATCTTTATATCACCGTTAGGAATAACGTGTACATTACCATCTAAATCTCTAAGCCTAACAACTTGTAGTGAAATGTTTTCTACCATACCACTTTTGCCTAGAATCTCGACGATATCTCCAACTCGCATCTGGTCATAAATTAGAATATACATGCCTCTCAAAAAATCCTTGATTGCACTCTGACCGGCGATACCTAGTACAACACCAAGTGCACCAAAAGTCGCAATCAAAGCTGAAAAATTTATGCCTATCTCGTACAAAATAGCTATCATACCTAATAAAATATATAGGATTGTAGTAATGGTGTTCATTGCAGCTACAAGTGTACTCTTACGCTTATTCTCTTCTTTTTTATTAGTATACTTTTGACTCTTTAAAACACGCCCAACCAGTATATACATGACTTGCTTGGTAATAATACGAGCCAAAAAAACGCCTATTACTATTAGCAATATTTTTAAGAATGATATTTGATGCCCTTGACTAATCAATACACTCAGGTCAATACCGTCTATATTCGGCACAAGGCTTTGTCCAACAGAATACATAACTATATGTTAATGCTTAAAGTATAATTAATCAAAAATTTTTAATGATTGATTGTCTGATATATAATGCTTATGTAATTATGGCAATACCAGACAGAGAACAAATTTACTTATCCAATGAATACCCACCCCAAACACGAGAAGGAAAAATCAATAATTCAACAGATCTATCTGGGTTTACCAAGGATAGGAATCAAAGACTTTTACGTAAGGTTAACAACTTACTGCTAGTAACATTGATAATAATTAACTTATATATTATTCTAGTCCCTCTTATGCCACAGATACTTTACGCCAGTAGTTTAAACTCAGGAAAACGTCAACAACTAGAACAAACTATTATTGAAAATCAAAAAAATAATCAATCATCACCAAGTACCAGTACACCTAACCACCAAAATGATTCAAAGCCCCTATCGACAAAGGCTAACAACCTAATAATTCCTGCTATGGTCCTAGATGAAACAATCGTCGAAAACAAAAATCCATACACAGCCCTAAAACAAGGGGTATGGCGGTGGCCTGGAGGAAGCACTCCAGACAAGGGAGGCAATACCGTACTCGCTGGTCATCGATTCACGTACGGTGACCCCCAGGGTACTTTTTACTTCTTAGATAAACTTGAAAAAGGTGATAATATTGGCATCGTTTGGAATAATTACACTTTTACTTATAAGGTAATTGAGATAAAAACTGTAAAAACAACTCAAACAGATGTTCTTGGTCCCACAAAATATCCAACCTTAACGCTATATACTTGCACACCACTCTGGAATCCCAAAGACAGACTAGTAGTTAGAGCAGAATTACAGACAGGATTAGCAAAATGAAAGAAAAACGTTTATTTGTAGTACTCTGTTTGCTTATAGCAATAAGTATAGCTCTCATGCTCTATATAAGTCACAATGCCAGTAGCTCTCTAGAGCTACCATTGTAGAATGCCACTACATATACAAAGACATGAAATAGATATTTATCTTTAACGGCGGCGAATCCAGATAAAATAACCTACTCCACAACAAAGCAAAACTATGGCTGTGATAACACTAGCGATCAGTGCTTGCCCCGTATTTGCAAATGTAGTTACAGTTTTTTTGGTTACTTGTTCTATTGAAGTCGGTGGTGTTGGATTGCTAGGACTACTTGTGGTGTTTTCTATAGGTGTATCAATACTAATAGATTCTACGAACCCAAAGTCTAAAGTATGATTATTGGCACCAGATATTCCAGTGCTAAATGACAACACGGCAGGATTTGTTGCTGATAATTCCATATTACTATTGGCTACGTTGGCATTTGAATCATTTTGACTATTGCCATTATTTACAGTGACATCTGCTGTTGTTAAGCTTAGATTTTGTAAACGACTCTGACTGGAGTAATCAGCCTCAGTACTCAATTCTAATCGAAAATCCTGTGTATTAGCTGTCAGGTCTGTAATACCGTATTTTCGACTGGGCGTACTTGTAATTGTATTTCCATCTTCATCTTGAACACGATTAGAGAATAAATAGTTTCCATTTTCATCTGTTACGGCCGTAGCAATCACTCCACCCGTAGAGTTAACAAGTGTTACTGTAACGCCAGGGATAGCAGGCTCATCTGCATCCTGGACACCATTAGAGTTAGTGTCTTTCCATACTAAATCCCCAACTTCTATTGGCGCCGATCTACATATTGCTACTATGTCGCCTATACCATTAGACTTACCGAAATATGGGGTTGCAATTACTGCATTTTGATAATCACTCTGATAAAGTCTATAGGCGTTATTCTTTGTTCCATCTTCACTGTTATACCAGCGTAAACCACCACTCCAAATACCATCTGTCAAGCCACGCAGTGGGTTCATATTCGAACTGACCACTGTATCAAAACCAGGTACCTGTGCAAGCCCACCTTGCACACTTTCATCATGAAATATGGGGTCACCATTATCATCTTCAAAGAAATCAAAGTTATAAAACTCATAGCCACCAGGACCTTGTGGCAACCCATTGACAACTGTATGCACGCCACTACTACCAGGACCTTTACCATCACACTGACCAGCATCCTCCATAATATATGCGCCGTTAACCAGACAGGCACGTAGCATATCCCCTGTACTTGTAGCTATATAGAGCGTACCGTCAACACTATTGGTATTTAAAGCTTGGTATCCCATCTGGTCACCGTATCGATCACGTAAACCTATAGTCATACTACCATTTGCACCAAAACTAATATCAGATAACATTGGCTGAGGTGCTGTCCTTATTTTGACTCCATTTCCCATAGGAGGCTGTCCGTTATTAACAAGTGGGTCATCAAACGTACTAATCCAGGGTAACCAGTTAGCTCTCTGCCAGCAACCAACGGTATTATTACCATTAGAACAAGAGCGACCATAGTCTAACGGAAACTCTAGGGTTGGTGATGTAGCAAATATCATAGTCGTAGGATTAAAACTATATATGTATGCCCTTAAATCAGCAGTATCACGGCTAGTTTGTGCCGAACATACTAGCCCAACATAACCGATACCCTCATATATAGTTACAGCAAAAGGCCGTACATCATTCTGATTACATATACGGTGTTGGCCAGCAGAATTGCCCAACGGTATCGCACTAGGTCCTGTATTTGGTAAGTCTAGTGGTAAATCGTATGCGGTAGAGCTTTGTACAGTATCTAGGTTTGATACCTTATATATCTTCCGGTCATTCATATTTATTGCTACTAACACATCTAAACTTGGATTATTTTGATCAGAAATTAAGGCTACGCCACCTAACCCACTTTTACCTATCTTATCAAACGAAAATTCGTCCCTTGCCCAACATGTGCTGGAATTAGCGCTCACTTGACCATCTCGTGAATTGCAGTTTGTATCGCTCACTGGATGAGAGTCAGTGCCTGCATTTGGTATTGTTGTTAACAAACTTGGTACCGCTATCCCAGTGCCATTGGCAGGGACCGGCGAAGCATAAATTGCACCAGGACCACCTGGGCCAAAATCTGCATGCCGTTTCATAAATGCACCACTATATAAAGTATTGTTAGATTGTCTATATGCAAGCCCCCAGGTTGTACCGGCTTGCCCATTGGTACCTAGGGTCATCGGGGGGGATGTTGTACCACTAATATTAAACGGAAATCCAAAAATTGCTCCATTAGCCGAATTAGGACCAGCCATCTCGCCAAAGCTATAGCACGAAGTAGCCAAAGCTGGATTATTTTGACAAAACTCACCAGGTCTATACACCCCTAAATTAGCTGTGTCACCAGGGTTCACAAATTGAGTAGTTGATTTGTTATCTATTCCGAGCGGAGCAGGGTACATATCACTAGGTAAGTCTGCAAATTCAACCCGAAACCTTGTGCCAGAACAGCTTGCCATATCTAATATATATTCACCAGCAGTGTTTGTAACTTGAGTATCACACAATTGCCCACCGGAGCTGAAGCCTTTTACCGTTATTCCAGCCACACCCCTATCTGACGCCAGCGATGGGTTGACAACTTGTGTATTATCTCTCCTGCCATTGCCATTAAAATCTCTGTAAACAACACCTGTTACGCTACTACTGTTGGCAAAACTGCTAATCAAAACTGCTACACCACATATACCAAACAGGAGAGAAATAGTTCCACCACGAATCAAATGTTGTTTGCGCGGTGAAGCTGACCTATACTTATTGTATAGCTTATTATAGCCTCGTTGTACAACGTTTGAATCTTTTACAATCTTCATTCTATTAATCGTAAGTATTTTCTGGCCATATTGTACATTAGACTTACTCTATCCACAAACTCTTTGCATTAATGAGCATAAAATTTATAAATCAGATATTGAGTAGATATCTATAATCAAATTAACCCCACTAAAAAACACTGGCATATTTTTCTATACCAGTGTTTTTAGTGGAAGTAGCCCTAGAGGACCTGTATAGAGCAGAACATGAATGAACACTTTGTACTGATACTCATTGTTCCTTCTTTGGAAGTATTACCAGCTTTATCCTTGGCTGATACTGAATAAGTATAGACTTGGTCTGCGCTCATTGACTTGCGGTCTGTAAATGAGGTGCTTGTGGTTGTACCAAGCTGGCTACCGTCACGCTTGATAGTGTATTGGCCAACTTCATTGTTGTCCGATGATTTAAGCCAGTTTAAGTCAACTACATAACTCATTCTTGTCCAGTCAAATCTTAGAGCAGCCCTCAGTCCATTAGGAGTAGATGGAGCCTGGATATCTGCCGGTTGGACTGGAGGTGTGGTTGGGCTTGATGTGTTACTAACTTTAACAGCGGCAGCTATTTGGTCTCCAGAGTTTACATTGCCAGCATCACCAACTAGCCTTACCCTAGCTACAATAGAATGGTTACCATTACTATATTTTGTAGTATCCCATGTCCATTCAAATGGCGCTTCGCTGTCGGTAGCTTGCCATTTACCATCAACTCTGAAGGATACTTCTTGGATGTTAGCTGTCCCTTGGTCTACTTTTACAACTGTGTTGCCAACAATAGTTTGACCAGCAGCAGGAGAAGTTATCCTTATTGAAGCATATTTTGAACTAGGTGTCGTTGGTGGGGTATTTGGAGGAGTATTGGCTACAGGACATCCGCCTATACCTTCAGGTATGCAAGATTCATTGGTCAAAAGGAACTTATCTAGCTTTACGCCCTTATTGGTTCCTGTGATTTTTATAGTATGTTCACCGGCGTTTAGATTCATCACAGCTTTGTTAGCTTGATCACCATTCTTAAAGTCAACCCACGTCCAATCGCTAGAGGTGGTAGGGCCACCCATACTAAGCACTTGTCCGTTGTCTATTTGCACGCTCAGAGCATTTGTACTATTTGAGGCAGCAGTTCTGACCCAGAGTTTATAGCTACCGCTCTCGGGTAAATTAACCTTTGCGGTGATAGTACCGAAGTTTGAAGCAGGGACACTACCAGCTTTCAGATCATTAACTCTCTGGACTCTCTGGTCATTTTTGAGGATATCTTGGAAGGTGGCTAGCACCTCTGGCGGGAATGTAGTGTCGACACCAGGATCGCCAGAAGGAGGATTTAGTCCGGAATCAAAGGCTGCGTATCCTACAATGTCTTTTTTATTCTGAAAACCATATGCCCAAACATCACGCATAACACTTGCCCAAACTGAAGCTTTGTTCGTCTCACCCCATTCACCTATACCGATCGGAATATTTTTATTGCTAAGATAAGAAACAAATGAGTTCCATGCACCGTCAGTCAAAATAGTCTTACCTTTACTGGAACAAGTGTTGTAACAATACGGATCAACACCAAAGAAATCCCAAATTCCGTCAACCCACCAATCATT